>DATJDA010000111.1:0-2043 GCA_035497695.1 Marinobacter sp. | reverse complement strand
GCTTGTCATCCTTGGCCCGCTTACTTACGGTGTGGGCGAAAGCTACTCCACCGCCTGCACCGGCCATATTGATGGTTTGCACACTACCCGTGACCAGACCAAGCTTCTGCAAGGTGTTGCCAACACTGCGGCATGTGAAGTCCCAGCCGCCGCCAGGATCAGAAGGGGCAATACAGTCAACTTTTCCGGAAGGTTGCCAGGCCATAGCCGACATACTGATGGCTGCAGCAGCCATAAAACACAGAGATTTTCTAATGAACATGAAGGTCACCTCTTATTTGTTTTTGTAATTACTCGCTGATGGCCCCGGCCATTGTCAGACAGGCCTACAGAGCGTCTCCCAAACAGATTAAAAGGTGACCGGTGTGCTCAGAAGCTTGTGGACGTAATGCCTTTAAAAAAACTAAAACTCATTTTGTTCATAAAGTTCATAGGTAAAATAGCTGACTGTGCTTTACCCTTAACATCAAAATGATAATAAGCAGCCAGTATCAACGTGTACCGAAAAGCGAAATTAAAAACCCGGATGATTCTCACCCTGGGTCTGGTCAGTGCCCTTCAGGCGTCATTGATCGGAGCCTTTGCGGGGTATTACCTCAGCAACTCTTTATACGGCGAGATTGGCCAACGGGCACTGATGGTGGCGAAAACCGTAGCTGCATCGCCGCTGATTGTTGAGGGCATCCAACAGCGGAACATCGCTAAACTGAATCAGCTTGCTGAACGACTAGCCCGCACTAACGAAGCCTTGTTTATTGTTATCGGCGATCACGAATCCATCCGCCTGGCCCACCCGAATCCTGCCCGGATCGGGCACTCCATGGCAGACGATGATGGCGACGACGGCGAGCAAGCTCTGGTGCATGGCCAGGCATACATTGCGAGAGACCACGGCAGTCTGGGTGAATCAATGCGTGGCAAAGCGCCGGTTTTGGTACCTAAAACCGGTGAAATAGTCGGCATTGTATCGGTGGGCTACGGCGTTGATCAGATTGAAGCAACAATTAAACACTACAATTTTGTACTTTACGGCGTGGTTGGCCTGGTACTGCTGGTGAGCATTCTCGCGGCGATTATTATTGCAAGCTGGTTCAAAAAGGCCATTTTCGGATTAGAGCCTGAGGAGATCGCCCGGCTGTTTCAGGAGCAGGACGCCACACTCCAGTCCGTCAGGGAAGGCATTATTGCAATCAATCGCGATGGCATTATTACCACGGTAAACCGTACCGCTCTGGAAACACTGGGGCTGAAGCCGGATATCTCCCTCCCTGGCATGCCGATTCAGGAGGTTTTACCGGGAAGCGATTTGCTCTCCGTGCTGGAATCCGGCATGCCGGACTTCGACCGGGAGGTGTGGCTACGAAATCGCCACATGATTGTTAATCGGCTGCCGGTTCGCCAGGGCGATGAGATTATTGGGGTCGTGGCCAGCTTTCGCCTGCGGGACGAAGTTGATCGCGTTAGCCGGCAGCTTACCCGAATCCAGCAATACGCCGACACACTGCGCAGCCAGGCTCATGAATACTCCAATAAACTGCATACCATTGCGGGATTAATTCAAATTGGTGCCACTCAGGAAGCTCTGACCCTGATTGGCAGCGAAGTTCTTGAACACCAGACTCTGATCCATTTACTCCTTGATGCTGTACCTGACCCCATTATCGCTGGCTGCCTGTTGGGCAAATACAATCGCGCCCGGGAAATGGGCTTACAGCTCTATATTGATCCGGACAGCCAGATGATTGACATACCCGCCAACCTGCCCCGGGACCAACTGGTTAGCGTGCTGGGAAATCTGATTGACAATGCCCTGGAGGCCACTCGCTTGCACTCGGGTGAAGGTGGCAGAGTTCAGCTCTCGATGACCGATCTTGGCCAGGACCTGATTTTTGAAGTTGAAGATCAGGGGCCCGGCATTTCCGAAGCGGACCAGCAAAAGATTTTTGAAAAGGGCACAAGTACCAAAACGGGGGAAGCTCACGGCTACGGATTATACCTGGTACGCCAGTTCCTGAATCGCTGGGGTGGCTCAGTTACCGTTGA
>DATJDA010000110.1:0-6335 GCA_035497695.1 Marinobacter sp. | reverse complement strand
GCCGCAGACCTGGTGGGCCGTCACCTTATTGGTCCGGATGGTACCTACTGGCAGGACGGCCCGTTGACCAGAGCCGTGCGGGAAGGCGGCATCTGTTATCTGGATGAGGTAGTAGAAGCACGTAAAGATACGACTGTTGTTTTGCACCCATTGGCTGATGACCGTCGCGAACTGCCTGTTGAACGTACCGGAGAGCTGCTGACTGCGGCACCCGGATTCATGTTGGTGGTGTCTTACAACCCGGGTTATCAGAGCCTGCTAAAAGGTATGAAGCCCAGCACCCGGCAACGGTTTGTGTCGTTGAGATTTGATTATCCGGCTCCCGAAATTGAGCAGACAATTGTTGTGGAAGAAGCTGGTTGCGATCGCGAGTTGGCCACTCAACTGGTCAGCCTTGCGACAGCCCTGCGTAACCTTAAAGAGCATGATCTTGAAGAAGCTGCATCAACCCGTTTGTTGATCCATACTGCATTACTGATACGTGCCGGTTTGTCGGCACAGGTGGCTTGTCGGGCCGGTATGATTGAGCCCCTTTCAGACGACGAGGCTACCGTCAGTTCGTTGATGGAGGTGGTGTATGCAGTATTCGGACGGGTGGGCGGAAGCTCCTAGCGGTGCTGTTTTCCCTGTTGCCTGGTACTTGCTGAATCTGCTCGTTATCCCCGGAATGGCATTTTTGGTTTTAGTTGGTTTGTTTGTCTTTGATTCCGGGGCCAGTGATCTGCGCCGTGCTCATACCCGGGCGGCGCTTTTTATGTCGGTGCTCGGTGCGGTATTGATGATTTCAGGCATTGCTACCGGATGGTTGTTTTGGGGGAATACCGGGAACTTCTGGACGTTCGCCCTGATTTGGGCAACCGTTTTGCACACAAGCTTTGTGTTGTGGGGAATTGTCTCTCTGGCGCGGGCTATGTCCGATAAAAGGCCCTATTTTCCTGTCAGATGGCTGTAATCCGAAGTCAGAAGATGTCATTGCAGAAGGCTTTCCAAAACTGTGCGGAGCCATGGATGGCGTAGCTCAAGCGTCACATGGACGTGCTTGAGCGTGTTTTGGAAAGCCTTCTGCAATGACGTCCACCTCCAAGGTTTCGGCCGGCACCGGGTATCTGGTAGCGATCAGGTTATCGCCTCAAATGCCGCCACTACGGTAATAATAGCCGGTGCCCAAATCTGCGCGGTAAGCCGCCAGGCGGGTGGCGCGTTGCGCATTTCCATGAAGTGATCGACCAGCAGTACTGCTTTGATAATAATCATCACGAATACCAGCCATACTAAAAATTCCATTCCCATACCTGCCTGCAGGGCAAATACCGGCAGAGCTGTGCAAACCATCAGGGCGATATAAACCATCAGCATAAACAGCCCTCCTCAGGACAAAACGTAGAGTATTGGGAACAGTACCAGCCACACCAGATCAACCATGTGCCAATAGCAGGCACCGGACTCCATGCCATTCATATCTGAGCCATCGTATTCTCCGCTGCGCACTTTTACGGCAAGGGCAATCAGGATGATCTGCCCAAGAACCACATGCATAAAGTGGAAGAAGGTCAGGAAGAAATAGAACATGAAGAAGGTGTTGGTGCCAAGGTTGTAGCCCTGGCTGTACAAGTCCACGTACTCCCACATTTTACCAACGGTATAAATGCAGGACACCGCCAAGGCTGCCCAAAGCCGCCATTCAACGCCCGAGGCTCTTTGCCTTAGTTGATGCACGGCTGTGGCAACGAAATAGCTGGAGGTAATCAATGCGGCTGTGTTCACCAAGCCGAGTATAGGGTGCAGCACTTCGTGGCCGGTCTGGAACATTTCCGGGTTCAGGCTGCGGGCCACGGCAAAACCGATGAACAGAATGCCGAATACCGTCAGCTCCGCAAAGATAAACAGCCATACGGCTATATCACCGGGTAAATATCGTGCTGTTGCCGTTGTGTTAGTGCTCATGGTCAGTGGGTCAGATTCAAATAGAGTTTGGGAAGCTGCAGCGGGAGCTGAGCAGGGTCGTGAATGACCACGAAATTGCTGGTGCCAAAGACATAAGGCAGGTATTCGTTGGCCTCGGAATCTATGGTTACGCAAAAGGGCGTAAGGCCGGCCCGGTGTGCCTCCTGCACCGCCATGCGGGTGTCTTCTACACCGTAACGCCCCTCGTACAGATCAAGGTCGTTGGGTTTGCCGTCAGTAAGTAATAGCAGGATTTTCTGGTGCTCATGGCGCTGCTGCAGTTGTTTGGTAGCCTGGCGAATGGCTGCACCCATTCTGGTGTAATAGCCTGGTGCCAAAGCCTGAATGCGGCCGCGAATCGTGCCAGTGTAGGCTTCATCAAAGCCCTTGATGTGATGGAACCGGACATGGTCCCGGCGGCGGGATGAAAAGGCAAACAGGGCGAATGGGTCTTGGCTGGCCTGGAGCGCCTCGCTCAGCAGTTGCAGGCCATCTTTGACAACATCTATAACCGTGTGGTGATTGTTGATATAGGTTTCAGTAGACAGCGAGATATCCGCCAGCACCAGGCAAGCCAGATCACGCCGTGTTTGCTGGCAGTGACGAAACAGCTTTTGGTCAATGGCACCGCTGCCTTCACGGCGCTGTACTTCACGATCAAGACAAGCATCCAGATCCAGTTCTTCACCTTCAACCTGTCGTCGCTGCCATTGCTTTAGCGGTTTGAGTGCACGGAACTGTCGCTGCAACTGCTTTGCCGGCCGTTTCAACGATTCGGGCAGCTCAGCGGGCTCTGCTTCTCTTGCCAGCATCGGCTGAACGCAGCAGAATTTCTCACGGTAACTCTGGCTTCGCCAGTCCCATTCAGGGAAGTGGATGCCGGGCCCAAGACGCAGGTCATCGTTCTCTTCTGAGGGCAGGTCCAGATCGAACTTGATTGATGACGCCGCATTTTTACGATCATTGGACACGGAAATCATATCCATATCGTCGGCCACCGACTCGGCGTCCTCTTCTTCGGTATCATCGCCGGCGCGGTCGACAGGAATAAACTCGCTCCAGGAGAACAGGCTTTCCAACCGGAAGATCATCAGCCCCTGGTCTCGGTCAAACTCTTCAACCCGTTCAGCCTTTCGCCGTTTGTTTTTCTTTGCCAGACCGCCAGGGCTGGATTGGGTTTCGTCGTCACCGTCTACCCGTTTGCCGGGTAATGCCTTGGACAGGGCCGGGTATAACCAAAGTACAACTGGCCAAGGGTCGGTGTCAGCAGCCGGTAGCTTCCGAACACTGCCAGGGTGAATCAGGGCTTGCCGGATAGCCCGCTCCCGAGAGGCTTCATTGCCCTCCAGGCTCTCTGGTTCGGGGCGCCACTGAAGTACCTGGGTAACCAGGTTCTGGTAAACATTTTCCAGCCCCGGCCAACGCGCCAGTACCGTCTGTACCAGCATTTGATTGCTGGTGAACCAGTCGGTGTTTTGGGGCTCAGGTGAGGCCGCCAACGCCGCCAGCCACAGGTAAAGGTCACGGTTCAGTTGGCTGGAGGGAAACAGCGCCAGTCGTTCAGGCAAGCGCAGGTTTTCATCATCGCGCCAGGCCAGTTCAAACTTTCGGTGGGTGCCTGCGAGTTTTTGTAAAAAACGCCTGCGCACCCGGAAATGCCGGGGTTCGGCTGTTACCAGACTGAGTGCCGGATCGCCCCCAAGAGCACGAAATAATATGCCTAACCCACGGGCTTCATCTTTCAGATATACGGCGTGCTCAGGAAATTCGCCTAAAGCATGACGGGTAATGTATTTGTGCCACTTAAACCCGACCCATTCTTCCATCTCAGACTCCCGGTAACGATCCCGCGCTGGCGGATTAAGTGTCAAAGCTGTGCAGTAAAATCAGCGGTATTCCCTGTTCGGTTTGTTCTGTTAAACAATGGCCGGGGCGTGATAGCCCCGGCCATTGCAGTTGCTCAGGAGTCCAGTGTGGCAGGGCCACGGACTTCGTCAGCCGCCGTGGCCTGCCCCTTGATGAAGAAGCTGCCAAGGTAGATCACCAGCCCGGCCATGAAGAAGCAGCCAGACACCAGACGCGCCCAGTAGAAGATTGCGATCTGATCCTGGGTCGCCATGTAGGACAAGGCGTCTCCGGATTCCGGTATGCGTTGTAGCCAGACCTGCAAAATACCGGCGCCCGTGAGGAAAAGTGTAATGAACACCATAGAGATGGTCATCAGCCAGAAACCCCACATTTCCAGGATCTGAGCCGTATTACTATTACCGTAAGGCCGGCCGCGCATGATGGGCATGGCGTAGGAAATGATCGTCAGTACAATCATTACGTACGCCCCGTAGAAGGCCATGTGCCCGTGAGCGGCGGTAATCTGGCTACCGTGGGTGAAGTAATTCACTGGTGCCAGTGAGTGCAGGAAGCCCCATACACCCGCGCCCAGGAAGGCCATTACTGTGGTTCCCATTGCCCAAAGCAAAGCAACTTTGTTCGGGTGGTTGCGCCGCCGCCGGTTAACCATGTTGAATGCAAACAGCACCATCATGAAAAACGGCAGAGGCTCCAGAGCTGAGAATACAGAGCCCAGCCACAGCCAGTACTCCGGTGGCCCGATCCAGAAGAAGTGGTGGCCGGTGCCGATAATTCCACTGATCAGAGCCATGGCGATGATGACATACAGCCATTTTTCGATGACTTCCCGGTCGACACCGGTAATCTTGATCAGCACATAGGCCAAAATAGCGCCCATGATCAATTCCCACACACCCTCAACCCAAAGATGTACAACAAACCACCAGAAGTACTTGTCGGTGGCAAGGTTGCCCGGGTTGTAGAATGCAAACAGCCAGAGCAGGGCGAGGCCAATCAAACCGGTAACCAGAACGATGTTGATTACCGTTTTGCGGCCTTTGAGGGCAGTCATCATAATGTTGAATATAAAGCCCACTATAACAACCAGAATCCCCAGTTTGACGACAGTGGGTTGCTCCAGGAATTCCCGGCCCATGGTCGGCCACAATTTGTTCAGGGTGAGATCTGCCAGAGTGGCATAATCCACAAACAAATAACCAAGAATGGTCAGAGTGCCGGTCACGGCAAAAATCCAGAACATAATCCTGGCCAGTAACGGGCTGTAAAGCTCCGTTTGTGCCTCTTCCGGAACCAGGTAGTAGCTTGCCCCCATGAAGCCGAACAGCAACCATACAATCAACAGATTGGTGTGCACCATTCGGGCAACGTTAAAAGGAATCTCCGGAAACAGGAAGTCTCCGACAACGTACTGCAGCCCCAAAATCAGACCGAAAACGATCTGTCCCGCGAAGAGAATCAGGGCAAAGACAAAGTAGGGCATGGCAACCCTTTGGGATTCGTATTTCATATCTGTTCCCTTAACCTTCGACGTTAGGTGGCCAGTTGTTGGTATTAATCTTCGAGGTCCATTCCAGGAACGCCGCCAGTGCATCAATCTCTTCGTCTGTCAGATTGAATTGTGGCATTTGCCGCCGGCCTGGAACGTTGGTGGGCATGGCATTCATCCAGGCATTCATGTAGGCCTTGAATACGTCGCTGTCACCAACACCACGGCGCAGAAACACGTTAGCCAGTTCCGGAGCAAAGTACGCGCCTTCACCCAAGAGCGAGTGGCAACCGATACAGTTGTTCTGTTCCCAGATATGCTTCCCGTGTTCCACCTGCTCGGTGAGCTGATCGCGGTTATCCCTTTCGGGCATAGCTCTCGATTGAGTGTCAAAAGTCAGCACAAGGAACAACAGAATGAAGAAGGTGCTGCCTCCTACATATATGTTCCTGGCCATGCTTTTGGTAAAGCGCTCTGCCATTAGTTTTACTCCTCAGTTTTGTGTAGTACCTGACCCGGGCGCTAGGATATAGGAAGTGCTTTTTGACCGGTTGATGATTATCAAAAAATACCGGCAGTCCCACTATTGGGTTAAGGAGTTACCTACAGGGGAGTAGGTGGTAAACTTTGCCGCCTGTTTTTGTGTGTATTCCTGTTGTCTGGAGCGCCCATGGCCGCCGCACTGGCTTTATTTGCAAAGCTGATTCCCTTGTATGCCACTGTTGCGCTCGGCTGGGTTGCCGGCCGGTATCTGCAGGCAAGTGGCAGGCATATAGCCGGGATCATGCTCTATATCATCACGCCATCCATTGTGTTTGCCGGGGTAATGGCAGCTCCGCTATCGGCTGAGGTTATCTTTCTTCCCTTTCTGGTTTGTGGCATGGCAACGCTGATTGGTGTCGTGCACCTGAAGCTGGCCAGAAAGGTCATCACGGATGGCAGTGCCAGTATTATTCCCCTGTGCGCAGGCTCTGGTAATACCGGTTATTTCGGGGTGCCTGTCGCTCTTCTGTTATTTGGAGAGGAGGGGCTGGGC
>DATJDA010000109.1:0-5231 GCA_035497695.1 Marinobacter sp. | reverse complement strand
GGCACTTTGCATGCGGCAGAGGCCGCGATTTCAGCCGGTGTCGATCGGTTTGTTCTGATTTCTACGGATAAGGCCGTGCGCCCCACAAATGTTATGGGCGCCAGTAAGCGTATGGCCGAGCTGGTGTTGCAGGGGCTGGCCCGTCGGCAAAGTAAAACCGTGTTTTCTATGGTGCGCTTTGGCAACGTGCTGGGGTCATCTGGCTCGGTTGTTCCCTTGTTTCGCGATCAGATACGCGAAGGGGGCCCGGTAACGGTTACTCATCCGGATATTATCCGTTACTTCATGACCATCCCCGAGGCCAGTCAGTTGGTGCTGCAAGCAGGCAGTATGGGGCAGGGCGGCGAGGTTTTTGTGTTGGATATGGGTGAGGCGGTCAAGATTGTTGATCTGGCCCGCAAGATGATTAATCTGATGGGCCTGCGCGAGAAAACCAAAGAGCACCCAGACGGCATTGAGATAACGTTTACCGGGTTGCGGCCAGGAGAGAAGTTATTCGAGGAGTTGCTGATTGGCGACGATCCGCAAGGCACGGCTCACCCACGAATTATGATGGCCCGGGAGATGTGTCTGCCGTGGGCTGGCGTAGAGGATATTCTTAGCCAGTTGCAGCGTGCCAGTCAGAGTTTTGATTGCGAATCTGCGGTCAGAATCCTGAAAGAGGCACCCATAGGGTTTGCTCCGAATGGTGCAATGGAAGATCTGGTGTGGAATGTTGAGCCTCAGCCGGTTGGCCGTATCAGCGCAGTATAGTGTTTGCTGGCCTGAGTGCCGGTCAGTGTTACCAACAAGGATGTTGTCATGATTGAAATTTCCCACCACGGTGCAACTGCCGGTGTTACGGGGTCTTGTCACGAGCTTACCCTTGGAAGCGGTAAAACCAAGGCGGGCATTCTTATTGACTGTGGTCTGTTTCAGGGCCGTGACAAAGATTCTGCCCCTTCTGATCTTTCAATTGATTTCCCCATAGACCATATTCGGGCGCTGGTTGTTACTCACGTTCATATTGACCATGTCGGGCGGATTCCCTATTTGCTGGCGGCAGGGTTCTCGGGGCCGATTATCTGTTCCGAACCTTCGGCTATTATGCTGCCGGAAATCCTTGAAGATGCCTTGAAAATTGGCTTTACTCGGGATGGCGCACTGATTGAACGGGTGCTTGGGTTAATCCGCAGCCGTCTTGTGCCTGTCAGTTATGGCCAGTGGCACCCGGTATTTACTGGTGAAGACCATTCGCTGTCGGTTCGCCTGCAGCCGGCCGGCCATATTCTTGGTTCTGCGTATATTGAGTGCCAGGCAACAGGTGGGGCGCAGGAAGAACGGATTGTTTTTAGTGGCGATCTTGGTGCTCCGCATTCACCGCTTCTGCCTGAGGCCAGGCCTCCTGAAAGGGCCGATCGGCTGGTTATTGAGAGTACCTATGGCGACAAAGACCACGAAGATCGAAGCACACGGCGTTTCCGATTAAAAAGTATTTTGGAGAGAGCCCTTGCGGATGGCGGTACGGTGCTGGTGCCAGCATTTAGTATTGGCCGCACTCAGGAGCTTCTTTATGAGATTGAGAGCCTTATTGATGAGTTTGGTGACGATGAAATTGGTGTGGATTGGGAAATCGGCGCCGATTCGGGTTCTGGTTCCAAGTTCACCCCGGATCCCGAGCGCCCATTTACCTGGCGCGATCTCAAGTTCATTGTAGACTCTCCTCTGGCGGCTAATTTCACCCGCATTTATCGCAGTCTTAAGCCATTCTGGGATGCCGAGGCCCGCGAGCTGATTGCACAGGGCCGGCACCCACTATCTTTTGAGCAGTTAACGGTTATCGATTCCCACGAAGACCATCTGAATGCAGTGCGTTATCTGGCTGAGTCTCATCGCCCGTGTGTTGTTTTGGCCGGTTCCGGTATGTGTGCCGGCGGTCGTATTGTTAATTATCTGAAGGCGATGCTGGGCGAAGTGCGTAATGATATTTTATTCGTGGGCTATCAGGCGGAAGGTACGCCCGGCCGGGATATTTTGAAATATGGGCCAAGTGGCGGCTGGGTAGAGCTGGATGGCGAAAGGTACAATATTCGCGCTCAGGTTCATCAGGTGGGCGGGTATTCGGCCCATGCAGGCCAGTCTGATCTTGTTCGCTTTGTAAAAGGTATTCCCAAACCGCCCAGAGAAATCCGGATTGTGCACGGTGATCATGAAGCGAAACAGGCATTGAAAACGTGCTTTCAGTCATTTCTGACAACAGACGTACTTATCCCTGGTGAGAGAAGCGAATCTTAGATTGTAATAGCGTTACATATAAACAAAAAAGCCGGTCAAGTTGATCGGCTTTTTTGTTTATATGAATAATATGTATGCAAATAGCTTTGCGATAGTTGAGTAATTTCATTATTATTACCGGCGTATTAGTATTAGTGTTATACATTCTTTAAAACCCTCTTTTGAAATAAGGTTTTAATTCCATGGCAAAGATTAACGATTACTATCAGAAAAAACAGCTTATGGAAAAGCTCGCTTCAGAGTTGGAACAGCTCGAGAACGATCAGGCTCTGAAGGGCCAGTTGGAGTTTGAGCGTAAGGTTCGCGATTTAATGAATGAGCATGGCAAATCACCAAAAGATGTACTTCAAATCCTCACTGCCATAGATCCTTCTCTGGGTGGCGTTGCTGTTGGCAGCACCTCTGGCAGCCGTCCGAAGCGCCCTCTGAAAACCTACAAAAACCCCCACACAGGTGAAGTGGTTGAAACCCGTGGCGGTAATCACAAAACCTTGAATACGTGGCGTAAGCAGCACGGTAAGGAAGCAGTACAGAGCTGGCAGCAAAACTAGCCGAAACCGGGGTCAGAGAGTAGTCGAATTCTGGCCCCTTGTTTACGCACCAAACACGCACGTTCTGTTTCTGCCAGTTTCCTTTGCCTTATATAAAGCTTCATCCGCCTGTTGTAGCCATTCCATGTAGTTCTGGGGCTTATCGGTTAGTTGCGCAACACCCATGCTGATTTTGTATTGAATGGGCCCGACGCTGGTTTCTACGGTGCTGGCAGCAATGACTTCTCTTATTCGTTCGCAGATTGCCTTGGCGTCTGTGCTGTCGGTTTCCGGCAGAATAATTCCGAACTCTTCACCACCATAGCGGCCAGGGCTGTCGGATAGTCTCAGGCTGTTTTTGGTAACAGCCGCTGTATGTTTGATCACTTCGTCACCAGCCAGATGGCCATAGGTGTCGTTTACCTTTTTGAAGTGGTCAATATCAAACATAACCAGAGATGTCGGGTGCCCATAACGGCGATAGCGCTCGTACTCTGCAGCCACCAGATTTTCCCAGGTGCCGCGGTTAAGCAGGCCGGTTAAGATGTCGGTCATGCTGAGTTTGGCGAGTTGCTTGTTGGCTTTTTCCAGCGCTCTTTTGCCACTGGCAACGTCGGTTACGTCGTATACCATCAGGCATACCTTTTCGACCTCACCCGTGGTGCCGGAAAGCGGGCTGATGGTGAGATTCTGGAACATAAACTCTTCGGTGCCGGTAATAGGCCGGGCGTTTCGGAACTTGAACAGATAGGGGCGTTGCTCCCAGGATGTAAATCCACGGGTATTGAGCAACACAACGGCGTCTACTTTTCGGGTTAGCCAGGCTCTCGGGATATCCGGAAAAACATCAAACAGCACTTGATCCCGGATTTTATTGGCGGTAATGCCGCTATGATTTTCCATAAAGCCGTTCCAGGCCTGAATCCGGAAATCAAGATCCAGAACCACCAGCCCGACCTCAACCGACTCGAGCATATCAACCAGCCAGTGAAAGGAGTTGGCTTCTGATTCGTTAATGGCCATGGTTCAATCCACCAGATAATCAAGGCGTTGTTCGAGGAAGGGTAGGGAATCTTCTGTCAGTAAGACCAACATATCACACTGGATATTCCGTTCCTCGAGCGTATAGCTGATTTCAATACATAGAAGCTGTTCTACCCGCGAGCTGTGGTGTTCCAGCAAATCGGTAATCTGTTGTTTTTGACCAATAACCGTTGGGTGGCCAAGGCCAAATTTCAGGTCCAGTTGGTCACCCATGCCTTTGAGAAACGCTCCAAAGAGAATACTCGACATGTCCATCAGCACTTCTACGCTGACAGATTCACCCTCATGGGTATCGTAGTGGAGCATTTCAGACATTTCCTGAAAGCTCGAATCGGCAAAGAGCAATAATGCTTCACCCGCGATTCCACCACCCGTAAAACCCTGACACACCGCAGAATAGGTGCTGGTGTTCTGAGTTGCAGATATCGCCATGTGGAGCTCAGAATTGGCGATAAAGGCAACCTTTGGAATAGGTTGCTGTACAAAAACGCGGAGCAGACGCGCCAGCAGATCTGACGATCGACCCATGGCGACGTTGGCAATCTCTTGCAGATAATCGTTCAGCGATACCGATATTTCCGGCGTAGTATCCCGGCTTTCACTGGTAAGGTCGCCGTCGTTCAAGGCGGCACTTTCCATCTCGCTCGCACTGTAAAAGCCGTACTCGATGAGCAGATCCATAACCGTATCAGACGTTGTCGGCTTCTTTATAAAGCCGATCGCTCCCAATTTACGCACGCGCTCGCGGGCTTCGGGTTGAATATCTCCAGATACGACAATGGTTAAAACCGGCAGATCTTCTTTCAGGATAACTTCCAGAACTTCGTAGCCGTCCATTACGGGCATGTTCAGGTCAAGAAACAGCAGTTCGGCCTTATGTTTCCGAAGCATTTCTACGGCTTCTTTTCCATCCTCGGCAAAGTTTATGTCTGTGCTCAGGCTTTCTGGAAGAACCCGCGCCATTTGCTTTCGCGCAAGCGTTGAATCGTCGCAAATCAGAATGCGAATGGTCATGAATCCTGCCGTAATGAATAAAAGTATCGGCGCGAGTATACCAGTAGATAGGATGTACACATTAGTTACTGGTTTAAGTGCCCGGGTATTTTGTGATCGTGATCATGGTTGGTTCAGGATGTTGGGCTGGTTAACGTCTTGTCATCACCGATTGTGACCGTGCTCACTCTATTGGCCCTGGCGTCTCGGCTATAGTGTACGTGTGGCTAATAAAAGATTATTTAAAAATAACGATGAGCCACCTGTTTGTATCGGTAAAACCAAGAATAAACCGGACGGCAGAAGAGTCGGCGTCGAAACTGGCTCTAAAAACACTAACAGAGACATTAGCTATGAAACAGCATGCGTATGGATACGCTGCCCTTGTTG
>DATJDA010000108.1:0-9568 GCA_035497695.1 Marinobacter sp. | reverse complement strand
GGTCTTACCTGGTTGAGCAGGGCATGCTGCCCGCGCCCGAAACGTTCATGCACAGGACACCGCACCAGAGTTTTGTCTGGGGCGAGCACGACGTGGCTTTTCTCAAGCGTCGTTTTGAGCGCATGAGTGCACACCACTTGTTCCGTGACATGGAATATACCGAGTCACCCGAAGACCTGAAACAGTGGATGCCGCTGATTGTTAAGCACCGTGACCCAATGCAGCGTGTTGCTGCCACCCGTGTCAAACACGGTGCTGATGTGGATTTCGGCTCGTTAACACGAAGTATGGTGAAGTACCTGGAAACCCAGCCAGGCTTTGAGCTGATGCTGGATAGCCCGGTGCACTACATTGACCAGCGCGATAATGGCCGCTGGAAAGTCCGGGTGAAGAATCAGAACACAGGTGTGCTGACCAAGCTTGAGGCCGGATTTGTTTTTCTGGGCGCTGGCGGTGGTGCATTACCTTTACTGCAGAAATCCGGCATTGAAGAAGCCCGGGGTTACGGCGGCTTCCCGGTTAGTGGCCAATGGCTGGTATGCCGGAAGCCGGAAATTGTCAAACAGCATCATTCCAAAGTGTACGGAAAGGCTCCAATCGGTGCACCGCCAATGTCCGTCCCACACCTTGATACCCGTATTATCAATGGCGAGCCGGCGTTGCTTTTTGGTCCCTTTGCGGGCTTTACCACACGGTTCCTGAAGCAAGGCTCCATGTTTGACCTGTTTGGTTCGGTCAAACTTGGCAATTTGCGTCCCATGCTGTCGGTAAGCAAGAGCAATATGGATCTTACCCGCTACCTGATTGGCGAGGCCTTCCAATCGCACAGCGATCGTGTGGAATCTCTGCGTAACTTCTTCCCGGATGCCTGTGAGGACGACTGGAAGCTGCAAGTAGCCGGTCAGCGGGTACAGATCATAAAAGAGGCTGAAGGAGGCGGTGGCAAGCTCGAGTTCGGTACCGAAATTGTTGCCTCAAAAGATGGTACGCTTGCCGCGCTTCTGGGTGCATCGCCCGGTGCTTCAACGGCTGCTAATGCAATGTTGACAGTGCTTGAAAGATGTTTTCCAGAGCAGATGAAGACCGCCGAGTGGCAGGAGCGACTGAGGTTGCTGGTCCCCTCTTACGGGCAATCACTGGTTAATGATGAAGCGTTGCTGACGAAGATACGGGCGCGCACGCTTTCGACACTTAAGCTGCTGGCTTGATTTTCGCGCGCTGCTCAAAGTAAGTGGTTGTGTGGTTTGGGTGATTTACTGTCAGGTTTTTTTACATGTATCCGGACCAGCAACCGCTGAATAGAAATCATTATCAAACAAGTTGTAGTAAAAGTGTTGGAGATCAATATTCTGTGGGTGATGGCACGCAATATGCTCATTTAATCAGCAATTGGCGATGTGTCATTCACCTGATGTTAAGAAGAAGATAATCCATGAAAAACATATCCCGTGCTTTTCTTCTGAGTTTACCGATTCTTGCTTTCTCGGCTCAGAGTTATGCAATTCCGGTTTCCTATGGGACCACATCCCATAACACCACACAGTGGCAAGAGTTGGCAGATACGGCCAATGGTGATCAGTATGGCGTTTCATGGACAGTCGATAACGGCGTGACCTGGGGCCGTGATGACCTGTTTGTAGGCCAGACTGTTAAATTCAAGTTCAATATGCACAAAGATAACGTTGGCACTCACTATGCCGATCACTTGGGTGCATGGCTGGATTGGGGCCAGGACGGCACTTTCGACTCATCGGATCAGATTGTTTACGGTGAGCATGTTATTTCTACCAAAAAGAATGTCGTTAACACAGCGGTTGAAAGTGCATTAGGTACCAACCGCACACCAGATACGCCTGATATCGTATTTTTCTCTGATGATTTTTATTTGACCAATGCCCACATTGGTGAAACCTGGCTGCGCGCGATAGTAACCTGCAGCCATTCCATGATTTCCAATTGGGACAATCAGTGGAAGCCTAAAAATAAAAACAATTACCAGAGCTTGCTTGGCCCAACTGGCCACTACTATCAGGGCGAGACTGAAGAGTGGAAAATCACCATATTGGCAGTGCCTGAGCCTTCTTCTTTCTTGTTGCTGGGCCTGGGTCTTGCTGGGCTGGTTGTTGCAAGAAAACGCAAATAATCAGGCGTTTGCGGGTTTAACAAAAAGCAGACCATTCCGGTCTGCTTTTTTGTGCCAGAAAAAGGGTGTTATTCTCGGGGTCTAATTCATTAGTCGGGAGAAGACTATGAGCGAGGAACAACCTGCTGGTGCAAACAATGGCGCAGAACTGTTCATAAAAGCGTTGGGGCGCGAGGGCGTTAAGTATCTGTTTGCGGTGCCGGGCGAGGAGAACCTGGGCCTTCTGGAGGCGCTGAGGACGTCAGGCATTCAGTTGATACTGAATCGCCACGAACAGGCCGCCGGCTTTATGGCAGCTACTTATGGCCGCCTGACGGGCGCCGTGGGGGTTTGCATGTCTACCCTCGGGCCGGGTGCGACCAATTTGATGACCGCCGCCGCTTATGCCCAGCTTGGCGCTATGCCAATGATGATGATCTCCGGGCAAAAACCGATCAAATCATCAAAGCAAGGCTTGTTTCAGATAGTGGATGTAGTAGATCTTATGCGTCCACTCACCAAATATACCCACCAGATCAGTAATGCCAACACTATCCCTGCGAAAGTCCGGGATGCATTTCGCCAGGCGCTGGAAGAGCGCCCTGGCGCCGTACATCTCGAGTTGCCCGAAGATATTGCAGAAGAAGTTCCTGCCCCGGATACCCATATTTTCCAGCCCAGCGACGCCAGACGGCCAACGGCCAGCAGAAAAAGCCTGGATATGGCGTGCGATATGCTGCGGCAGGCAAAGCATCCACTGATCATGATCGGAGCCGGCGCTAATCGTAAGCGGGTTTCGGCAGCATTGATACAGTTGGTCGAAGCTACCGGCGTTCCGTTCTTTACCACACAAATGGGTAAGGGCGTAATAGATGAGCGCCACCCCCGGTATTTGGGAACGGCGGCTCTGTCATCAGGAGACTTTGTGCATTGTGCTATTGATCATGCCGATCTGGTGATTAACGTAGGGCACGACGTTGTAGAAAAACCCCCGTTTTTCATGACGCCAGGCGGCAAGCAGGTTATTCATGTGAACTTCAATACTGCAGATGTGAACCCGATGTATTTCCCGCAGCATGAGGTTATAGGCGACATTGCCAACAGTGTTAATTACCTGGCAAAACATTGCGGGCAGTGTCCTGATCATGACTTGACACGATTCATGGAAGTGAAACGGGCTGCCGATAAGCACCTGAAAGACCGGGCTGAAGATGATCGTTTCCCCATTATTCCGCAACGTATTGTGCGTGACGTGCGCCGGGCTGTCCCGGAAGACGGCATTATTGCTCTGGATAATGGCATGTATAAGATCTGGTTTGCCCGGAATTATCCTGCCTATGATAATAATACGGTGCTTTTGGATAATGCACTGGCGTCAATGGGGGCAGGCTTACCCAGTGCCATGATGGCAGCAATGCTGTATCCGAACCTTAAGGTAATGGCGATTTGTGGAGATGGCGGCTTCCTGATGAACAGTCAGGAGTTGGAGACCGCAGTGCGCTTAAAGCTGAACCTGATTGTGCTGATTATCTGTGACAAGGCGTATGGCATGATCAAATGGAAGCAGGAAACCGATGGCTTTAAAGATTTTGGGCTCGACTTCAGCAATCCGGATTTTGTTAAATACGCCGACGCTCACGGTGCTTCAGGCCATCATATCGCCCGTACGGAAGATCTGCGGCCAACGCTGGAGCAATCTTTTGAGGCAGGTGGGGTGCATCTGGTGAGTGTGCCGGTGGATTACAGCGAAAATCACCGTGTATTTAATGTTGAGTTGGCAGAGTTAACCCGTCAGCTTTAACACTTATGCTATCTGGTTCGCGCCCCGCAACATTGCCTGCAGCAGTTCCTCGGCGTCAAACTTGGTGAGTGCCTCGTTAGCACCCACCTGGTTGGCGTAGCTCAGGCTCATTTCACTGTTCAGAGAAGTATGCAAAATAATGTATGGCTGCTTCAGTGCACTGTTGTCGCGAATATTGAAGGTCAGCTCGTAGCCATCCAGGCCAGGCATTTCAATATCGCTTACCAGAATGTCAACCGGACGTCCGGATTCATGCTCGCTCAGAAGAATCTGTAAGGCATTGTCGCCGTTGGAGGTGACCTGGTAAGAAATATCTTTACTGTCCAACACGTCGGAAAGCTGCTTGCGGGCAACGTAGGAGTCATCCACCATCAGAATATTAAGAGACTTGAGAATGCCACTCTGCACATCAGTCAGCATAACGTCCTGAGCATTAAGCGATTCAGGATAAACCTTCGCCAGCAACAACTCGACATCCAGTAGCTGAATGATATCGCCATCAACATCCAGCAAGCCGGTAATAAAGGCTTTGTTGAGCGCACGCGGGGGTGGCATAACCTGTTTCCAGTCTGTTTCGATAATCTGCTGAACACCACGCACCAGAAAACCAATCTCCTGACGCTGGACGTCGGTAATAATCACCGAGCCATTAGCACGCTCTTCCTCTGTGAGGGCGGGATAACCAACAGCCGCGGCCATATCAATTACCGGTACCGCCGAATCCCGGAAGGTTGCAGTGCCAATTACTGCGCTATGGCTGTACGGCAGCTTGGTCAGCCGCATGAGTGGCAGAATTTCCCGGATTTTCAGGGTGCCAATGCCAAATAGTTGTCGGTCAGATAGCCGGAACAAAAGTAGTTTTTGTGTTTGCTTTGTTTTGTTGGACATAGCGCCGGCCCTTGTCAAATACCACAACACCACCAGGCAGTGATGTTTTTTGCGTTACATGAGTTGTGACACATACAAAAGGTAGCAAGCTTATGTGCCAGTAGTAATCAGCAATAATAGTAGCAGTTATGTTTTGCGGGGAAAGAGTGAACTTTTATTTTCCCTGCTGCTCAGGAAACAAGTTATTGTCTGGCCCAATAGCTGGGTGCTTTCCCCGTCCAGCGCTTGAACGCCTGAGAGAAGGTTGATGCATCGCTGAATCCGAGATGGTCTGCAATTTCTGAAATACCCACACCACCTTGATTCAGAAGTCGCTCAGCCTTCTCTCTCCGAACTTTTTCCAGCAGTTGACGAAAGCTGACGCCTTCTGCCTGTAAATGGCGCTTCAAGGTTCGTTCACTCATATGCAAAAACCTGGCAGTCGCTAATAGTGAGGGTACGTGGGTGCCTGAGTTCTGCAGGTAATGAGTGACGATTGCCTGCACCCCGGCGTAGCTTCGCCGCTGCTCCATTAAAGCACGACACTGTTGCTCGCAAAGGGCTGCAGTTACCGGATTTGATTGCGGTAGTTTTTGATTTAACTGGTCTCTGGAAAACGCAAAAGTACTGGGAGAAACCTCGACAAACCTGAAAGACTCTCCCGCCAGTTCCTGCATGAGAACAATGGCTGCTGCAACGTCCCTGATCAGAACAAACTGCTTAAGACGGCTCTCCAGTTGTGGCTCACCAAAGTCCACAAACCCCATGCTGCCTTCTTCATAATACGAAATTATGGTGAACGCATAGGTGAGGGGCAAGAAGCGCAGCGCCAGTTGTAAGGCTTCCCCAACCGTGGCACTGCACATAAGGCCATACCCCCATAACCCGTAAGCCGAGCAATGATACCTTTGGCCAATGTCTCGGGCGATCACCTCTACATCATCAAACCTGTCAATAAGGTTCTGAATGACCTGTAACTCCTGGCCGGCTGTAATCTCAGTATTTGGATTCGCGAATAAGGCGGTGGATATCTGGCTATCTTCCAATAGCTCCCCGGTGGTCGCGCCATGCTCCACTGCGTATTCAACCATCAGACGAACGCTGGCAATACTGCGTCTGAAATCCAGTAATTTCATTATGTTGGCTTCCGTGGCCTGAAAACTAAGATTATTGTCCCTGTTCAGTATTCGCACAAGACCAATAAGCGCATAGGCTGATCCTGATCATAAAAACAGCAGATCAGGTACCTTTTATGTGTGCATCCTCTGTTTTGGTGGAAGACCTTCAGCCATTAATGGATGAGGTCTGCCGCTTCAGTAGTTCAAAAATTGCAGCGGTAACCCGTCGCCCGGAATTGCCAGCCACTGCTGATGCAATCTCGGAGCTCAGTCAGGCCGCTCATGAGCTCGGCATTCTGCCAGGTGATGATCAGGAGCCGGGCTTCGCTCTATGGGCGCAGCCCGAGGATATAAGCGCCATAGCATTCACGGTTGATGCCCTTAAGCAGATTGCCTCTGTGAACGCCGGAATTGCCCTGGCATGGCACCGGAACGCCTTAGCCCGATTTCTGGCCGGCGCGATTGGCGTAACTCTCAAGAAAAAGCAGATCAAACCACTGGTCTTGACGGTTGCCACGGCAGGCCATCATGGGCTGGCGAGAGGGGCGCTGGCACGCTGGCTGGCACAGAAGTGCGACATCGAAGATGAGTCATTGCTGGCAGACTGGGTTGATCGCCGTGCACAACCAACAACCATCATCGCCGCACCACAATGGCAGGATCTGATCTGGCTCGTTTGGCACGAAGGGGCTTTATGCTGGCAGCTTCTGAACCGTGAGCAAATGACAGCAACCCTATGCCGACCACAACACGGACTGGACGAGCTGAGCGCGTGGCAAGTTACCGCAAATTCTGGTGCCGGAACGGTTGTTAAAGCAAACCGACAACAGGTTTCTTCACTATTGATTCTGGATGCCCTGGGCTTGCTCGCCATAGCGGCCGGCATCAATCAGCACGGTGAGGCACTGGCGCAAGCTTACGCAGCCATGCGTCGGCAGGGTGGTCAGATTATTAATCGGCACCCGGCCGTTCAGACAATGCTGGCAAATATCCGACAAGCGCAATGGGAAGCGGACCTTACGTTGAACGGGCTGACAAAACCGCTATCCGAGCTAACTCCTGAAGGCCTTCTGATGGCGCGGCAACAACTCCACCCCAGACTTTGCCAGGCGGCAAACCTTGTGATGCAAGTACATGGCGGAGTTGGCTACATGCAGGATTGTGGTCCGGAAAAGTTGTTGCGCGATCAGAACATGCTGCGCTTACAAAGTGGTGGTATTCGAGAAATCCCATTGTTCATTCATGTGTGTGCAGGAGTGTAGATAATGACCAAGCCGGAACACCTTGAAGGCCACCTGCCTGCTGATCACAAACTGGCCCCGCATTGGCAGTTTCATGATCTCCCCAAGATCGCTCAGCAGATGACGAACTATCAGCGTAATGACTTGTGGGAAACGGATACTCGCAGGTTGCCAGCGCCGCTGGCGCAACTTCGCAGGCAGGCCAAAGCCTTTGCTGAAACGCATATGGCACCTCTGGTGGCAGACGCAGATCTTGCTGCGCATGCATCACCAGACCTGCAGTCTCCTGCGATCAATAACCTGTTAAAGATCGCAGGAAAGGAGGGTTGGTTAAGCTACTTCCTGCCCAAACCGATAGGTAGCATGGATTGGCGTAGAGGCCTTTACCCGCCCGTATGGCAGTCCAGCCTGGTGGTAGAGGAGTTCAGCCGGGTTTGTGGTGGGCTGATGCTGCTGCTTTCAGCTCATCATCTGGGTTGCATCCCGCTCTTGCTCTCCGGAGATATTCGGGTAATTCGTCGCTTTTTGGCACCTGTTTATCGCTCTTGTCACAGTGGAGACCCCTATCTGGTGGCCTTCGCTATTACCGAGCCAGGTGCAGGATCAGACGCCGAAGACGGGCACGGTGCCAGTACCTATAAGCCGGGAGTAGTTGCCACCCAATGCTCCGGAGGCTGGAAGCTGAATGGCCGTAAATGCTTCATAAGCGGCGGTGACATGGCCCGATCGTTGACAGTATTTGCAGCGCTGAAGGGCGAGGGTATGGAGTCCTGGACATGCTTTTATGTAGACGCTGAAAGCCCTGGATTCAGCGTGGCAAGAACAGAAATGAAAATGGGCATGCGCGCATCCGGTGCCGCAGAGCTGGAATTTACCGATGTATTTGTACCAGACAGCCATGTTATCGGCGGTTTGCGCAAAGGTTGGGTATTGAACAGAGCCAGCCTGAATACATCCCGGATTCCGGTTGCCTCGATGGCGGTCGGGTTTGCGCGGGCGGCAACAGAAGAAGCCGTAAAGTTTGCGTGTAGCTATCAACTGGGTGGTAAAGCTCTGGTTCATTATCAGGATGTACAGCAGCACCTTGCCACCATGCTGGCAGAAACCCGGGCCATTCGCAGTATGGTCTGGCAGGAAGCGCAGCATGCCTGGAAGCCTCGCCAGCTAACCGCCTCCACCTGTAAGTTTCACGCAACAGATCGCGCTCAGGTTGTGGTGGAAATGGCTTTGGACCTCCTCGCCGACCACGGCGGACTGCATGAACAAAACATCGAAAAAATATTCCGGGATGTTCGCCTGACCCGGATATTTGAAGGCACCAATCAGATCAACCAGCTTGCTGTTATCGAAGACTGGCAGGATCAGCTGCTGCCTTTTGATTCTCAATTACCGTCAACAAGTATTGGAGTTTAACCATGGCAAACTGGCATCAGGATCCTTTCTTCCAGTACCCTCTTACGCCTTTTGAAACCAGGGAGGGCACGATAAATCTTCCCATTCTTTATTATGATAACTCGAACTTTCTGGCGCTTTATGAAGTTGATCTGGACAAGGCCCAAACGGTGTTGAATGCGCCAGCACTGGATGTTGTAACGTTTTCCGGCAACAAAGCATTAGTGGCAATTGCGATATACGAGTACCGTGACACAGAGGTTGGCGTTTATAACGAAGTTGGCGTGGCAATCGCTACAGTGCCGGCCGGCACACCTCAACCCAGGCACCCATGGCTTGCTATGTACCAGCCTCTCGACGCTCGTAAGCTCGGCCTTACTGTTGTAGACCTTCCGGTTACCACCGCAGCCGCTTGTGCAGCGGGTAAAGAGGTGTGGGGGTTTCCGAAATTTGTTACGGATATAAGCTTTTCACTGTCAGAAACTGACTTCAGCAGCACCGTGAAAGACCCAAAAGGTAAAGACACCATTCTGACGATGAGTGGCAAGCCAGGGTTCGGCATCCCCGGCCCGCAACTGGATCCGTTACTTTACTCCCGGCACAACGGTGATCTGATAAGAACGCTGGTTGTTACCCGTGGTGGTGGCCGCGTGTGCAGGCCGGGCAGTATCCGGGCAACGGTTGGCTCAAGCTCCCATGCCATGGCCCAGCGGCTGAGAGAACTGGGAGTTCATGGAAAAAAGCCCAAATTGGTGTTTTATAGCCACAAGCTGCAACTGCGCCTGAACGCAGGGGCGAAGGTAGCCTGAAATGAAAAAAGCCCCTGAAAAGGGGCTTGATTCGTTAAGTTGGTGGTGGGGTGGAACCCTGCGCCAAACCTATGTAACTCAGCGCCTTACGACCGCTGCGAACTCCTGCGGAAAGGTGCGGATCCAGCCCTTGTTGCCGTCAATCCTACCAGTTCCGCCTGGCCGAGGTCATCAACCGGGTGCATCAGAAGGGTCGCCAGTTCGATTCCCGTTTGCGG
>DATJDA010000107.1:0-4183 GCA_035497695.1 Marinobacter sp. | reverse complement strand
GTTTGGGCGCTCGTTTTTAGAAATCGAGAAAAACACAAAGTCAGAGACTATCCTTAAGAGCCTGGTTTGGAGTTGCTCTGCATTTGTATTGCTGTCCTTTATTCTGCCGTACGAAAAAGTCATTCTGATAAACACGATTCTGGCAATGACTGTTGTTTGCTGCCTGTTTGTGATTGCTATTGCACGCTGGCGACAGGGCTATCAACCGGCATTCTGGTATCTGCTCGCCTGGTTGACACTGCTTGTGGGCGGGCTGGTCTATGCGCTTGCGGCCTTTGGATATCTGACCGACTTCCTTGCCAGAGAAAGCATGATGCAGATTGCTGCAGGCGGGCAGGTTTTACTACTGAACTACGCTATGGTTCAGCGCTGGCGACTGCTTAGTGAAAAACTGCTGGCTGCAGAACACGACGCCCGAACCGATCTCGAGTTCAAAGTGCATGAGCGCACAGCACAACTTCGAACCACGATGAGAGAGCTGGAAAAAGCTAACCGGCAATTAGCTGCCCTGAGCCTGAATGACGCATTGACGGGGCTCAATAACCGGCGATATCTGGACCACATGCTGCCTGAGCTTTGTGCAGAAACGCATCGCACAGGCCAACCGTTTACGTTGATTTTGCTTGATGCCGATCACTTCAAGAACATAAACGACACCTGGGGACACAGCTTTGGTGATACCTGCCTGCAACTAATCGCCGAAATCCTGACCCGGCATCTGAAGCGCCCCAGAGATACCGCTATTCGTTTTGGCGGAGAAGAATTTGCAATGCTTTTGCCCGGCACAGATATAGAAGGCGGCTTGAGTGTATGTAAGGCAGTACTTCATGAGATAGCGAACGCCCGGCTGATTGCTCCAGACGGTGCAACGGCAACGCTTACATTAAGTGCCGGCCTTGCCTCACTTACCCACGGTGAAAAGCCGGATGACCTGTTTGAAAGGGCGGACAGTGCTCTTTATCGCGCAAAAAACAAAGGTCGCAATCAAGCGGTTGTAGCTTGAACTATACTATCGACAATGTCGGTCGGAAGCCGTTCAGACTGAAACTGGCTGACGCAAAAAAACTAGTCAGAAACATAGCAGTCCTATCGCCATGTTACTGATTCGGGCGGATTTGCGAGGCTTCCGGAGTTGACTCCGGTCATTGCAAATTATCCATGGTTTGTCCATACTCCCGCCCGCACATTTTCCCGCTTCTCAAACCTATCGGTAGGGCTATGAGTACAGTAAATGCAAATTTGACCTATAACTACAAAGTGGTGAGGCAGTTCACCATTGCGGCACTGGTTTGGGGCATTATTGGCATGAGTATGGGCGTACTTATTGCGTCTCAACTCTTCTGGCCATCAATGAACCTGGACTTCGCCTGGAGCCACTTTGGCAGGCTCCGCCCACTCCATACTAACCTGGTCATTTACGGGTTTGGTGGTTCGGCCCTGATTGGTACATCGTATTATGTTGTACAGAGAACGTGTCAGGCTCGTCTTATCTCAGACCGGCTGGCTGCTTTCACCTTCTGGGGTTGGCAGGCCGTTATGGTTGCGGCCGTTATTACTCTGCCCATGGGCCTTACCTCAACGAAGGAATATGCAGAGCTGGAGTGGCCGATTGACATACTGGTCACCGTCGTATGGGTGGCTTACGCCATTGTATTCTTTGGTACGATTACCAAGCGCAGTACCCCCCACATTTATGTAGCTAACTGGTTTTATGGTGCATTCATTATCACCATTGCCTTTCTTTATGTTGCAAACAATCTCGCTCTGCCAGCAAGTGGATGGAAATCCTACTCCGCTTATGCAGGTGTAACGGATGCGATGATGCAATGGTGGTGGGGGCACAATGCCGTTGGTTTCTTCCTGACTGCCGGCTTCCTGGGCATGATGTACTACTTTGTACCCAAACAGGCTAATCGTCCTGTTTATTCCTACCGTTTGTCGATCGTTCACTTCTGGGCGCTGGTTGCAACCTATGTATGGGCAGGTGGCCACCATTTGCACTATTCTGCACTTCCTGACTGGGCACAGACTGCAGGCATGATCATGTCTCTGATTCTGCTCGCACCTTCCTGGGGTGGCATGATCAACGGCATGATGACTCTCTCGGGGGCATGGCATAAGCTGCGCACCGATCCGATTCTGCGCTTCCTTGTGGTTTCCCTGTCATTTTACGGCATGTCAACATTTGAAGGCCCGATGATGGCCATCAAAACCGTTAATGCGTTATCTCACAACACAGACTGGACCATTGGTCACGTACACTCGGGCGCACTGGGCTGGGTCGCGATGATAACCATTGGCTCTATCTATCACCTGGTTCCCAAGCTTTGGGGCATCAAGGGGATGTACAACACCGCTCTGATCAACACACACTTCTGGCTGGCAACTATCGGCACTGTGCTTTATATCGTTTCCATGTGGGTAAACGGCATTATGCAGGGTCTCATGTGGCGCGCAGTGAACGCCGACGGCACCCTGACCTACAGCTTTGTTGAGTCAGTTGAGGCATCTTACCCGGGTTATTTCGTTCGCTTCCTTGGTGGTGTGATCTTCCTGGCGGGTATGTTAATCATGGCTTATAACGTGTATATGACCGTTCGCCAGAAAGACGCAGTTGCACAAGATAACGTGGCAGCTCAGGCGGCGTAACGGGAGAGAGAGCAAATGAAACACGAAATTGTCGAAAAAAACATCGGCTTGATGATGATACTGATTACCCTGGTAATCAGTGGGGGCTTTTTGGTTGAAGTTCTTCCCCTGTTCTTTTTACAAGAGGTAAACGAGCCAATTGAAGGGCTCCAGCCTCCTACAGCGCTTGAGAATGAAGGCCGTGACATCTACATACGTGAAGGCTGTCATGTGTGCCATACCCAGCAGATCCGCCCCTTCCGGGCGGAAACCGAGCGCTATGGCCACTACTCCGTAGCGGGTGAGTTTGTTTATGATCGCCCGTTCCTTTGGGGCTCAAAGCGCACAGGCCCAGACCTGGCTCGTGTTGGCGGTCGTTACTCCGACGCCTGGCAACGCCAGCACTTGTTTGACCCGCGCAGTGTGGTCCCTGAGTCGAATATGCCTGCCTTTCCATGGCTATTCGAAAACCGTATAGATTCCACCAAGACTGCGGCAAAGCTAAAGACTCTTCAGACCCTGGGCGTGCCATACAGCGATGAACAAATTGCCAATGCTCCATCTGAGGTTGAGGGCAAATTTGAAATCGAGGCGCTGGTCGCATACTTGCAACAGTTGGGTACTACGCTTTCGGACAAACGGTGATCCACATGGATTTTAACGAGTTACGCGGCATTCACACACTTTTAGTGATGGCAGCTTTCTTTGGAATCGTCTGGTGGGCTTACAGTTCCCACCGAAAAAAGGCCAATGACGAAGCAGCACACCTGCCCTTCGACGACGATGATGTGGAAGCCCGTACTCTGGAACAGGAAAAATCGGAGAAGAAAAAATGAGTACCTTCTGGAGCATCTGGATCAGCGTGATCGTGCTGGGTACGGTTCTTGGCTGCTGGTGGCTGATTCTGGCCACAAGAAAGGGGCAAGTCAGTGATACTGAAACCGAGCGCACCACAGGTCATTCGTTTGATGGTATTGAGGAATACGATAACCCGCTGCCGAAATGGTGGTTTTATTTGTACGTTTCGACGTGCGTCTTCTCACTTGGCTATCTGGCACTGTACCCCGGCCTTGGAAATTTTGAGGGGCTTCTTGGCTGGACATCCACCAATCAGTGGGAGGCAGAAGTAGCGAAGGCAGATGATAAATACGGTGAAATTTACGCTCAGTATGGCAGCACACCCATCCCGGAACTTGCAACTAACAGTGACGCACTGAAGGTTGGTCAGCGCCTGTTTGCCAACAACTGTGCCGTTTGTCATGGCTCGGCTGCCCGTGGCCAGGTTGGCTTTCCTAACCTGACTAACGATGACTGGCTATATGGCGGTACTCCGGACGATATTCTGATGTCTATCCGGGACGGCCGAATGGGTAACATGCCACCGAAGGGTGTTATGCCAAACATGACCAACGAACAGGTTGATCAGGTGGTTAACTATGTACTTAGCTTTAGTGGACGTGAAAAGGATTCTGCTGCTGCCAAAGCTGGCGAAGCCGTTTTCGCTCAGGGGTGCGCTGCCTGTCACGGTGCCGATGGCAAAGGTAACCAAGCTATG
>DATJDA010000106.1:0-9987 GCA_035497695.1 Marinobacter sp. | reverse complement strand
CGTACGCCTATCAGGGGAGAAACTTCCAGAGCCTTTGCTTCTTCAAGAATCAGTGGCAGTTCCGACAGCTTTTCCACCACAATGAACACCCGGTGGCCCAGTTTCTGCCCAATAAGAGCCAGGCGAATATACTCGCGATCTTTATAGCCGTTACATACAATCACCGAACCGGGCCTGCGCGACATGGCCAGTACGATCATCAGTTCCGGTTTACTGCCCGCCTCGAGGCCGATCTGGCCATTCGAGGCAGCAGGCTCTGCAGACACCAATTCTTCCACGACCTGGCGCTGCTGATTCACCTTGATTGGATAAACCGCCGTGTATTGCCCTTTATAACCCCGTTCTTCCGCCGCTTTGTTAAAGGCACCGCACAATTTATTAACGCGATCATGAAGAATATCGATAAACCGGATAAGGACAGGGAGCTGAATACCTGAATCCGACAGCGAGCGCACCAATGCAGGCAGATTGATTTGTGCAGGGCTATGGCCTCGATTTGGATGAATGAGAACTTCACCATCATGATTAACACCGATGTAACCATCGCTCCAGTGGGCAATGTTGTACGTGTTGTGGGCAGCGGTGCCGCGGGCTTCATTCATACTTGCTATCCTGTCAGAAAACCTTCGTCGGCAGGTTGCACATAAGGTATGTGTAACCTAGATGCCGGTGTTTGGACGCCATTGTAGGTATTACGCCCACCGGCTAAAAGT
Source organism: Marinobacter sp. (assembly GCA_035497695.1). Lineage (GTDB taxonomy): Bacteria > Pseudomonadota > Gammaproteobacteria > Pseudomonadales > Oleiphilaceae > Marinobacter. Next base: position 9,274 of record DATJDA010000106.1, on the reverse strand, counting down.
AGCGGTTGCGGAAAATACCTGCTGATTGTGATTGATTATTGCTTTAGCTGTTCGGGTCGCGTCCCTACAATACGCCATCTACAGAGTTCATGGAGCATAGCAGGAGGCATATCATGACAATATTGAACGAAAGCTGGTTTACCGAGGTATTCCAGAACGAAGGTACAGCCTTTTCCTTGCAGATCAAAAAGAAGCTGCATGAAGAGCAGACACCGTTTCAGAAGCTGGAAATTTACGAAACAGAAACATTCGGCAATCTGATGGTGCTGGATGGCTGCGTGATGCTGACCACCCGGGATAATTTTCTGTATCACGAAATGATGACTCATCCGGCATTGTTTACCCACAAGAATCCGAAGAAAGTGGTAATCGTTGGCGGCGGAGACTGCGGTACTCTGAAAGAAGTGCTCAAGCATCCAGGTGTAGAAGAAGCCTGGCAGGTAGAAATTGATGAGCGGGTTACCCGGGTTTCTGAGCAGTATTTCCCAGAGCTGTGCGAGGCCAACGATGACCCTCGAGCCAATTTCTTCTTTGGTGATGGTATTCAGTGGATGAAAGACATTGAGCCGAACAGTGTGGATGTCATTATTATCGACAGTACCGACCCGGTAGGCGCCGCAGAGGGCCTTTTTGCTCTGGATTTCTACCGGAACGCGATGTTGGCTCTGCGGGACGGCGGCCTTATTGTGCAGCAGAGTGAATCGCCGCTATTGCACACCGGAACCATTATTAAAGGTATTCACAGTGATATGCGCAAGGCCGGCCTTGCGCATGTGCAGACTCTTCCGTTCCCGCAACCGGTGTATCCAACGGGCTGGTGGAGTTGCACCATGGCCAGCAAAGACAACCCGCTAAAATATTTCCGGGAAGAAGATGCAGCCAACCGGCCGTTCGTAACACGCTACTACAATGCCGGGGTTCATCATGGTGCCCTGGCTATGCCTCAGTTTATGATAGATGAACTGGAAGATGAGGTGCGGCCGGAAGAGGGCTGATCTGGCCGTTAGCGAAGAGCGGGTCGCGCCACTGTAACATGGCACGGCCCGCACACTTACTTGCCCCCGAGGAATTCCGGGTAGGCTTCCATACCGCACTCGGACAGGTCTACCCCCCGATATTCATCTTCCTCACTTACCCTTAAACCAATCGTGAATCTTATGGCAGACCAGACAATCAGGCTGGTGGTAAATACCCAAATGACGATGGTGGCCGCTCCAATCATTTGCCCGCCATAGCCAGCATCATCGTTGGTAAGGGGAACGAGCAGCAAGCCCAACAATCCGCAGACACCATGAACCGAAATGGCCCCTACCGGGTCATCAATCCGCAGCTTGTCCATTGTGACAATGCTCAGCACCACGGCCATGCCGCCAAGGGCCCCGAAAAGAGTTGCAGTCAGGGCTCCTGGTGTTACCGGTTCTGCAGTAATCACAACCAGCCCGGCCAGTACGCCGTTCAATAGCATGGTTAAATCGGCTTTGCCAAACATCAGCCGGGCAGTAATCAATGCCGCTATCGCACCGCCTGCTGCCGCCGCATTGGTGTTCAGAAATACCATGGCAACAGAATTGGCACTGGCAATATCACTGAGTTTCAGAACCGAGCCACCATTAAAGCCAAACCAGCCAATCCACAGAATGAACGTACCCAACGTTGCCAATGGCAAGTTGGCACCCGGGATAGCCCGGATCTCTCCGTCTGGGCCGTATTTGCCTCTGCGGGCACCCAGCAGCAGAACCCCCGAGAGAGCTGCAGAGGCACCCGCCAGGTGGACTACGCCGGAGCCGGCAAAATCATGAAAACCTATATTGGTCAGAGAAAAAAGGCCCAGCACGTTTACGCTACCCCAAACCCATGAACCCTCGATGGGGTAGATAAAACCTGTCATAAACACAGCAAAGGCCAGGAAAGACCATAATTTCATGCGCTCTGCCACGGTGCCGGAAACGATAGACATGGCTGTCGCCACGAATACGACCTGGAAGAAAAAATCAGCGGCATGGGCGTAGACAGACCCACCCTCAATGCCTTCTTTCCGGCCAGAAAACTCATCAAGAACATGTGCTACATCTACGGTAGCGATACCGGAGAGAAAGAGGTTTCCGTCATACATAATGGCGTAGCCGCAAACCATATACATGGTGCAGGAAATGGCAAAAAGTGCCACGTTTTTAGTGAGAATTTCTGTCGTGTTCTTGGCTCGTACCAAGCCGGCCTCAAGCATTGAGAAGCCAGCGGCCATCCACATAACTAATGCGCCGCACACAAGAAAATAAAAAGTATCTATAGCGTATTGCAGGTGAAAAACAGTGATAGCCATGAAAGAGCCCTCCGCACGAGGCTTTTCTGGTGGTGTTCAGGTTAAAAATGTTGCGTTGGCTGCAAACAGTCGAAACCGGACTAAACGGCTTCTTCGCCCGTTTCGCCGGTCCGAATCCGGATGGCCTGCTGTAGCTCAGTCACAAAAATTTTGCCGTCACCGATTTTGCCGGTGTTGGCAGCTTTGGTAATAGACTCGATAACCTGGTCAAGCAGGTTGTCGCCAATAGCGACTTCCACCTTTACTTTTGGCAGAAAATCCACCACATATTCCGCACCACGGTAAAGCTCTGTATGGCCCTTCTGCCGGCCAAAACCTTTAACTTCAGTGACGGTTACGCCTTGAACGCCAATCTCGGATAGTGCCTCACGCACATCATCCAACTTGAAAGGTTTGATGATTGCTGTCACAAGTTTCATTGCTTTCTCCCTGATAAAGCCGGCCCGGTTTTGGGGCCTATCGGCCGATCGCTGAGTTTGGGATGCTGCCACCTCGCACACCAATTGTGCGGATTGTGTGCGAGAGCTGCTGCATCAGATATGCCAACGCAAAAAATATTATTTAAAACAAAGTGATATACACTTTTCGCCCCAGGCTTGGTACAAGAGTTTGCACCGTGAAAGGGCGCCAGGCTCCGTAATGAGTCAGAGTAGATCCGCTTCATCCGAAATCTGGTCGGGTATTATACTGCCGACCCACGATATTATGGCAGGGCTGGCGGTGTGATACACTCCCGTCAAACATCCGGACAGATCTGTTTCCCCATGAAAACCGACGTCTATCTGAATCAAAACGTGAACCAGAGAGGTGATTTGTGAAAGGTCCACAGGATTTTTTCGCCCAGCTACAGGGCCAGTTTGGTCAGTTTGTACCCGATATGGCCCGAGCCGCCCGTGACGACTTTGAGACTCAGGCCCGGGCTATTGTCATGTCGGTGCTGTCCCGGCTGGAACTGGTTACCCGTGACGAGTTTGATACCCAACAGGCAGTGTTGATGAAAACCCGTGAAAAGGTAGATGCCCTGGAGTTGCGGGTTGCGGCTTTGGAGCAAAAGCTTCAGCAAAGCTGAAGACACGCGGGGCTGGCAGGATGCCAACCCCGGCTTAACAAACTGATGTTCATGCCAAGGAAGGTCCCATGCTTGCTATTGTCCATTCCCGAGCCAGTATCGGAGTCTCCGCTCCACCTGTCACTGTTGAAGTACACCTTTCCGGCGGTCTGCCGGCACTAACCATTGTTGGGTTGCCTGAGACTGGCGTGCGTGAAAGTAAAGAGCGCGTCCGCAGTGCGTTACTTAACGCTGGCTTCGAATTCCCTGCCCGTCGAATCACCATTAATCTTGCTCCCGCCGATCTGCCTAAAGAAGGCGGTCGTTTTGACCTGCCGATTGCTTTGGGTGTATTGGCCGCATCTGGCCAGATTCCTCCAGAAAGTCTGAGCAAGTACGAGTTTGTGGGCGAGTTGTCGCTGGACGGTGCTCTCCGGCCACTAAAAGGTGTATTACCCGCCGTGCTGGAAGCCCGAAAAGTGGGACGGGTGTTGTTGGTGCCACAGGCTAATGCCAGCGAAGCCGCACTGGCCAGCAAGGATGATGTATTGGCCGCCGGGCATCTGCTGGCAGTGTGCGAACACTTGTGCGCTCGTGCCCGATTGGTGCCGGTGGCAAGTGCTGTTCCCGCTTCCGGATCGGAACCTGATGACAACCTGCCTGATCTGGCCGATGTCCGGGGCCAGAAAGTGCCCAGACGTGCGCTGGAAGTTGCAGCAGCCGGCAATCATAACCTTCTGTTTTTTGGCCCGCCTGGAACGGGCAAGAGCATGCTGGCCAGACGTCTGCCCGGAATATTGCCACCCTTATCAGATGAGGCAGCCATGGAAGTGGCCAGTGTTCATTCTGTGGCCGGGCAACCGGTGAGACAGGCTGGCTGGCATAGACCGCCATTTCGTGCTCCGCATCATACCGCATCTGCTGTTGCCATGGTTGGCGGCGGCAGCAGTCCCCGGCCTGGTGAAATTTCTCTGGCTCATCGTGGTGTGCTTTTCTTGGACGAATTGCCAGAGTTCCAGCGCAGGGTGTTGGAAGTGCTGCGGGAGCCTATGGAAACCGGAGAGATAGCCATTAGCCGCGCCGCTCGTCAGGTCACCTTTCCGGCCTGCTTTCAGGTTGTTGGTGCCATGAACCCTTGCCCTTGTGGATACAGCGGACATCCTGCCATTGAGTGTCAGTGCACGCCACAGCAGGTGTTGCGTTACCGGTCAAAAATTTCGGGCCCTCTGCTGGACAGATTTGATTTGCATGTGCAGGTTCCTGTGCAGGAAAGCGGAGTGTTTATGCAGCCGGGTGGTGATGGTGAGTCCAGCGCCATAGTGCGGGCGCGGGTAGCGCTGGCACGTGATCGTCAGGCGGCGCGTAAACAACTGAACTCAGCGTTGTCTGGCCGGGATTTGCAAAAGGTCTGCCGGTTGGACAGCCATGGTGAGCGGCTGGTATCCGGTGCCATGGAAAAACTTGGGCTGTCTGCCCGGGCGTTGCACAGAATTTTGCGGGTAGCCCGCACTCTTGCTGATCTGGATGGTGCTGATGCCCTGACTCAAAGCCATCTTGCAGAAGCTCTTGGGTATCGTCAGCTGGATCGGCAGCAGGGACGAAATTCGCTGGTATCCTCCTGATTCCGCGTACTCTGGTAAACTACGCCTCATGCATTTACCCAGAACCTGGAACTTGTTGCTGAGGATAACTGATGACCGATCAGAAAGAACCGAAAGATCCAAATGATATTTCTTCGGATTCACCGGTGACAACGCGCCGGGGTGTGCGCAGCTTTGTTCTTCGTCAGGGGCGAATGACCGAAGGACAAAAGAAGGCGTATGACCGTAACTGGCCAAAATACGGTCTCACCCGTGAAGATGGCATGATTGACCCACTCCAGGTATTCCGGCGCAATGCTGTGCTAAATCTCGAGATCGGCTTTGGTATGGGCAAATCACTGGCGGATATGGCGGAAGCCGCACCAGAGCAGGACTTCATTGGCGTAGAGGTGCACTTGCCCGGTGTAGGTGCCTTGCTTAAAGAGGTCGAGGACCGGGAGCTGAGTAATATCCGGGTTTATAACATCGACGCCAATGACGTAATTGATTTGTGCTTGCCAGATGCCTGCCTTGATCGCGTTATGATTTTTTTCCCGGACCCCTGGCACAAGAAAAAGCACAATAAGCGCCGGTTGATTCAACGGGAGTTTGTGCAGCGGATTCGGCATACATTGCGCGTGGGCGGTATTCTACACTTGGCCACAGACTGGGAAAATTATGCAGAACACATGATGGAGGTTATGGGCGAATCTGAAGGGTTTGCCAATATTCAGGGAGTTGGGGAGTACTCACCGCGCCCGAACGACCGGCCTATAACCAAGTTTGAGAAACGTGGGGAACGCCTTGGGCACGGAGTATGGGATCTGTTGTTTCACCGCACCAACTGAACTGGCTGGCCGGCCCACCTCCAGCCCTGAATGAGAGTTTGAGTCGATTGACGCTCAGTCATTAACAAGCGGGTGGCGACGAGCTGCCCGGATAACAACCAAACCAGCAGCGCCCAGTATCAGCCCGGTAAACTTGGCCAAAGACAAGATGGTTGCTGTCAGGCTGATCATATCTGTGGGCGGGTCGAAGTTGTTCAGCAGCAGAATGTTTTCGGCGGTATCGCTCAGCCCAGCCATCAAAAACAGTGTATATATCCAGCGTGCCCCTATGCGTTCCCTAACACCGGGGCGATCTTTTGTTAATTGTTGAGTTAGTTGTACCAACAGCAGCAGGTAGGCAGGAACAAATACTAAATCCAGCCAAAGCGAAGCTTTCGCCCAAGCGATTCCTTCCGCCTGCCAGCTACGAAGAATGCCTTGGGCGTGAGCAGCGGTTCCCGCCAACTGAAAGCTGACAATGCCCTGCGGTGCTGAAGCCGTTTTAAGTGGTTGGTTAACAATCAGTAGCGCGACAAATAATACCACAGCGACTACCAGCGTTATCTTGGTATGCCCGGGCAAGGCTTTTAGTTTGTTTGCAACACTCATTACAAAAAACGCTCCAGCACGCTGTTCAGATACCGCCGGCCGAGGTCTGTGGCCTGAATACGGTGCTTTTCCAGAAGTTCCTCTTTGCGTAACACTTGAAGTTGTACCGCAACTGAGGACAAGGGTAAACCTGTATGCGAAGTGAACATATTCTCCTCAACGCCATTTCTCAGACGCAGGGCATTCATCAGGAATTCAAGCGGCAGTTCACTCACCTCTATAGCCGCTACGCCTGCCGTACGGCTGCCAATGCGATTCATATAGGCCTCTGGCTGCCTGGTTTTCCAGTAACGACGAATACTGCCATCAGCAAGGCTGATCTTCCCATGTGCTCCCGCGCCCAGCGCCAGATAATCACCAAACATCCAATAATTCAGATTGTGGCGCGAGGCCATCCCCGGTTTACTCCAGGCTGAAATCTCGTAGTCCTGAAAACCGTGGCTGCTCAGGTACTCAGCCCCTTGTTGGTGGATGTCCCATAACCGGTCATCGTCGGGGAGGTCGGGTGGACGGCTATAAAATTCGGTGTTGGGCTCCAGTGTCAGTTGGTACCAGGACACATGGGGTGGGTTGTGAACAAGCGCAGCCCGCAGGTCTGCAATGGCATTTTCCGGGGTTTGATCCGGCAGTCCATGCATCAGGTCGATATTGAAGTTATCGAAACCCGCCTGACGCGCAGCGTCAATCGCACGATGAGCGGCATCTGCGTCGTGAATACGCCCTAGCGTCTGAAGATGTGCATTATTAAAACTCTGAACACCGATTGATAAGCGGTTAATACCCGCAGCACGAAAGGTTTCAAATCGACCTTGCTCCAGTGTGCCCGGGTTGGCTTCCAGGGTAATCTCAGCATCGTCGGCCAGGTTCAGGCGGATACGTAATTCCCGGAAGAGTGTCTGGTAAAATTCGCCAGACATCAGGGAGGGTGTGCCGCCACCAATGAATACGGTTTGTATTTCCCTGTCGGTGGCAAAGCTCAGATCATGAGTCAGATCTTCCAGAATTGCTGCCAGATAGCGTGCTTCGGGAATTTCTTCTTTAACGGCGTGAGAGTTGAAGTCGCAGTAAGGGCACTTCCGCACACACCACGGCATGTGGATATAAAGGCTGAGTGGGGGTCGGACTGCCGTAGTTGGGGGTGCAGCAGTCATTGGGTTATGCTCCTGCTTCAAGCTGTTCAATCAGCTTTGCCAGAGCACGTCCCCGGTGGCTGATGCGGCTTTTCTCTCCATGGGAAAGTTCGGCAGCACTGCATCCTCGTTCTGGTACCAGAAAAACCGGGTCGTAACCAAAACCACCGGCGCCTTGTGGTTGGCGCAGAATTGAGCCGGGCCAACTGCCGTGGCAAATCAATGGAGTGGGGTCATCCCCGTGGCGCAGATAGACCAGAACGCAATGAAACTGTGCACCGCGCTGGTCATCCGGAACTTCGGCCATAGCCGCAAGGAGTGCGTTTATGTTGTCCCGGTCGCTGGCATGTTCCCCTGCGTACCTGGCGGAGCGAACACCTGGCTGTCCGCCCAGAAAATCAACGGCCAGGCCGCTGTCATCGGCCAGAGCGGGCAGGCCGGTTATGCGGGCTGCGTGGCGCGCCTTGAGAATGGCGTTCTCTACGAAGGTAATAGCAGGCTCTTCGGCTTCGTCCACGCCCAACTTTCCCTGGGCAATGGGCGCCAGCCCCAAAGGGGCCAGTAGCTCGGCTAGCTCATTGATCTTGCCCTGGTTATTACTGGCGATTACAAGAGTGTCCGTCATGGCTGGCTTAATCGTTGAACAGAGCGTGGGCAAACCTTACGGGAAGGTCTTGCGAATGGCCTGTGGGACGGGCGGTAATATTGAATGTGAGCAGTTCCCCGGAGGTGTATTGGTACTGGGCAATAAAGTAGACCGACTTACCCTCCTGAATGCGCCGGAAGGCCAGAAATTTTACTTGTTGAATGTCGTTTGTCAGCTTGCCTTCAAGCTGCCCGCCCACCGGTGAAATGGTGCCGTCCCCGTTGTTCTTCATGATTGAGATGTTGACAATCCCGATGCCTTTGCTGCGCTGCAGTCCGTTAGCTTTGGCAACTTCCGGCGTCAGAAATGTGCTGGGAAATACGTTCCAGTGTATCCGGTGATCACCAAAATCCTTATCGCCGGCGGCGTGGGCAGAGCCGGCAACCCAAAGCAGGGCAATTACGGCCAGATAGTTGAAACTGCGGAATTTTCTGATGATCACGTTCTGTTCTCCCGGGTGATTCGGTAAATGGCAATTTCACCTAACAGGTTTGGCCAGGCTCTGGCCAGCCAGCTATTCTGATGCTGGCTATCCACAACCCGACGGCTTTCAATGCGAATACCTTTTTGTCGGCACAGGGCGTCGAAATCTTTAAAGGTACACAGCCTGATATTTGGTGTGTTGTACCATTTGTACGGAAGGGCCTGCGATTCAGGCATGCGCCCACTGAGGGCAAGCCCCCAGCGTAATCGCCAGTGAGCAAAGTTCGGGAAGGTAACAATTCCCTCGCGGCCCACCCGCAGCATTTCATCCAGAACCTTGTCTGGCCTGCGTACAGCCTGCAGAGCCTGGGTCATAAGCACAACATCGAAACTGTCGTCCTCAAAATTACCAAGGCCCTGAGTGTCCAGGTTTTGTTCAATAACGGCTACACCCCGGCTTATGCAGGTGGTGATGTGTTCCGGGTGAATTTCGAGGCCAAAGCCACTGGCACCGCGTTCTTTGTGAAGAAAGTCCAGGAGCGTGCCATCACCACACCCCAAATCGAGCACATGGTAGCCGGGCTTGATCCACTGCTGAATGATTTCGAGATCCGCTCTCACACGCCTACCTCCCTTGCCGCCCGATCCATATAGGCGGTAAAAATGTCGATGTACCTGGGAGTGGGAATCA
>DATJDA010000105.1:0-10326 GCA_035497695.1 Marinobacter sp. | reverse complement strand
TGCAATTTATCTGCCGCCACAGGCTTCAAGTGGCAATAAAGTGCCGGCGCTGTATTGGTTGTCAGGCCTGACTTGCACCGATGAAAACTTCATGCAAAAAGCCAGTGCTCATCGGATCGCCGCTGAACTGGGTGTGGCCATCATTGCGCCGGATACCAGTCCCCGCGGCGATGATGTTGCAGATGACGAAGGCTACGATCTGGGTAAAGGGGCGGGCTTTTATGTTAATGCTACGCAGGCGCCCTGGAGCAAGCACTATCGCATGTACGATTATGTGCTGAAGGAACTGCCGGACCTCATTGAATCCATGTTCCCGATCAGCGATCAGCGTTCTATTGCTGGCCACTCAATGGGTGGGCATGGTGCTCTTGTACTGGCACTGCGCAATCCGGAGCGTTTTTGTTCTGTGTCAGCCTTCAGCCCTATCTGTAATCCAGTCAATTCTCCGTGGGGCAAAAAAGCATTCAGTGCTTATCTTGGTAAAGATACCGCCAGTTGGGCCGAGTACGATGCCAGCTTGTTGATGCAGCGGGCCAGCCAATTCGTACCGGCGCTGGTAGATCAGGGTGAGGCAGACAACTTCCTTGCTGAGCAGCTTAAACCAGAGGCGCTTGAGGTAGCTGCCAAATCCAGCGGCTACCCATTGGAGCTGAACCGTCACGAAGGCTATGACCACAGCTATTACTTTATCGCCAGTTTCATCGATCAACACTTGCGCTTTCATGCCGGGCATCTGGCCGGGTAAGATTCTGGCCCCGGGGAACTTCAATCTTCGGGGCCATTAAATGGCAGGCTGAATCCCGGGGCCTATTTTTTCTCCGCTCCAGGTGGTGGCTGCATTTCGCCGGTAGCCCTTAATCGCTTCCTTTGTTCGCCAGGGCTGATGTTAAACCAGCGTTGATACGCCTTGTGAAGGGCCGTCGGGTTGGCAAATCCCGATAGCCAGGCAACCTCCGAAAGTGACAGATCAGTTTCCCGGATATAATCCTGAGCCAGCTGCTTTCTTGTCTCATCTACAAGCTCACGAAATCCTGTGTTCTCAGCCGCTAACTGGCGTTGCAGAGTCCAGGGAGCTGTGCCGAGCTTCTGTGCAATTATTTTCAGCCCGGGACTCTCACCCTGAAAGAGAGGGGTCAGCAAATTTTTTACTCGATCGCTGGTCGTCCAGCCTCGGCGAATTTGTTGAAGTTCCAGCTCGCAAAGGCCTGTCAGTTTTTCATACATGGCAGGTTGCGCGTGTAAGCTGGGTTGAACCCAAATATCCGGCCTGAGGGTAATGCTGTTGGTGTCGGCACCAAACTGAACGGGGCAACCAAACCAGCGTTCAAACTGGTCGTCCAGTCCCAGCGAAGCGTATTCGATAGATACCCGCTCCAACACAGCATATTGCCCGGAGGCGTTTCTCAGAAATTGGGTCCATGCTGCCAGAACAGAATCCACCACAAAAAAATTGAATGCATTGTACGGTCGGATCGAATAGAACCGTACCTGCCTGGCAGCAGCATCAATCGTGGGTATACCGCGGCTGTTCTGGCTGGTAAGCAGGGAGTACCGGATGAGTGTGGTAATGGCTTCTCCGACAGTGGTTGCACATTGCCCTGCCAGGCCACTGATGCCCGTATCTATTGGCCGGGTTAGTGCTCCCATCCGAAGGCCAAGAGCCGGGTTTCCTGCCTGTACAATGGCAGCGTGTCCCAGTCGCATGAATCGCGGAATGCTGATTCGCGCCTCTGACGACGCCAGCGCCTCACGATACAGGCGAAAATCTGAACTCAGCTGAACAATATTGGCACCCTCTACAGCGGCGGCCCGCAGCAGCACAGAAACATATAACATGCTGATATCGCCAAGTGCATTTTGTCGCGGTGATAGGCGGGAAAGCGACCTTGTCATTAAGAATTGTTACCACTTTGTTGCTTGAAGATAGTCAATTGTATTGACGGGATATTGTTGATTGTACGATAGCTCGGTAGTTTAGTGCCAGACGAGCCAGCCCTGGAAATAATCCGATAATTATGAAGGCTGGCCATAATCAATGATTGAGGAGACCAGCCATGCCCGCAACAACAACGCCCGGAATCAGCAAGTATCCAAATCTTTTAAAGCCGCTGGACCTTGGCTTCACAACACTTCGTAACCGGTCACTGATGGGCTCCATGCATACGGGCCTTGAAGAGGTTAAAAACGGATTTGAGCGCCTGGCCGTGTTTTATGCCGAACGTGCTCGTGGGGGTGTTGGTCTGATTGTTACCGGTGGTATTGCACCGAACAGTGAAGGGGGCGTGTTTCAGCGTGCCGCCAAATTGACAAACGACGAAGAGGTCGAAAAGCATAAGATTATTACCCGTGCTGTTCATGAAGCGGATGGCAAAATCTGTATGCAGATCCTTCATGCTGGTCGTTATGCCTACTCCCCGGAACTGATTGCCCCTTCTGCTATCAAGGCCCCAATTAATCCTTTCAAACCAAAGGAGCTGGATGAAGCCGGGATCGAAAAGCAGATTCAGGATTATGTAGATTGCTCTGCGCTGGCCCAGAAAGCCGGTTATGACGGCGTCGAGATTATGGGATCAGAAGGCTACTTTATTAATCAGTTTATTGTGGCCCATACCAACCAGAGAACTGACAGTTGGGGCGGAAGTTACGAAAACCGCATTCGCCTGCCAATTGAAATTGTACGTCGGGTTCGTGAACGGGTCGGTGAGAAATTCATTCTGATTTACCGGTTATCCATGCTGGATCTGATTGAAGATGGCAGCAACTGGGAAGAAGTTGTTCAATTGGCGAAGGAAATTGAAAAGGCTGGGGCAACAATCATTAATACGGGTATCGGCTGGCATGAAGCACGTGTGCCTACGATTGCAACGTCTGTACCCCGTGGAGCCTTCAGCAAAGTAACCGCGCGCCTGAAGGGCGAGGTGGGCATACCATTGGTTGCGACTAACCGAATTAATATGCCGGACGTGGCAGAGAAAATTCTCGCCGAAGGCGATGCCGATATGGTCTCTATGGCCCGCCCCTTCCTCGCTGATGCAGATCTGATGCTGAAAGCTGCAGAAGATCGGGCGGAGGAAATCAATACCTGCATCGGTTGTAATCAGGCCTGCCTGGATCACACATTCAGTGGCAAGCTCACTTCCTGCCTGGTGAATCCGCGGGCCTGTCATGAAACCGAGCTTAATTACATAAAAACAGCCCAGCCAAAATCCATTGCAGTTGTTGGTGCCGGCCCAGCCGGGCTTGCGTTTGCCTCGGTGGCAGCAGAGCGTGGCCACAAGGTGACGCTGTTTGATGCGGGCAGTGAGATCGGGGGGCAGTTCAACGTCGCCAAGGATATTCCGGGCAAGGAAGAGTTCTATGAAACCCTGCGTTATTACCAGGTAATGCTGGATAAGCACGGTGCGAATGTACAACTGAATACCCGGGTGAGCGTTGACAGCCTGAAAGCCGGCGGCTTTGATGAAGTGGTTCTGGCAACCGGTGTTGAGCCAAGGGTACTGGATATTGACGGCATTGATCACCCGAAAGTTATTGGTTATCTGGATGCTCTGCTTGATCGCAAGCCCGTTGGCCGGAAAGTGGCTGTGATCGGGGCGGGCGGAATTGGCTTTGATGTGTCCGAATACATTGTTCATAAGGGAACCTCGGCGGCACTGGATCCCGAACTATTCATGCGTGAATGGGGTGTCGATTTAAGCGTTGAGCACCGTGGTGGCATTAAGGGTATGACCCCGAAAGTGCCTGAGCCAGCGCGGGAGGTATTTTTGTTACAGCGCAAAACCTCGAAAGTGGGTAAGGATCTGGGTAAAACAACTGGCTGGATTCATCGGGCTTCGCTCAAAAACCGGAAGGTGCAGATGGTGCCTGGCGTCAGCTATCGGAAGATTGATGATGAAGGCCTGCATATTACCGTTACACCAAAAGGCGCAGAGCAGGGTGAGGATCGGATTTTGCCGGTAGACACCATCATTATCTGTGCCGGGCAGGAACCCTTGCGTGAACTGCAGGCCGGTCTTGAGGCTGCCGGGATGTCTGTGCACCTGATTGGTGGGGCAGATGTAGCCGCTGAGCTGGATGCCAAGCGAGCAATTGACCAGGGTAGCCGGTTGGCTGCGGTGGTCTGATCAGGGCCGAAGTACTAACCTGGTCACAAATTGTTGCAGTATTTCCCTGTGCTTCAGAGATTGACTGGCTAGACTGTTATCCTTGAGTCTGTCAGCAATCTTTGAGCCTTGGAGAGTAACACATGGTATCTGCCGACCAGGCCACCGATGGTTATGCGGCGGTATTTTTTATTGATGGAAGTGTGGTGGCACGTGAAATGCGTGCCGCTGAATTCGGTGCGTTCCTTGATGGATACGTCGGTTTGTCCGATCTTGCCGAAACGGATGTCAGGGCCGTTCTGGTCGGGCTGACGAGCGATTTGCTGGTGCAGTCGCTGGTATTCTTCCGCATTTGGTTTGATGAAGAAGGGCGTGCAGACTCCAGTTGGAACATGCCCATTGAAGAGTTGGCCAGGCAGGGCGCCAAGGGGCCAGATATGGGCGCAGGCGCAATCCGGTTGGTATGTCGCAGTCAGTGCCCGGAGCCACGTTATGCTGACGACCTCTGGGATCCGGATATGACTCCAGGGAAAAACCATTTCCAGATCATTCGTAAAGCTGTAGAGGCCAATAGCCTCAAGTTTAAGAAAATTGACTCAATCCCCGAAAACATTCCAGTACTGCGTGCAGATTCTGACACTTCCTCTGATGAGGCAAGCAGTGTCGCTATTCGCGCACGTCTTGCCCGGCTTATTCGCGAGCAACGACTTCGGATCAAAACCCTTCAAAGTACCCATAGAGATACCGTGGCAGAGATTCAGCGAGAGCACCGGCTGGCCCTGCAGGGCATTCGTAATGAGCTTGCGGATCTGGAGCAAAAGTACGAGCGACAACGAGTTAGTAACGAACAGCTAAAAAAACGCCTGGCTGAACGTAATGAGCAGTATCTGACCATGCAGGAACAAATTGCTTCCAACCAGGGGGGGGGAAAGCAGCGCGGTGACATTAACGCCGACGCAAAGCTGGTTCTGCTTCGTGAGCAATTAGACCGCAAACAGCGGGAGTTGGAGTTGCGTGATGATAAAATTGTGGCACTTGATCAGGAGAACTACGAACTGCGTCATTCAGAACCCCCTGAAGATTCAATTATGGGGCACCTGAAAAAGCAGTCGGTATTCCTGGTTGCCTATCACCCCGGGGTAGGGCATGTAACCTTGCCTTATGAGGGTATCAAAACGTACTTTGATAATCCGATTGCATACGCTGCCGGGCTTTGTGATATCAATGAGCCAGCCTACCGGGAATGGCTTGAGCATTATGAAAATCCAGTGTGCCAGCACCGGGACGGCAATAACAAAGTATGTGGCGAGCCGATCATGCGCGTTAGCCAGCCAAGTGAGTTTCAACCGGGCCTGAATGACCGCTGTGAGCATCACCAGAACTGAGCACCCGATCTTTTTTCAGTATCGGGGTGACTTCCGTTAAACTGTACGCCAGATTGTTATACGGGCAGGAGTGCCGCGGCCCTGTTACGCTCCGACACCACAGGAAGTCTCATGGATCAATTCAAGAATATTGGCGTTATCGGCCGGATGGGCAGCGTGAAGGTGGTTGAGTCGCTGCGCCAGCTTAAAGATTACCTGATAACCAACAACTACCATGTGATTCTGGAAGAAGACACTGCGGGCATGCTCCCCGGCCACGGTCTGCAGGTTGCCAGCAAGAAACTGCTGGGCGAAATCTGCGACCTGGTTATTGTTGTAGGCGGCGACGGCAGCCTGCTGGGGGCAGCAAGGGAGCTGGCAAAATCAAAAATTCCACTGCTGGGAGTTAACCGCGGCCGGTTGGGGTTTTTAACCGATATTTCTCCGGCCGATCTCGAAGAGCGGTTAGGAAAGGTTCTTGCTGGTGAGTACATTGAAGAAACCCGTTTTTTACTGGACGGAAATGTTGAACGTAATGGTCAGCCATTGGGATATGGTACGGCGCTGAACGATGTCGTGTTGCACCCGGGGAAATCGACTCGGATGATCGGTTTTGATCTGTTTATCGATGGGCATTTTGTTTACAGCCAGCGTTCTGACGGCCTGATTGTGGCTACCCCTACTGGCTCCACCGCCTACTCCCTCTCAGCGGGCGGGCCAATTATGCACCCAAAGCTGGATGCCATTGTTCTGGTGCCCATGTTTCCTCACACACTGAGTAGCCGTCCAATCGTCGTTGATGGTAAAAGTGAAATTAAGCTGGTCGTTGGTGAAACGAATGAAACTTACCCGCAGATCAGTTTTGATGGCCAGATGAATATTGCCTGTGCCCCCGGCGATATTATTCGCATCACAAAAAAGCCGTTCAAGATTCGCCTGATTCACCCTTTGGATCATAACTTTTATGCTACCTGCCGTGACAAGCTTGGCTGGGCCAGCGAGATAGCAGCGAGTTAACTATGACAGAAAGAAGTAAAGCTGCGAGTCGCGGCTATGACATTATTGGAGATATTCATGGTTGTGCCAACACGCTGATCCGGCTTCTGGAGCAGATGGGCTATCGCAAGATCAACGGTGTTTACCAGCACAACCGGCGGCAGGCCGTCTTTATCGGAGATATTATCGACCGCGGCCCAAGAATTCGTGAGGCATTGCATCTTGTCCGGGATATGGTTGAGTTGGGTGCCGCTCGTATTGTTATGGGGAATCACGAATATAATGCTTTGGGATACTGCACCAGGGCCCGCCCGGGCAGTGGAAGAGCATACTTGCGGGAACATAATCCGCGCCACGATCGTCTGATTCGTGAAACGCTCGACCAGTTTGAAAACCATCCCGAAGAGTGGAGTGAGTTTCTTCAGTGGTTTTATACCATTCCCCTGTTTATTGATGATGAAGATTTCCGGGCAGTACACGCGTGCTGGGACAGTGAATTGATTGAAGAATTCAAACGAGTGCAGGGCGGTGACCGTATTGACGAAGACTTCCTGCATGCATCGGCCGACATCAACTCCTTTGCCGGACAAGTAATGGATACCCTGCTTCGGGGCACCGATTTGCGGTTGCCCAACGGGTTATCGATAACAGGCCGCGATGGTTATGTCAGGAAGTTCTTTCGCACTAAATTCTGGGCTCAAAATCCGCGTACATACGCAGATGTCGTTTTTCAGCCAGATCCACTGCCAGCGGATGTCGCCGTGCAGGAACTCTCTGATGAAGAGCTGCGGCAACTGATCAGCTATCCACAGGATGCTCCTCCGGTTTTTGTCGGTCACTACTGGATGGAGGGCAAGCCCAGCCCACTTAAACCAAACGTTGCCTGCATTGACTTCAGCGCGGTTAAATATGGCAAGCTGGTGGCGTATCGTATGAATGGTGAAAAGGTACTTTCGAAAGATAATTTTGTCTGGGTAGATGTCGATCGTCCGGAGCACTCGGATTACCCGGGAATGGAAGACAGTCTTGCTCGCTAACGAGTTCTCACCAAGCACGCTGAAAGGCGGGGGTATTTGTGTACCGCGTTAAGCAATTTGAAACCAGTGTAGACCTTGCTGCTTTCAGTCACTGGCTGAAAGAACAGCATGTACAGCACCGGATTACCGAAGAAAGCGGGCATCAGGTGCTTTGGCTGGAGAACCCTGAACATGCCGAGCCGGTTCTGGCTGCGTTGGAACGGTTCCTGACAGAGCCTGCGCTCAGAGAAGCGGTACACAGGCAGAATGAGTCACCGGTTTTTGTGGGCGGGCGCTGGCAGCCTTCACCCCGACATGCGCCGCTGGTGCTCGGTGCTATCATTTTTGCGTTTATCATGGTCTTGCTGACCGGCATGGGCAGAAATGAGTTGGCCGACGCAATGATGTTTATAGATCCCGGTAATTACAGTTGGTCATCGGTATCTGTGGCTGATCGTTTCGATGTTCTTTCGGATACCATGGCCAGCGGCCAGATATGGCGCTTGATTACACCAGATTTCCTGCACTTCAGTTGGTCACACGTTATTTTTAATTCCGTCATGCTGTGGTTCCTTGGCAGCCAGATTGAGTGGTTTGATGGGCGCGTCCGCCTTGTCGTGCTATTTCTGGTAACCAGTATTTTTTCAAACGGACTTCAGTATTTTGTTTCTGGCCCCCTGTTCGGCGGCCTTTCTGGTGTTGTATATGGCATTCTCGGGTACTGCTGGCTAAGCCAGCGCAGGGTGCCCCGGTTTCAGTTTCCACCGGCTCTGGTTACATTTTCTGTGGTTTGGATGGTCATTGGGTTTACGCCATTAACGGAGCTGCTTGGCTTGGGGAAAATGGCAAACGAAGCTCACCTGGGTGGCTTCATTGCAGGCTTGGCCCTTGCGGCTGTTCTGCCAGTAAGAAAAAAACAGGCGGCATAAAAAAGCCCCGCCAGAGACGGGGCATAAAAGAAGCATTTAGCTCCTGATGAGAGAGACCAAACGACACGACCGCCGTCGTTTGGTGCGATAATGATAATCATTACCGTTTAGGGTTGTCAAACGATTGTTGACATGTTTTTTTAAATTGCCTTGTGGGGGAGCAATATGACATACGATGAACTTATCCAGAAAATTGATCCAACAATATATAAGAATCTGCGCCAGTCTGTGCAATTGGGCAGGTGGCCCGATGGTCGCAAGCTTACGGCTGAGCAGCGGGAAATCAGCATGCAAGCTGTTATTTATTATGAGAATCGTAACAATGTGCCGGAGCAGGAGCGAACCGGTTACATTGACCGGGGCAGTAAGGCAGGCACAGCCTGTGATCCCTCGGTACAGGCCAGTAAAACTGGCGGTAATACCGGTACAGATTCCAGCCAGTTTGTTGAGGTTAAAGTTTGAGCTATAAAATTGATGTCAGTGGCGGGCTCCGAAAGATGCCGGCTGAAGCCACTGATCCTGTGGCATATACCCTGGCGGTTGGTGATAACCGGGTACCGCTTAATGACGCCATTGGCAAGCAGGTGCGTATTGATTTTGAGGGCAGCATTCGTTGCATCCACTGCGACCGGATAACCAGCAAAAGCTTCAATCAGGGCTATTGCTACCCCTGCTTCCGGAAGCTCGCAGCATGCGACAGTTGTATAATGAGCCCGGAGAAATGTCATTTTCACCTTGGCACCTGCCGCGAGCCCGAATGGGGTGAAGCCCATTGCATGGTGGAGCACGTCGTCTATCTGGCAAACTCATCTGGCCTGAAAGTAGGCATCACCCGTGGCACACAGGTACCAACCCGCTGGATTGATCAGGGAGCCGTTGATGCCATCCCGATGCTGAGGGTGGATAGCCGCTACCTTGCAGGTTTGGCAGAGGTGGCCTGTAAAAAGCACGTGGCTGACAGAACCAACTGGCGCACAATGCTCAGAGGTGATGCTGTCGAGTTGAACCTGGTCGAGGCGAGGACTCGCGTACTGGCGCTTATTGCTGACGATCTGGCGGCCCTGCGACAGACTCATGGTCAGAATTCAATCCGTGAGGTGAATGAGGAAGGATTGGGCTTGAGTTATCCGGTTCAGTCCTGGCCGGAAAAGATTAAAACTCATAATCTGGACAAGTCCCCCGAGATCGGGGGCACCCTTGAAGGCATCAAGGGGCAGTACCTGATTCTTGATACCGGTGTTATCAATATCCGTAAATTTACCGGCTACCAAGTGCGTTTTCGAGTGATGGCTGACTGATCTGGCCCGAACCCGACCTAAGACTAACCGTAAGCCTGAATGGCTACTTGCGGTAGCAGAACAATCTGGAGACCAATAATGCGAACTAGTCAGCCTCAGACCATTTATTTGAGTGAATATCAGGTGCCCGAGTATCTGGTGGATACGGTCGATTTACGGTTTGAACTGTTTGAAGAGGGCGCCAGAGTACACAGTACTTTGACAATGCGCAGGAACCCTGATTCCGGCACGGGTGCTGTGCCGCTGGAACTGAACGGCGACAGCCTGACGACACTCGAATCTATTGCTCTGGATAACCGGGCGTTAGCCGCAGAAGAATATGAAGACTCCGGAGATAAGCTGGTCGTTCATTCGGTACCACAGGCCTTTGAGCTGTCAGTCGTTACCTGGATTGAGCCGCAGAATAACACCCGGCTGGAAGGTCTTTACAAATCATCAGGAATGTTTTGTACCCAATGCGAAGCTCAGGGTTTTCGGTGCATTACGTATTTTCCGGATCGGCCTGATGTTATGGCCCGGTTCCGCACCCGTATTGAAGCGGACAAGTCGGCTTATCCGGTGCTTCTGTCCAACGGTAATGACGTTGAGCGCGGAGACCTGGGCAACGGGCGTCACTTTGT
>DATJDA010000104.1:0-13671 GCA_035497695.1 Marinobacter sp. | reverse complement strand
AGCTTTGAAGAAGTAGTCCATCGCCTGCCCATGTTGTCGCTGGATAACGCATTTAATGAAGAAGAGTTGCGGGACTTTGATCGCCGTGTGCGTGAGCGGCTTGGTTCTGATGCGGAAATTGAATATGTCTGTGAGCCAAAGCTTGATGGCCTTGCGGTTAGCCTTCACTACGAGAAGGGGCTGTTAACTGTAGCGGCCACGCGCGGCGATGGATACTCAGGGGAAGACATTACCGCCAATATACGAACGATTCCTTCAATCCCGCTTAAGCTCCGTAATCCCAGCGCACCGGACTCTGTTGAAGTCCGTGGCGAGGTGTATATGCCAAAAGGCGGGTTTGAGGAGCTTAATCGTCAACTTGCAGAGCGGGGTGAGAAAACATTTGTAAATCCTCGCAATGCAGCCGCAGGCAGTCTACGCCAAAAAAAATCTTCCGTTACAGCCCGACGCCCCCTGGAAATGTGTGCGTACAGCGTTGCTATGACCGATGAGAGTCAACTTCCAGGCAGTCACTGGGAGAGCCTTCAAGAGGTGAAGAGCTGGGGCTTTCGGATTAACCCGGAAATGCGTAAGGCCGTTGGTGTTGAAGAGTGTTTGGCCGCATATACTGAGCTAATGGAAAAACGTGATGCGCTTCCTTACGAAATCGACGGTATTGTTTTCAAGGTAAACAGCCTGGCCAAACAGCAGCAACTGGGTTTCGTTTCACGGGCTCCCCGCTGGGCTATTGCACATAAATTCCCCGCCCATGAAGAGCTGACAATCGTTGAGGATATTGAGTTTCAGGTAGGGCGCACCGGGGCGGTAACGCCTGTGGCAAGGCTGAAGCCGGTTTTTGTGGGTGGAGTAACCGTCAGCAACGCTACGTTGCACAACATGGATGAAATTCGTCGGTTGGATATACATATTGGCGATACGGTTTTTATACGCCGTGCCGGAGATGTGATCCCGCAGGTTGTGAAGGTGGTAACTGAAAAACGACCGGCTAATGCAAAACAGGTGACACTACCCGGGAATTGTCCGGTATGCGGGTCTGACATCGTTCAGATTGAGGGCGAGGCGATTGCGCGTTGTTCGGGCGGGCTGTATTGCCCGGCCCAGCGCAAAGAAGCCATTAGGCATTACGCATCACGAAAAGCGTTGGATATAGAAGGCCTGGGCGATAAGTGGATTGATATTCTGGTCGAGCAGGGCATGGTGAAAACCGTAGCCGACCTTTACCATCTTAAGCGGCAGGATCTGATCAGGCTTGATCGCATGGGTGAGAAATCTGCTGACAATCTTGTTACTGCTATAGCAAATGCCCGCAACCCGGTTTTGTGGCGGTTTTTATATGCGCTGGGTATACGTGAAGTGGGCGAGGCAACGGCGAAAGGTCTCGCCTCTCACTTTGGCACTCTGGAAGCTATTGCGGCGACCGACCAAGATACTTTGCAGACAGTACCGGATGTTGGTCCGATTGTCGCTGGCCATATTCGCAGCTTTTTCAGCCAGCCCCATAATCGGGAAACACTACAGGCTTTGAAAGAGGCAGGGGTGGTTTGGCAGGAGGAGATACTGATCGAAGGCGAAAAGCCGCTGAAGGGACAGACATGGGTGCTAACGGGGACCCTGGCAGGTATGACCCGGGAAGAAGCGAAGGAAAAGCTTGAGCAGCTTGGCGCAAAGGTTGCCGGCAGCGTCTCGAAGAAAACCGCCTGTGTTGTTGCAGGTGAATCGGCTGGCTCGAAGCTCGAAAAAGCTAAAATGTTCAACATCCCCGTACTGGATGAGCAGGGATGGTCAGATTTTCTTAAAGAGCATGGCTTGGTGTAGCGGATTTGCCGGGCGAATCTGAGAACTCGCGCAGATCGTATTTCGTTTAAATTGGCTAGTATGACGTAACTCTGTAACGGTGTGTAAACGCTCGGCCTGTCTGCCAGCAACCACTGCCATAACAACAACGTTTAAAACGGATTTTTTCATGCGCGCCGATGTCTCTTTACGCCTTGTTTCTGTCACTCGTCTCGCCGTTGTGCTTTTAATTGCTCTTGGGGTGACAGCCTGTAAAACCGAGAAGGATGCCGACCAACCAGTTGTTCTTGGCGTGCCCGCACCAACAGCGTACCTGGGCGTGGAGTATTACTATAATTTTGGTGCCTACGGCGGAGAGACTATTCTCGATTATTCCCTGACCAACGCGCCACCATGGCTTGCGCTTGAAGGTACGAGCAACAAGGCGAGACAGGGAATTATTATGCGTGGTGTGCCTGGTCTGACCGGCGGCAACCGGGGGGCAGCAGATCTTGGCAAGATTCAGGGCATCAACCTGGTGACAACCGATGGCCAAATGGCGGGTGTCCAGCCATTCGACATAGAGGTACTGTATAACCCCCTGTCTCTGGAAGTGGATAAGGTTAAAGAAGGAGAGACAGCAGTCATTCCAGAAACCAAGCGTGAACACTGTGCATTGCCAGATATGGAAGGTACGGGAGAGCACACATTCACGATTAATGAATACGACTCCACAGGTGATGTAACCGGCACCAAGAGCATTACCGCCGAAACTCGCCCTATTGCGGTCAGAATCCTTCTTGATCAGCCGTCGGTAACGAAAGTTCAGGTTGCATTTGAATTATCGTCTGAATATGACCCGCAAAAGTGCAACCCGGCTGGTGGGTCCGGTCCGGTTCCTCAGCAACAGTGTGACTTCAGTGATGCCAATGTCGGACATGCCATTATTGGCCAGGACATCGTTGCCCTGGGAAGTGGCACTAAGAGTGACAACCTCCTGGAAGAACTGGATTATCTGCAGTACCAGCCTGACGCAAACAACACATACACCTCCGGTGTCGTTACCTTTGAGCCTGGTATCACTGAGTGTTATATCCGCCTTGAAGTAATTGATGACAATTTCCCGGAACCTTCCGAAGTCGCCCGGTTAACACTTACGGAAGTGCGCAACGGGTTGGCGGGCTTGGGTAAGAACAATGGCGGTGTTCGTACTAATATTGTTATTGACGACGACGAGCCGGTCATAACGCTGAAAACCAAAGCAGGAGGCACTCGCGATACGTTAAACGTGGGTGATTCCCGGGAATATGTAGCTGTTTTGACCGGTGACCGGGATATTCCGTACAAAGCCAAGCTGAGCCATACAGAGGACTCTTCGGCGAGGCTGAATTTTGAGTTTGTTATTGAACAGGAGGAGAACTCCGTCTGGGTCGAAAGTGACGAACTCGTTTTTCCTGTTGGGACGAACGAAATACCCTTCCGGATTCGCGTAAAAGACAGTGTTGGCGGTTATTCAAATCCGGCGCTGAACGACCGGGTTATTCTTCTTGGGCTCAATGAAAAATACCAACGGGGAAGGGAAGGTTATGCCCGTGCGGCAAGTGAAAACATGCTGCGGGTCAGCCTCAATGAACTAACCTCACCACTTGTGCTTAATCCGGGCAATGGATTTACACCCACAGACTTTACCATTGCGCATTCGGGGCAGGTTTTTGTTACCGGCTATGATGCCGCCAGCAATGACCAGGTATTGGTTCGCATTTACGACCAGAAAGGCGGTTTGCGGCAGGAAATTAAAGTATCCGATGCCAGTGATCAGCTTGTTAGTCCACGTCCGGTAATCAGCGCAGCTACACGGAAGGTTGATTCCGGCAGCACGAAGATAGATCGTTTCGAGTTCGCTGTTGCCTACAGCACTGATGGCATAGCTGCTGCCACCGGTACAACTGAGTTTGGCGGCACAGATGCCATTGTCGCCAGGTACTGGTTCGATGCCGCCACCAATGGTGGTGAGTATGTCAGAGACTGGGTGATAAGAACGGGAACGGATGAAGATGACGATGTCCGTTCAATAGCAATGAATAAAGATACTGGCCACGTATTGGTGGCAGGGGAAACCAGGGGAACCTGGCCCGAACAAACAAGAGCAGGAGCAACCGACAGTTTTCTTCAAATGATCGGGACCGTAAAAGAGCAGGACAGTAACGGTGCCGACGTTGATGTGCTGAAGCTTCTATGGACCCGCCAGGTAGGCTCTCCCGGAGATGATTCTGTAGCTGCAGTCAGCGCAGCCTTTGTTACTCCTGTCGTGTTCGGATCAACCGCAAATTCCATGAATGGCGAATCTGTCCTGGGTGGGAAAGACGCCTACTTTTATTCTACCTCGAGCAACGACGGCAACCTGAGTGTTAACCAGGTAGGTACAGATCGCGATGAGGAAGTCTCAGATGGCGTGTTTACAGACGGTCTGGCTTGGCTGTTAGGCAATGGCACCAGCGAGTATCTGGTGGTAGGCAAGAATAAAGAAGACAAGTCGTTAAAGGGCACAGGGCTCAATAGCCAGGCAGGGTTCCTGCTTGGTTACACCACTACCGGTGAGATTAAGCGTGCTTTCACACTCAATGATTCTGGTGACACAGCAACTGAAACATTTGGTGCAGTCTCGGGCTTTGATCATGATCTGATTGTCGCCGGCAGCACCAATGGTGACTTTAGCGGAGATGTTTCAGTAACACCTAATGGCACTCAGGCTGTCGCGGCACGGATATCACTGGTGCCCGAGAACGATGATGACGATGAAGGAGAGCCACCCTTTAAAAACGAGTGGCGCTATCAGCTAAGTGTTGATGATTCCGAAATTCTTGTTCTGGGCAATTATCGCGATGACGAAATCACCGCTCTGACGCGGGTAGGAACTCAGTGGTTACTGCTGCTGTTCAGCCCTGAAGGTGAGTTGCTTACTCCGTAACCTCTTGCCGTGTGAGGGTTAAACTGAACCCTCATGGCGCCCGGAGTTGGCGTACAGCCGCAAATAGTCTGTGCTGGTTATGATGCCCGCTGGCTTGCCGTCATGGTCAATAACCAGGGCGGCATTTAGCTGGTGGGCCAGCATAAGTCTTGCCAGTTGGTGGGCATCTGTCTCCGGAGATGCTGTGAGAAAAGCGGGCAGCTCAATATGCTCCAAACGCTGATCCATCACGCCTGCTTTGTGTTCACGTATCCAGCCCAATATCCAGCGTAAATCTATAAGCCCAGCGACATTATCTTCAGCCATTATCACTACATGATGCACGCCATGCTCGTCCATGGCCGTCAGAGCATCCGCAATTGTTGCTGATGCCGGCCGGCTATACAGCACCGGAGAGTAGATGGTCGATACGGGCAGATAAGCTCGCAATTCCCTGGACTCGCCAGCACCTGTCGCGCCATATTGTTCAAGTGCTCTTTGTGAGCCTGATTGTGCCGCTTGCTGGAATTCAGCATCGGTGGCGTCCCCGCGACTGGTAACCGCTTTAGCTTCGGTCAGTTGAGTAACATCCCCTACACGCCGGCCCCGAAAAATTTCCGGTAATCGTGTGCCCACCGGGCGTCCTGGCTCGCTAACAAAAATCGACATGAAGGCACCCCCCCGATTCCGATGTTTATAATGTCTCTGATAGGTATATCGGCAACTGGCTTAATAACTTGACGATGAACTCATTACAATCATGCCATATCTGAACTGTGCATTCGGTGAGTTTCAACACGTCTGGCCAATTGTACGGGTAAGCAAGCCGGTTGCTTACAGACTATGTCAGCAATGTATTCAGCTAATAAAGGAGCGTAGGTCAAGCCCTTGCTGCCAAAGCCCGTAAGAAGATACACACCGGTAACCGGCTTACCCTGTGCGTCACAGTGCTCACCTGCTACCGGCTGATAGTCGTGGGTTGTGCAGCGAAAAGCAGTTTTTCCTTCCAGGTTATCCAGAAATTCAATTGATCTGGCGAATAGTGCCTTTGCATGTAAGGCACCCGGCAGCATGTTCTGAAGTTCAGTCAGGTTTTCGTAATGGCTTGCTCTGGTCGTGTGTGGATTGTCATCATCCGGATCAAAGGTTGAACCTGTTAGTGCAATGCCATTATCTGATGGATTTACATATCGCTGTCCGCAGATTACTGCAGTGGGTGCATTCAGGTTGTCACCGTTAAGGTGAGTAACCTGGCCACGAACACTCCTGAAGCGGTACACACCGCCGCCGGGTATCAGTTCGGGCGTGTGATGTCCGGCACAGATGATAACCTGGCTGGCGTAAAGGGTTGTGTTGGGATCCTGTCCGGAGATGCGCCACTGGGTATCCGTAGATGTGAGCTTGTCTGCGGTAAAGTTGAACACTCTGGTAATCATCGGGTGCTCTGTCAGAAAATTGCAGAGCCCCGCCGGCTCGATCCAGCCATTACCGGGAAACCAGATGCCCCCGGCTGGTGTGGTGCATCCCGTTAGCTGACTGGCGGTTTCTTTGTCTATCGGAAACAGTATTTCGACCGGATAACTATTACGAAGGAGAAGGTGCTGCTGGCGCTCGTGCTCCCTCTGGCTCCAGGCCATTTGTAGCAGACCGGTAGGGTGCCAGAATTTGCCACCGAACGACCTGTAAAAGCGCTGACTGAACAATAATGATGTTAACGCCAACCGGGTTTGATCATTGAACTCAACGCCAAGCTTAACGTACATTGCTCCTTGACGATTACCAGAAGCTGCCGCTCCCACCTGATCAGCAGCATCAATCAGAATTACCTTAACACCCCTATCGGCCAGGTTTCTTGCCAGTATGCAACCGGCAATTCCTGCTCCAATTATTGTTACAGAATCTGTCACCGGCTTTGATTCTTCTGACGGAGCGTATGGCAGCCGGCCGGCAATCATGTCTCGCTTGTGTCCGAACCCCTTCACCTTCTGCATTATAAAGCCGACGGACTCCAGAGCTCTCCTGATACGACCAACCGAAGTAAAAGTGGCCAACGTTGTACCAGGCATACTGTGATCTCGGATTAAGCCGATCGCCTCGTCTTGCCACATTTGCGGATTGAGTGAGGGTGCGAAACCGTCAAGAAACCAGGCGTCAGCTTTAAAACTCAGTGATTTCCAGGCTTCGAGGATATCTCCGAAGTACAGGGTAAGTCGTACACTGCCGCCATCCAGAACAAGTCGGTGAGCTCCTTGAACCAAAGGTGGATACGCGTCGATAAGTTGTTTCGCCAGAGGAGCCAGCGCAGGCCAGAGATCAAGAACCTGAACCAAATCATTTCGGCTAAGAGGGAAGCGTTCCACTGATATAAAATGCAGAGTGGCGGTGTGATTGGGTTTTGAATCCAGCCAGGCTTGCCAAGCGGCCAGAAAGCTGAGACCGCTGCCAAACCCGGTTTCTGCAATCACAAAATGACCGCCGGAAGGGACACAAGAGAAACGTTCTGTGAGCTGGTTGTGCCTGATAAAGACGTACCTGCTTTCTTCCAGTCCATTTTCCCTGCAGAAATAAACGTCTCCAAATTTCTCGGAGACAGGCACACCGTTCTGCCAAATCAGCGAGGCCGGTTCAATCTGTGGAGGGTTAATGCTGTCGGACATAAGCCGGATGCTCTGCCAGGCTATTTGGCGGGCGCAGCTTCGAGCACTGAAACACTTTCAATAATTATGTTCTTTACCGGGACATCGGACATACCCCGTGAATGTCCGGTAGGTACTTTGGCAATCGCATCAATCACACCGATCCCATCTGTAACCTTGCCGAAAACGGCATATCCGGCATCTCTGGAGCTGGCGTTCAGAAAATCATTGTCTACCAGATTAATGAAAAATTGCGATGTCGCAGAATCTGGTGCACTGGTTCGCGCCATGGCAATTGTGCCGCGAAGGTTGGGAAGGCTGGCAGTAGCCTCATTCACCACTGGTGCAAGTGTTTGTTTGCGCACAAGGCCAGATTCAAATCCACCACCCTGAACCATGAATCCCGGAATGACCCGATGGAAAATAGTACCGTCATAAAAACCACTGCGAACATACTTCAAGAAGTTGCTCACGGTTTCCGGCGCCACATCTGGCCGGAGTTGCAGTTCGAACGCCCCTTCACTGGTCAGAACCCGTACCTTTGGGAGGTCCTGGGAAGTGCGGTTAACCTGTTCTTCAGCATGGGCACTGGCTATGAAGAATATCAGGCTGATAGCCGCAATAAGGGCAGGGATCACACGGCCTGTGGTTTTTACGATGTTTGTCATTTTTGGAGTGCTCTTATGGTTAGCGGTTGGCGCGTTTACTGTAATAATCAGAGTGTCCTGTTATTTGAAACACGATGTTACCAGATTGCCGTTGTTTATCAGGAGCCCTAAAGGCACGATTATCATAATCAACTAATCTTATGATTGTGGTAATTGCATACTTTCTGCCGAGTCGGGTTGTACGGTTTAGCTTACAGGGGGAGACGCGAGTGAACATCCGTCAAGGAATTGAAGAAAAATCACGGCTTGGCCGCCTGTTAATCAATCGGGGCTACCTGACAGAAGCCCAATTGCAAGAGGGGCTTAGTCTTCAGCGGGAAACTGGCCAGCGTCTGGGTGAGATACTCATTCAGTCTGGTTGGGTCACTGAAAAAACGCTGATTCGAGCTCTGAAGCACCAGACCCGGTACAGAAATGCGGCTGCATTTGTCACCATGGTTGCCTTGCCACTTCAACCGCTGGTCAGTTTTGCTGCAAGTAACACGGCAAAAGCTGTCGAGACAGGCGCAGAGGCAGGTGAGCTTTACAACGTGCCCGGGTTGTCGGCATTAACAGAAGATGAGCTGGCTGATGTTTCAGGCCAGGCAGACTCCAAGCTCCTGCAGCGAATTACGACGGTGTCAGCCATGGTTTCCAGTGCCTCTTCAGGTGACGGCAATGAGGCAACGGTAGACGTGGTTGAAGGCATCAAGCTGACGGCTAATATCTTTGTGCCGGTATTGAGCTTTCTGGATTCAGATCTTACGATTTCTGGTGTCCATTATCGCGAAAATGAACCACGATATACGGTTCGTGAAGACGGCGCCCTGACATTGGCATTTCCCGAGCGGATAGAAGAAATCCGTATGGATAATATTCGGGTCAGTGGTAGCCAGGGGCCATCTATGGGCAACGTGAGCATCTCTGACATACGCTTCGATCCCGCTTCCCAGATGACTATCTATACCCGCTAGTCATTCCTTTTATCCGCTGAATCTATATAAAAGTGACGCCCGTCCGGGCGTCACCAACACTCTTCATAGGGCTTTGTCAGGCACTGGCCAGAATGGTCCGGCTGGAAACGTTGGTATGCTCTCCCTTTGCCCCATAGAGTTTTTGCTGGCCTGATGCGCCACGAAATATCTCAGTAATCCGGGATAATCGCTTTTGGAGGTGACTGATGACCCTACCGTTATTCTGGTTGATGCTTTGGCACTCCCGCATCTGGGTATCCGCTTGCTTCCAAAGATTATGGAGCTCTGTGAGCCCGGCACTGAGGATAAATCGGGAGGGCTCGCCGCTATCTGGCTTATAGCCTATGGCAACCAGAGCATGAATCTTCAGCTTTGCGCGCTCACGAATCTCGTCGAGCAGCCGGTTTTTATCTGCGGCCAATGTTTCAAGAGTGCGAAGGTCAGATGTTGAGAGGCAGGATCTTTCGCTGTGAAGAATATCCGCCAGATCTTGGAGCTGACGGATATCTTGTGAAAGAAAGTCTTTCAGATTATCAATTGAGGCCATAATTTACTCACCCAAAAATGCTTTCATCCATATCAAGCATTTTTTGGGCCAGTTTCTCTGCATCAATCTTGTAAGTGCCGTTTTCCAGAGCGGAACGAATTTCAGCAATGCGTTCGTCGTCCATTTCCGGGTAATCACCCAGTTTCTGCTCAAGCTGCTTCAGGTTCTTAGCCTGGCTGCTCAGGCTCACGCTTTCTCCGCGGGCTCCCTGAGCCTGGGCTTTGGCTTGCTGATCTGCTGCAGGCTGTGGGCTTTGGGCACCAGAGGTTTTATCGGCCGTTGTTCTGGAAGTGTTGACCTGGCCTTGGCCAATTCCATTTAAGTCAACTGACATATCAGTACCTGCTTTCTGTAATGCCGCATTACGGTGCGACCTGATCGGGTTTATGCCTATCTATCGGCTGACTGAACTATATCTTTAGAGAAGATTCATAAAGTTTTTTGTTACCAGTTATCCATCTCAAACGGGCTCGGATACGGCAAATTATTGCCACCCGGCAGAAACCGGCCACAATCATGATTCACATTGGGATTTCCACTCGGCCAGGAGCCACTACATAGGCCTTGACGGTGCGGGAAGATCCCAGGTTCTCAACCATTACCTGCTCACCAACCGATGCATTAGCGAGTGCTCTGCCGCGCGTGCTGATAGAAAAGGAGCTTCCGGCGGCGGTGATAATAACATGATCTCCGCGCACAACCGCATCGGGAGTTGTCAAAAGATTGGGTGTTATCAGTGAGCCTGAACTGACAGGCCTCCGTAATTCCATGCCAAGAATATCTTCCACGCGCCTGACCACCCCTTGGCGGCTTGCATTAACCGTTACTGATTCCGTTACGACCATGCCCTCGGAAATACGTTCACCCCGGGTTAATGGGCGGGCGGCTACCAAAGCTGGCCCATTTATTAAAATCGTTGTAGCAACAAACATTCGCCATGGACGCTCACCCTGACATGCAATCTGGAGTGATGGGTGGGTGCTTTTCCAGGGGTCACCCGTAAACTCGATTGCAAGCGAGCTGGTACAGCCAGCCAGAGAAAGCCTGTTATCAATAGCTCCGGCTTCATACGATACGGTATAGTTGTCCTTGGCTTGTTCCTTGGCAAAGGCCTCAAGAAATTCCATGGCAGCACTGCGGATCTGAGCCGCTGTGGTAACGTGTGCGTTTGCCTGAGCGCCGAAACTGGACATTAATAGCATCAGGGCATAAATCATGGTGCGCATAACAGTTAGTTTGTCCTATGCTTGTCTGTATCAGGGTGCCAGTTTCCGAACACGCTAATGATTCGGGAGTTATGGCCGTTAAACGAACCGTGTTTACTTGATGGTGACGGGATTTTGTCAGTCCACGAGCTATCTCATCAAGCTGCAAAATGTGTGCCGATAGAGTTCTGGTAGCCAGGAGATAAACAATGGCAGGGATATTAGACAGTGTAAACCAGCGCACCCAACTGGTAGGGCAGAACCGTCTCGAGCTGCTTTTATTTCGCTTGCGGGGCCGGCAGATATACGGAATTAACGTGTTCAAGGTAAAAGAAGTACTGCAGTGCCCGAAGTTGTCATCAATCCCGAATAGCCGGCCTGTTGTGCGGGGTGTTGCCCATATTCGAGGTGAAACAATCCCGGTTATTGACCTGAGTATGTCCATTGGGCTTCCAGGCATTCCCCAGGAAGAACTGGCATCCAGTTTTATTATTATTACCGAGTACAATCGCCAGATTCAGGGTTTTCTGGTGACTGGCGTAGACCGGATTATCAACATGAACTGGGAAGATATTTTGCCGCCACCCAAGGGAGCTGGCCAGGGCGTTTATCTGACAGCGGTTACAAAAATTGATGACAAACTGGTTGAAATCATTGATGTAGAGAAGGTTCTTTCAGAGGTTTCTCCGCTTCGGGAAGAAGTTGCGCCGTCTTTGGTCAGCAGGGGCGCTGAGCGGGAATCCGCACATTTGCCAATTCTTGTTGTCGACGATTCATCCGTTGCCCGCAGGCAAATCGAACGCTGTTTAACTGCCATTGGCTTGGACGTAATTACCAAAAATGATGGCAAGCAAGCGTACGAGTATCTCAAGGAAATTACTGCGGATGGCTCCAAAGCCCGCGATCATCTGTCACTGGTTATCTCGGACGTTGAAATGCCCGAAATGGATGGCTACACGTTGGTTACCCGCTGCAAGGCCGACCCAGCCATTAGTGAGCTATTCATCATGCTTCATACTTCTCTCAGTGGTGTGTTTAACAAAGCTATGGTTCAGAAGGTCGGTGCTGACGATTTTATGGCCAAGTTCAGTCCAGATGAACTGGCAGAGCGTATTATGGAAATTATCGATCAGGGATGAAGTAATTGTTCACGGATCCACTTAGAACAGAGACCTAATGAAAGCTGATATAACCTCGCAGGAATACGATGCCTTTAAGTCATTTCTGCAGGACGCGTGTGGTATTTTACTGGGCGAGAACAAACAATACCTGGTGAAAAGCCGTCTGAGGCGCATCCTGGAAGAACATGAGCTTCGATCGCTTGGCGATCTGCTGGAGCGCTTGAAGCTCCCTGGCAGATCTGGGCTTCGCGAGCTGGTCATAGATGCAATGACCACAAATGAAACCCTGTGGTTTCGGGATAACCACCCATTCCGGATTCTACAGGAAAAGCTGCTGCCAGAGTTTGCGGAACGCAAAACCACACAACCCCTGCGAATCTGGTCTGCTGCCTGTTCTACTGGGCAGGAGCCCTATTCGGTTGGAATGATCATTGAGGAGTTTCGGCGGAGCCGGCCCGGCAAATTACGGGATGTCAAAATTACTGCCACAGACATATCCAAAAGTGTGCTTGAAGTGGCGCGGCGCGGCGAATACGAGATGATTGCCATTGGCCGGGGGCTCTCTCCCGAGCGACAGCAGCAGTTCTTTACTCCTTCACCAAAAGGTGGCTGGCAGATTCGGCCAGAGCTCAAAGCCATGGTTGATTTCAAGGAGTTGAACCTGCTTGAACGCTATATGCTGGGTAAGTTCGACATTGTTATGTGCCGGAACGTGCTGATTTATTTTTCAGCCGAACTGAAACTGGATATTCTGACGCGAATCCATGCGACGTTGAATCCGGGTGGTTACCTGATTCTGGGCGCATCCGAGTCTCTTAATGGCCTTCCCCATCTCTATGAGATGGTGCAGTGTCATCCGGGTATTATTTACAAAAAGAAGTAATGCTATGCCCCTTAATGTGTGGATTCTGGTTGCTGCCCAGGCCCTGGCTATGTGCACAGCGCCATTTATTGTTTTTATCGGAAGTATTCAGGGCCGCCTTCTGGCGCCGGCATCGGAGTATGCCACTTTGCCGGTCGGAATGGTTGTGGTTGGCACCGTGCTGGCGATCAAGCCGGTAACCTGGTTGATGGGCAGAGTAGGGCGCAAGCGAGTCATGTTGCTCGGTACCACTATGGGCATGCTAGCTGCTTCCCTTGGCGCTGTAGCGTCGTGGCAGGGTTCATTCCTTCTTCTTTGTACCGCAGCAGCTATGGGTGGCACCGGTTTGGCCGTCGTTCACCAATATCGGTTTGCCGCGATGGAGTCTGTCGCGCCAGAGATGGCCGCGTCGGCAGCGGCCCGCGTACTACTTGGTGGGCTATGTGCCGCCTGGATAGGGCCTGAGGTTGCGATGATTGGCAGCCCCGCCGATACGCATCCATTTCTTGCAAGCTGGCTGGGCCTTATTGGGGTTCAGGCGCTTGCACTGATTATCCTGGCCATAGGATACCGCTCCAAAGGGGAACTGATTCGTGAGTCTCATACTTCTGGCGGACGCCCGCTTACCGAGATTATCCGTAATCCGGTTATTTGGGTTGCCATAAGCGGAGCAGCCATCGGGTATGCGATTATGAGTTTCATCATGACGGCAACCCCGCTGAGCATGACTGAAATGGCAGGGCACGATCTTGACGATGCCAAGCGGGTGATTCAGCTTCATATCATGGCAATGTACCTGCCGTCACTGATCAGCGGTTGGCTTACAAGAGTTATTGGCATCCCGTTAATGATGGCTGCAGGGCTTTTGACCTATGCAGCCTGTGTGGCTTTGGCTGCCAACGGTATCAGTTTCCATCATTATCTTTCGGCACTGATTTTACTGGGTGTTGGCTGGAACT
>DATJDA010000103.1:0-13006 GCA_035497695.1 Marinobacter sp. | reverse complement strand
ATACATCCCTGTAGGGCTCGGTCGCGCCATCCATGGCGCTCCACGTTTTTGGGAGATGGTTCACCCCGGTTCTGGCAGACCAGGAGTTATCGAATCGAACAAATATTGAATCTGAAAACAGTTAACAAGTAGCAATGCATTTGCAGATATTGGCAGGTGTGTGGGATCAATTTCAGAAAATGTGGAGGGCCGTGGATGGCCCGACCCAAGCGCACAGGGATGTGCTTGTAGCGGTTTTCTGAAATTGATCCCACACACCTGCCACCCAAGCTAGAGAACGTGCACCCGACCGAACAGGCACCAACGATCTGAGGAGAACAACAATGAAATTCACACCCGAACACGAAGCCCTGAGAAAAACCGTCCGCGATTTCGTACAAAAAGAAATTAACCCCCACTGCGACGAATGGGAAGAAGCTGGTGAATTCCCCATTCATGATCTGTTCAAGAAGCTGGGCGATCTGGGCCTGTTGGGCATTCAAAAGCCAGAAGAATACGGCGGCATGGGGCTGGATTACAGTTACAACCTCGTCGCCGCTGAAGAGCTGGGTATGGCCAACTGTGGCGGCGTACCTCTGGCGATTGGCGTGCAGACCGACATGTGCACCCCCGCCATCGCCCGTTTTGGTTCCGATGAACTGAAACGCAGCTTCCTTGCGCCGGCCATTGCCGGCGACATGGTCGGCTGCATCGGGGTAAGTGAGGTAGGTGCCGGTTCCGACGTGGCTGGCCTGAAAACCACCGCCAAAAAAGACGGCGATGACTATGTCATCAACGGCTCCAAAATGTGGATCACCAACAGCCCCAAGGCCGATTTTATTTGCCTGCTGGCCAACACCAGCGACGACAAGCCTCACAAAAACAAATCCCTGATTATTGTGCCCATGAACTCTCCGGGCATTACCATGAGCCCGCATCTGAACAAGCTGGGTATGCGCTCCTCCGAAACTGCTCAAATTTTCTTTGACGACGTTCGCGTACCCCAGCGCTATCGCATTGGTGCAGAAGGCACCGGCTTCATGATGCAAATGCTGCAGTTCCAGGAAGAACGGATGTGGGGTGCAGCCAACGTTATCATGGCACTGGAAAACTGCATCAACCAAACCATAGAGTACTGCCGCGAGCGCAAGACGTTCGGTACCCCGCTGATCGACAATCAGGTTATTCACTTCCGCCTTGCGGAACTGCAGACGGAAGTCGAAGCTCTGCGTGCCCTCACCTACAAAGCCTGTGAGTTACACGTTGACGGCAAAGATGCCACCAAACTCGCTTCCATGGCCAAACTTAAGGCCGGCCGTCTGGGCCGCGAAGTGACCGATAGTTGCCTGCAGTACTGGGGTGGCAACGGCTTTATGTGGGACAACCCGGCATCCCGCGCATTCCGTGATGTCCGGCTGGTGTCTATCGGCGGTGGTGCCGATGAAATCATGTTGGGAATCATCAGCAAGATGATGGGAATCCTGCCTGGCAAACGCAAAAGCTGAGCTCAGGTGCAAAACCGGCAGCCCCAGACATTATTCTTGGAGTCGTTTTATGGAAACCTTGCCTCATTGCGAAACACTGCTTCTGGAAACACAGGGACCAGTTCTGCACATCACGATCAACCGGCCAGACGCCCGCAACGCCATGAGTCTGCAAATGGTTGCCGAGCTGTCTGCGGTGTTCTCACAAATTGAAACCGACCCCATCATACGTGCCGTCGTTATTCGTGGTGCAGGTGGGCATTTTTGTGCGGGTGGCGACATCAAAGACATGGCAGGAGCCAGAAGCCAAAAAGCTGCGGATGGAAAAGCAGATCCGTTCTACCAGTTGAACCGCGCTTTCGGGCACATGCTTCAGCAGGTGAATGAGTCGTCCAAGGTTGTTGTCGCTGTAACGGAAGGCGCCGTCATGGGCGGTGGCTTTGGTCTGGCCTGCATATCAGACGTTGGAATTGCCGGGCCCACGGCCAAATTCGGAATGCCGGAAACCTCCCTCGGCATTATTCCCGCTCAGATTGCGCCATTTGTTGTTGAGCGTATTGGCCTGACCCAGGCCCGCCGTCTGGCCCTGCTCGGGCTGAGAATCGATGCAGCCGAAGCCTGCGCACTGGGCATTGTCCATCAGGTTGCAGCGTCGAATGAAGAACTGACCGACATGCTGGCCAAAGTACTTGATCGCATTCGCCATTGCGCACCTAACGCCACTGCAGAAACCAAAGCCCTGCTTCACCGGGTCGGGCATGAACCCATGAGTGGATTACTCGACAGTGCAGCGGAGAAATTTGCCGCAGCCGTCCGGGGTAGCGAGGGCACCGAAGGCACTATGGCGTTCATGCAAAAACGCTCACCAGCCTGGGCAGATACGAAATAGGCTAAGGGAGTGAATGGCTGTAGAGGTGCTTTCAGGAAACGTCGGAGGCCATGGATGGCCGGAGTCAAGCGCGCACAAGTGTGCTTGTAGCGGTTTCCGGAAAGCACTTCCACGGCCATTCACGGGCAGGCACAAATTTACGAGACCAGCACAATGCTAAAAAAATTACTTATAGCGAACCGGGGTGAGATTGCCGTGCGCGTTATTCGCACTGCTAAAGCCCTCGGATACCGTACCGTTGCCGTCTACTCCGAAGCAGACGCCCACGCCATGCACACCGAGCTTGCCGATGAAGCTGTTTGCATCGGCCCAGCGCAAGTCGCGGCATCCTACCTGAATGCTGAGGCCATACTGGATGCCGCACGCAAAACCGGCGCTGACTGCATTCACCCTGGCTACGGCTTTCTCTCAGAGAACGCAACTTTTTCCAATGCCTGCAAACAAGCCGGTATCGTATTCGTAGGCCCGCCAGCCGGCGCCATCGAACTGATGGGCAGCAAGCGACGTTCCAAAATTGCCATGCAGAAAGCCGGTGTTCCTGTCGTTCCCGGTTACGAGGGCGACAACGCCAGTGATGAAGAGCTCATCGCCGCTGCCGCAGACATTGGCTACCCTTTGATGATCAAAGCTTCCGCCGGTGGCGGTGGCCGTGGTATGCGCCTCGTGGAAAATGAATCCGGGCTGGCCGACAACATCAAGCGTGCCAGATCCGAATCAAAACAAGCTTTTGGCGACGATGAACTGATTTTGGAAAAGGCCGTTATCGAGCCTCGCCACGTAGAAATACAAATCTTCGCAGACAGCCACGGCAATGCCGTCTATCTGGGTGAGCGGGATTGTTCCGTACAGCGGCGCCATCAAAAAGTTGTGGAAGAAGCACCCTCCCCGTTTGTTACCCCGGAGCTGCGGTCAGCCATGGGCGACGCGGCGGTAAAAGCTGCCCTTGCCTGTAACTACGAAGGCGCGGGTACGGTAGAATTTCTTGTCGACAAAGACCGAAATTTCTACTTTCTGGAAATGAACACACGCCTGCAGGTAGAGCATCCGGTTACCGAGCTGATTACCGGGCAAGATCTCGTTGCCTGGCAGATGGCGGTCGCAGAAGGCCTGCCTCTGCCACTGGCGCAGAACGACATCAAGCTGAACGGCCATGCCATTGAAGTCCGGCTCTACGCTGAAGACCCCTCAAACGGCTTTACGCCACAAACTGGCCCGATACACGTTTTCCAGCCCGCCGAAGGCGAAGGCCTGCGTTATGACACAGGTGTGCGCTCCGGCGATGAGGTTACACCTCATTATGACCCCATGCTTGCCAAAGTTATTGCCTGGGGCGAGAACCGGGATGAAGCCCGCCGGCGGCTGATCCGTGCTCTGGAAGATACCGTTGTGTTTGGGGTTACCACCAACCGATATTTCCTGAGCCGGATTATCGCGGATGCCACCTTTGGTGCAGGTGAAGCAACAACAGCGTTCCTTCAGCAGGCATTCAGTGCTGACCCGTCGCTTCAGCCGCAGACTCTGACACTTCGTGAGTTTGCCCTTGCTGCCTGCATTCTGGATCTGGGCACATCAGGCCAGGAGGCGTGGAGTAACGCGCCGGCAACCCGGACACCCATGAAGCTGGAAAGTGGTGACACCACTATTGAGGTACTGGTTAACCGTTCTGGGAATCACCTGACTTTTACAGCCGGTGAAGAGACCTGTCAGCTTATCCTTGAAAGCCATGGTAGTGGCCTGTTGTGCATTATCGACAACGGCATTCGTCAGCGTTGCCAATATCAACGCCACGGAGATTCCCTATATTTGCAGGCCTTCGGCCAATCCTGGTCCATCCGGGACATGACCCATCAGCCGGCTGCCGGTACCAATGGTGCAGGCAGCGGCCGCGTTCAGGCGTCCATGGATGGGGCGATCATAGAAGTACTGACCGCGCCGGGTCAGCATGTTGTGCAGGGTGAAACTCTGGTTATTCTGGAGGCCATGAAAATGGAACATCCTATTAAAGCAGACCGTGACGGTATTGTGAGTAATGTCCTGACCCAGAAAGGTGATCAGGTTAAACGTAAGCAATTACTGATAGAAATCAGCGCCGAAGAGGAAGCATAGTTATGACAACCCTGAATCAGAAAACTGTATTTATTACCGGTGGCAGCCGGGGTATTGGCCGCTCCATTGCATTGGCCTGTGCCCACCAGGGAGCCAACGTGGTTATTGCGGCAAAATCCGATACACCTCACCCAAAACTGGGCGGTTCTATCCACACCGTTGCCGAGGAAGTGCGTGCGGCAGGCGGAAAAGCTCTTCCGCTGGTTCTGGATGTACGGGATGAAGAAATGGTTCGTCAGCGCATGGCCGAAGCCGCCGAACACTTTGGTGGCATCGATGCACTGGTTAACAACGCAGGCGCTATTCGTCTGACAAACGTTGAAAACCTCTCCGTCAGCCGATATGACTTGATGCATCAGGTTAATGCCCGGGCCGTATTCATCTGCAGTCAGGCCGCATTGCCTTACCTGAAAAAATCTGACCAGGCGCACATTTTGAGTATGGCACCGCCCTTGAGTATGGACCTCAAATGGTTCTCGCAGTTCGGGCCTTACACCACAACAAAATACAGCATGACCATGCTCAGCATGGGCATGGCTGAAGAATTCAGACGTTACGGCATTGCCGTAAACACGCTCTGGCCAAAAACCATCATTTCTACTGCCGCCATTGAATACGAAGCCGGCGGCCCGCAACTGATGGCCAAAGGCCGTACACCAGACATTATGGCAGATGCAACGGTTAGCATTCTGGGACGCAAAGGACTTGAGCTGACAGGCCAGACTTTAGTTGACGAAGATCTGCTCAGACAAGACGGGGTCACTGATTTTGAGCACTACCGATATGCCGAGGGTGACAAGCCTCTGATGTCGGACCTGTATCTGGACTAAATTCCAGCGGAATACCCGGGGCGGCGGTGCCGTAATGATAACGACAACAAAGGTTTTATGGATAACATTATGAGTAACAACAACGTATCAGCACTGGACATAGCCCGCCGCCTTCCGGGCATTCTCCGACGATTTCCATCTATTGCCCGTGGTTATTACTATTTCTCGGCCAACAACCCGAGAAAAGCATTAACCCTGGGCACTCTCATTGAAAACAATGCCAGAAAACACGGTGATCGTCAGGCTGTACTGTACGAAAACAGAACCATTACCTGGGACGAATTTAATAACTGGGTGAATCGTATTGCCCGATTTTTACAAGCTCAAGGGCTGGTAAAGGGGGATGCAATTGCCATATTTCTCGAGAACCGCCCTGAACTTCTTGCCGTTGTTGCAGGTGCTGCCAAGCTTGGCGTTGCCTGCGCGATGCTCAACACCTCTCAGAAAGGCAAGGTACTTGAACACAGTATCAATCTGGTAAATCCGAAGATGGTCGTCGTCGGAGAAGAGCTGACAGAGCCTTTTAATGAAATAAAAGACAAGCTGACCATCCGGCATGCTGACCCGTTTCTGTTTCTTACAGATGCAAATACGCTGAATACATTTGGCGATGCACCAGACGGCTACACAAATATGGCTGAACAGGTCAGCACCTTTAACAGCGACAACCTGGTGCTCAGTGACCCACCCA
This sequence comes from Marinobacter sp., assembly GCA_035497695.1. GTDB lineage: Bacteria > Pseudomonadota > Gammaproteobacteria > Pseudomonadales > Oleiphilaceae > Marinobacter. The sequence continues at coordinate 7,027 of DATJDA010000103.1, read as the reverse complement.
GACTGGGCGAAACGGCCATTTACCTGTTCACATCAGGTACAACCGGCCTGCCCAAGGCCGCGCCAGGCTCTCATAGCAAGTTTCTCAAGGCTTATGGTGGCTTTGGCCTGATGTCCTTGTCGATGAAGCCGAGCGATGTCCTTTACTGCACTTTACCCCTCTATCACGGAACGGCTCTGGTGGTTTGCTGGGGCTCGGTAATCGCGGGCGGTTCTGCCATAGCGTTACGCCGGAAATTTTCCGCCAGTGCCTTCTGGGACGACGTGCGCAAGTACGATGCCACTGTATTCGGTTACGTGGGTGAACTCTGCCGCTACTTGTTGAATCAGCCTGTCAGTGCGCAGGACACTAACCACAACCTCACAAAAATGCTTGGTAATGGCCTGAGACCATCGATCTGGAAAGAGTTCAAAAATCGCTTCGGCATAGAAACCGTTGCGGAGCTTTACGCCTCCAGTGAAGGCAATATTGGCTTTACCAACTTCTTTAACATGGACAATACCGTTGGCCTGACTACCGCTCCCTACAAGCTAGTCAAATTTCACGATGGCACTCGCGATCCTATTCGGAATGCTCAGGGCTTTTTTGAGGTAACTCCGAAAGGCGAACCCGGGCTTCTGATTGGTGAAATTACCAAGAAATGGTTCTTTGAGGGTTATACCCAGAAAGAGGCGACAGAAAAGTCGATTCTCCGCGATGCCTTCAAGAAAGGAGACGCCTGGTTTAACTCCGGCGACGTATTAAGAGAAATTGGCTGCAAGCACCTCCAGTTCGTAGACCGCATGGGTGATACCTTCCGGTGGAAGGGAGAAAACGTGTCGACTACGGAAGTGGAAAATATCATTGATGGCGCCGACATGGTTGAAGAAGCCATTGTTTACGGTGTGGAGATTCCCGAGACCAACGGCAAAGCCGGCATGGTCACACTGGTCCCCCAGGACGGCGCATTTGATGTAAAACGGCTGTTCTCTTATCTGAAAGAGCATTTGCCCCCCTACGCCATCCCTGTGTTCGTACGTGTAACTGAAGCTATTGAGAAAACGGGGACGTTCAAATATCGCAAGGTCGATATTCAGAAAGAAGGCTACGCTCTTGAAAATTCGCAAGACGAAGTGTACGCGTGGCTCCCCAGAACTGATGGTTATACCCTGCTTACACCGGAACTGGTTTCGGACATTAATTCCGGAGCATTCAAGTTCTGATTGTGGCATGACACCCCCTACCGCAAATCTGCCCTGCCCTGCCGGAACCTGAGCTTTCAGGCTTCGGCAGTGGCGACCTGCCCCCATAGTCAACACTCAAAATTCTGGTCGATCAAAATACGTACTCCTGCTTAATACCGATTATTGCAAACAGCAACTAGTATTGGGGAAGCCCTGAATAACTTCTTGCGAGTTATCGGGCAGACGTTTGCCTTAAAACAATCTTTGATTGGGGTGCAGTGGGCGGCCCGTTAGAAAGTGTCGTCGACGTTGATCACTCACTTGTTCAAAAATAAATACAAGCCAAAAAGAGTGAGAAAAAATGAAACTATTAAAAATTCTGAGCGCCGGAACGGCGCTGATGGTTACAGCATTTGCAGGAACTGCCCTGGCTGGCTCCACGTTCGATGCCGTTAAAAAGCAAGGTTTCGTGCAGTGTGGTGTCAATATCGGCGTACCGGGCTTTTCCAACACCGATGATAGCGGCAATTGGAAAGGTATCGACGTGGATGTGTGTCGCGCCGTGGCTGCTGCCATGTTCGGTGATGCCAGCAAAGTAAAGTTCACACCACTCACGGCCAAGGAGCGCTTTACCGCGCTGCAGTCAGGCGAAATTGACATTCTCTCCCGCAATACCACCTGGACGCTGACCCGCGACGCGTCCCTGGGCATTAACTTCACCGGCGTTACTTACTACGATGGCCAGGGCTTTCTGGTGAAGAAGGCCCTTGGCGTGAAAAGTGCCGAAGAACTCAGTGGTGCCTCAGTCTGTGTTCAGTCGGGAACCACCACTGAGCTGAATCTGGCTGATTACTTTCGCAGCCATAAAATGAAATTCAAGCCTGTCACCTACGACACGGCTGATGCCACTGCCAAGGCATTCGATGCGGGTCGTTGTGACGCTCTTACCTCCGATCAGTCCCAGCTTTACGCCCTGCGCATTTTGCTGAAAGATCCATCCAGCGCCATGGTTCTGCCGGATATAATTTCCAAAGAGCCTCTGGGGCCGTCGGTTCGCCAGGGAGATGATGACTGGTTCAACCTGGTCAAGTGGAGCTTGTTCGCAATGCTGAACGCTGAAGACCTTGGTATTACCTCCAAAAATATCGACGACATGAAGAAGACCAGTGACAACCCGGACGTTAAACGTTTTCTGGGCGAAACCGGTGGATTTGGTGCCATGCTGGGTGTGTCCGATGCCTGGGCATACAACATCGTCAAGGAAGTCGGGAATTACGCTGAATCTTTCGATCGGAATGTCGGTGCAGGCTCTGAGCTGAAAATCGAGCGGGGGCTTAATGCCCTGTGGAGCAACGGTGGCGTTCAGTACGCGCCACCAATACGTTAGGACCCTCAATGAGAGGCGCAAGTTGCGCCTCTGCCTGTTGAAGCGGATGCCTGAGCATCGGTCAGTCCGGTGCTCAGGCAGTCATACTTGCTGAAAAGAAGGTCCTATGTCTTCAGATACTCCCGAGCAGTTGGAAACCGGAGATCTTGCTCCTTCCAAACCGCCTTTTTGGCGTAACCCGAAGGTTCATGCGCTTTTTTTCCAAGCGCTATTGCTGACCGGTGTGTTCATCTTTTTCGGTTACATTTTTAACAATACCGTCGTTAACCTTGAGAGCCGGGGCATATCCACGGGCTTTGGTTTTCTCGATCAGGAAGCGGGTTTTGGCATTATTCAAAGCCTGATTGACTACACACCAGCCTCCAGTTACGGCCGCACTTTTTTTGTGGGCTTGTTCAATACGCTATTGGTATCGGCTTTGGGTATTGTTCTGGCGACGATAGTGGGCCTGCTGGTCGGGCTGGCGCGCCTTTCTCAAAACTGGCTGATTGCGCGCCTGGCGGCAATTTACATTGAAACCTTTCGTAATATTCCGCTGTTGCTGCAAATCCTGTTCTGGTATTTCGCCGTCATTCAGGCCCTGCCCTCTCCGCGTCAGAGCCTCGCTATCAGCGACTTTGCCTTCCTGAACATCCGGGGCGTTTATTTGCCTGAGCCGATTTTCGAGCCCGGATTCGGAGCGGTATTCGCCGCCATGACGCTGGCCGTTGTGATTGTTTTCGTGCTTTCCAGGTGGGCCTATCGAAGGCGGATGCAAACAGGGCAGCCATTCCACACCGTGTGGGTATCGCTGGCCATTCTTATTGGCCTGCCCGGGCTTGCTTTCGTTGTAATGGGAGCACCGCTGAGCTGGTCTCTGCCATCGCTACAGGGATTCAACTTCGTTGGCGGAGTCAGCGTTATACCGGAACTGGCGGCGCTGCTGATTGCGCTGACAATCTACACCGCATCCTCAATTGCAGAAATTGTGCGCTCTGGCATTCTTGCGGTGAGTCACGGGCAAACCGAAGCCGCTTACTCCCTGGGCCTGAGCCCCGGCATGAATACCCGGCTGGTGGTCCTGCCCCAGGCACTGCGCGTAATCATCCCGCCCCTCACCAGCCAATATCTGAACCTCATGAAGAACTCGTCTCTGGCCACCGCGATCGGCTATCCGGATCTGGTGAATGTGTTCGCCGGAACAGCACTGAATCAGACCGGTCAGGCTGTGGTGATTATTGCCATGACCATGGGTGTCTATCTCACTTTCAGCTTGCTGATCTCGCTCTTTATGAACTGGTACAACCACCACTCTACGCTTATTGAGCGATAGAGCTGAGGACGACTTTGATGAGTGACTTCAAAACACATCCCGACCTGCCACCACCGGTCACCGAGTTCGGAATTGTAGGCTGGTTACGCAAAAGCCTGTTCTCTTCCATCAGCAACAGCATGATGACGCTGATTGCAGTGTATCTGCTTTATTTGACGATTCCCCCCGTTGTGGAGTGGGCTTTTATTAACGCAGACTGGGCCGGCACCAGCCGTGAAGCCTGCACCAGTGGTGGTGCCTGCTGGGTATTTATTTACGCCCGCATCAATCAGTTTTTGTATGGCTTTTATCCTGTCGAGGAGCAATGGCGGGTTAACCTCGGAGCCGTCATCTTTGTAATCTCACTGCTATTGCTGATGGTTCGTGGCGTGCCCGGCAAAGTCTGGATTGGTTTTTTTACTCTGTTCATATTCCCGTTCATTGCGTTCTTTCTGTTCCATGGCGGCATATTCGACCTGAGGGTGATTTCCACCAGTGACTGGGGTGGTTTGATGCTGACGCTTATTCTGTCAACGGTGGGCATTGTTGCGGCCCTGCCACTGGGGACTTTACTCGCGCTGGGGCGGCGTTCAGACATGCCCATTGTCAGAGCAGTATGCGTGTCGTATATCGAACTTTGGCGAGGAGTGCCGCTGATCACCGTGCTGTTTATGGCGTCGGTGATGCTGCCTCTGTTTCTTCCTGCCGGTGTAGACTTCGACAAACTGGTGCGTGCGCTGGTGGGCATTGCACTGTTTCAGGCGGCCTATGTGGCAGAGGTAGTGCGAGGTGGCTTGCAAGCCATCCCGAAGGGCCAGAGCGAAGCTGCCTCGTCACTCGGGCTGAACTATAGCAAGACCATGGCGTTGATTGTTCTGCCTCAGGCACTGAAGATGGTTATCCCCGGACTGGTCGTTACCTTTATTGAGTTGTTCAAAGACACCACGCTGGTTTCCATTATCAGTCTCTTTGACCTGCTTGGAATTGTGCAGTCAGCGCTTACGGATCCTTCCTGGCTCGGTTTTACCATTGAAGGTTATATCTTTGCCGGATTGCTGTACTGGATATTCTGTTTCGGCATTTCCCGCTACTCGTTACATCTGGAGCGACGCTTTGAAACAGGTCATAAACGAATCTGACAACGAATACGAACAATAAAGGGGAGTAACCCATGTCAACAGCGAACAGCGGCGCCCAGACGGGAGCGGGCTCTGAGGTGATGATCGAAATCATCGGAATGCACAAATGGTACGGTGCGTTTCACGTACTTAAAGACATCAATCTCAAGGTCAATCGCGGTGAGCGCATTGTGGTCTGTGGGCCTTCAGGGTCAGGCAAGTCCACTATGATTCGCTGCTTCAACCGTCTGGAAGAGCACCAGCGCGGCAAGATCATCGTCGAGGGGATGGAACTGACCGGTGAAACAAAGAAAATCGAGACCATCCGTCGCGAAGTCGGCATGGTTTTTCAGCACTTCAATCTGTTTCCCCATCTGACGGTTCTGGAAAACTGCTGCCTGGCGCCTATCTGGGTCGGCAAACAGCCGCGACGTGAAGCAGAGGCCTTAGCGATGCGTTATCTGACCCGCGTCAAGATCGCAGATCAGGCTAAAAAGTACCCGGGGCAGCTTTCCGGCGGGCAGCAACAGCGCGTGGCGATCGCTCGCAGCCTGTGCATGAATCCTAAAATCATGCTGTTTGACGAGCCAACGTCTGCGCTTGATCCGGAGATGATAAAAGAGGTGTTGGATGTCATGGTGGATTTGGCGGAAGAAGGCATGACCATGGTGTGTGTAACCCACGAGATGGGCTTTGCGAAGAAAGTCGCCGATCGGGTTATCTTTATGGATGAGGGTCAGATTGTGGAATCCAACGCTCCTGAAGAGTTTTTCGATAATCCACAGAATGAGCGTACCAAGTTGTTCCTGAGCCAGATCCTGGATCGTTAGCGGGCGGTATCCGTGTGCGCTTGAGTCGGGCCGTCCGTGGCCCTCCAGATTAATCACGCTGTTACTCAGGAGCCAACCTTAAGCACCACTTTACCCATAGCACGGCGTTCGCTCAGCGCACCCAAAGCCTTGGCGTAATCCTCGAACGCAAATACCTCGCTGACTCTTGGGTCAATTTTGCCCTCGGCAAATAATTTCATTAATTCCATCATGTTCTGCGCGCTGGCTTCTGGCTCGCGCTGGGTAAAACTGCCCCAGAACACGCCAACCACAGAACAGCCTTTCAGTAGCGTTAGATTGGCCGGTATTTTGGGAATATCCCCGGCAGCAAAACCGATGATCAGGTGGCGGCCGTTCCAGGCCATACCCCGCAGGGCCTGCTCTGTGTAATCGCCGCCAACAGGATCAAAAATCACATCCACGCCTTTGGCACTGGTCAGTCTTTTCACCGCATCTCTGAGGGGCTCTTCCGTATAGTTAATCAGCTCATCAGCACCGGCTTCTTTTGCTACCGCCAGTTTTTCAGCCGTACTTGCTGCGGCAATTACTCTGGCACCCATTGCCTTACCCAGCTCCACGGTTGCCAGGCCAACACCACCGCTGGCACCCAGCACCAGCAGGCTTTCTCCGGGCTGTATGTTCGCCCGTTGCTTGAGCGCGTAATAAGACGTGCCGTAGACCATCATGAAAGCAGCGGCCTTCTCATCCGACATTCCGTCAGGAACCGGTAGCAGATTGTGCTCGGGAACAATCACCTCTTCGGCAAAGGCACCGTACCCGGTCAGTCCGGCAACACGATCACCAGCCTTGAACCGTGTCACCTTCTCACCAACGTCAATAACCACTCCAGACAATTCACCCCCCGGAGAAAAAGGCAAGGGCGGTTTGAACTGATATTTGTTTTCAATAATAAGAGTGTCCGGGAAGTTCAGGCCTGCCGCACTAACACGAACTTTAACGCCGCGCCCTTTCACTTCGGGGCTGGGGACCTCTTCAATAACCAGCTTTTCAGCCGGACCGTATTCTTTACAGAGAATGGCTTTCATGAATGCTCCTCTAGCAATATTATTATTGAGCCCGGCTTTAGCGCAGGAATAGCCGCCTTTGATAGTCATCAAGCTAAGCAGACTTCCACCATGAAGCAAATGAAGTGTTTTCATCAAGTCTTATAAGCCTCGCTTATAGAGCTCATACAGAGATGAATCCAGACCGGTTTTCCGTTATTCTTCGCGCTCCCG
>DATJDA010000102.1:0-11395 GCA_035497695.1 Marinobacter sp. | reverse complement strand
GAAGCTCGTACAGACAGCTTGCGAACCATAGCGACCAGTCATCGGAAAACCTTACATGGTACTCATGAAGTCAGCGGTGATCTTTGCCTGGTGGCGGCCGGCGAGGGTGCAGGTTTCCGGTGCACACTTACTGGGATTGCAGAATCTGTGGAAGGGCAACTGAAAGTCCCTGTAAAAGCCTGGAAGGTGCTTGGCAAGAGTGCCGGCGATTCAGTAAGGGCAGCATCTCTATGAACATCAGTTCACGGCGGGAGGGCGACACATGCTGGTAATCCGGCCGGTTCAGGAAGCTGATCTGGAAGATCTTTTTGCTATGGCGCAGAGTGCCGGCAAGGGGCTGACAAGTTTGCCAGCAGACCGGGATCTGTTGCGGCGGAAAATCGAGCAGGCCCGTGAAACGTTCGAGCAACGATGTGCGCCTGAGGCTGGCTTGTATCTGTTTGCCCTGGAAGACACCGAAAAAAAGAAGGCAGTTGGCATCAGCGGCATTCAGGGGCGAGTGGGGCTGGATGAGGTGTTTTACAACTACCGCCTTAGCGTTACCGTGAATGCGTCCAAAGAGCTGGGGGTTCATGTTCGAACGCCTACTTTGCATCTTTCAAACGATATGACAGACACCAGTGAAATCTGCTCACTGTTGTTATCTGATGATTACAGGGGCGGTGGTAACGGATTACTCTTGTCGCGCTGCCGTTTCATGTATCTGGGTGAGTTCCGAAAATATTTCTCGGAGAAAATTTTTGCCGAGATGCGCGGAGTCTCTGACGAAGACGGGTACAGCCCCCTTTGGGATGCCCTTGGCAGAAAGTTCTTCGATATGGAATTCAGCCAGGCAGATTTGCTGTCTGGCCTTGGTAACAAATCGTTTATTGCCGAGCTGATGCCCAAGTACCCTATTTATCTGCCGATGCTGCCCGAGTCTGCCAGATCAGTTGTCAGCCAGGTGCATGAAAATACGGCTCCTGCCCTGACGATGCTACAGGCCGAAGGCTTCAATTTTAATGGGCTGGTGGATATTTTTGACGGCGGGCCGGTTATTGAGGCATTTGTACACAATATTCGAACGGTGCGCGAATCTGTAAACCGGCATACGATGATTACTCAAAAGCCGGTGAATCTGGATATACCCGCCAGCGAACGGGTGATGATTTCAAACTGCTCATTCCGGGACTTCCGGCTTACCACCATTCCTGCAGATTGTGTTGGGCTGGATACCGTTAGCTTACCCGCTGCAGTGGCAGAGGCACTACAAATAGAAGCTGGAGACTCAGTGCGGCTGGCGCCTTTGAAAGATAAAGGGCCATTGTCTATGTATAAGAAAAGAGAGGCAGAGCCAAGGTTCTGAATCTCCGGTTAAGGTAATTGTCTGAAACAGTGAAATTTCAAACCGGGAGAGGCATTGATATGGCAAACCTGACAGGCGAGCTCTTTATTGACGGATTATGGCTGCATGGCCACGGTGCCGCATTTGAGTCTGTGCAACCGGTTACGGGTGATGTTGTATGGGAAGGTAATAACGCAAATTTTGAGAATGTTGATGCCGCCATTCGAGCCGGCCGCAAAGCGTTTCTGGCATGGCGGCGAAAAAGCGTTGCTGAGCGACAGTCAGTCGTTGAAGCATTTGGTGAGCAGCTAAAAGCCAATAAGGAAGAAATTGCCTATCAGATTGGTCTGGAAACCGGCAAGCCACTTTGGGAGTCCCGTACCGAAGTTGCGGCCATGATTGGTAAAATAGCCATTTCAATAAAAGCCTATAATGACCGTACCGGCTATTCGGAATCTGATGTAGCGGGCGGTCATGCGGTACTGCGGCATCGCCCCCACGGTGTAGTGGCCGTTTTTGGCCCGTACAACTTTCCCGGGCACTTACCTAATGGCCACATAGTTCCTGCGCTTCTGGCGGGGAACACAGTGGTGTTCAAGCCCAGTGAGCTGACGCCTGGCGTGGCAGAGATGACGGTAAGACTGTGGTGCAAGGCCGGTCTTCCTGATGGTGTGTTGAATTTGCTGCAGGGCGGGTCAGATACTGGTAAAAGCCTTGCCAGCCATCCGCTGATTGATGGTCTTTTCTTTACCGGAAGCTCCACGGTTGGCCATCTTCTTCACGAACAGTTTGGTGGTCAGCCAGAAAAGATTCTGGCACTGGAAATGGGGGGAAATAACCCCCTCATTGTTCAGGATGTGGCCGATATGGATGGCGCTGTGCATCATGCCCTGCAATCGGCCTTTTTATCTGCCGGCCAGCGCTGTACTTGTGCCCGTCGCTTACTGGTTCCCAAGGGTAAAAAGGGCGATGAGTTTCTGAAGAGATTGACGGAGGTATCCTCGCGGATCACTGTTGGTGAGTTTGATGCAGATCCGCAGCCATTTATGGGGTCTGTTATTTCTGCACAAGCTGCGGAAAAGCTATTGGCGGCGCAAGCCAGCATGCTGGCAAAAGGTGCCACTTCTTTGTTGGAGATGAAACGCCTTAAGCCCGATACCGGGCTGCTGTCTCCGGGCATAATTGACGTTACCGGCCTTGAGTTGGTCGACGAGGAGTTCTTCGGGCCACTGCTTACAGTGCACCGTTACAAGAGCTTTGACGACGCTCTGGAGCTGGCTAACAATACTCGTTATGGTTTGTCTGCCGGAGTTCTCACCGACGACCGAAAGCTCTACAACCGGCTTCTGGAAGAGGTTCGGGCCGGTATTGTGAATTGGAACCGGCCGCTAACGGGTGCCAGCAGCGCTGCGCCATTTGGTGGCGTAGGTGCCAGCGGAAATCACCGCGCCAGTGCATATTACGCGGCGGATTATTGTGCCTGGCCAATGGCATCGCTGGAGGCTGATAAAAGCGAGATGCCGGAAAGCCTGGCGCCTGGCCTGAATTTTGACTGATTGATATGGAACCGGCAGCAATGGCAAAGCATGCAGTAGAGGCAAATTTTGATGGCTTGGTAGGCCCGACTCACAACTACGCCGGGTTGTCCTGGGGGAACGTGGCGTCCAAGTCGAATGTGCATGCGGTTTCCAATCCAAGGGAGGCAGCTCTGCAAGGGCTGGCGAAAATGAAGCGTCTGGCAGACCGGGGGTACACTCAGGGAATTCTGCCGCCCCATGAGCGTCCACACATTCCCACGCTCAGGTCTCTTGGATTTGAGGGCACTGATGCGCAGATCCTGAACAAAGCCGCAAAAACCAATCCGGCGATTCTTGCCGCGGTAACGTCAGCGTCGTGCATGTGGACTGCGAATGCCGCTACGGTTTCGCCAAGTGCAGATACCCGTGATCATCGCGTGCATTTTACGCCTGCCAACCTGAGTGCCAAATTTCACCGCTCCATAGAACACATCGTAACCGGCCGTTTGCTGAAGGCGATGTTTACCGATGAATGCTATTTCGCTCATCACTCGGCATTGCCCTCAGTCAGCCACTTTGGTGATGAGGGTGCCGCCAATCATACCCGGCTGTGCAGCACTTATGGTGACCCTGGAGTTGAGCTGTTTGTTTATGGGCAGGAAGCCTTTAATGACAGCGCCCCCGTACCGAAAAAATATCCCGCCCGGCAAACTCGCGAGGCGTCAGAAGCCATTGCCAGGTTGCACGGACTGCAGGATAAGAATCTGGTTTTTGCTCAACAAAACCCAGATGCGATTGATGCTGGTGTATTCCACAACGATGTCATCGCTGTCGGTAATGGTAATACCCTGTTCTACCATGAAATGGCGTTTTTGGATGAAGACCGGGTATTGGCAGACATTCGTGCGCGGCTGACGGGAGCAGAGCTGCAAGCTGTGCGGGTATCCGCTAACGAAGTGCCAATCAGAGATGCGGTTGCGTCCTATCTGTTTAACAGCCAGTTGCTGAATACACCTGACGGTATGTTGCTGGCGGTGCCGGGAGAGTGCAGGGAAGTGATCTCTGTTAGCCGGTATCTGGACAAGCTGGTAGCTTCAGGCGGGCCAATTAACGCCGTTGAAGTGTTTGATGTGAAACAGTCCATGCGCAATGGTGGTGGTCCTGCCTGTCTGAGATTGCGGGTGGTGCTCACAGATGATGAGCTTAATGCCATGCACTCTGGTGTGCTGCTTACCGACGAGCTTTACGAACGGCTGACTGGCTGGGTCGGAGCCCATTATCGTGATCGGTTGTCGCAAGACGAGCTGGCAGATCCAATGCTGCTGAATGAAGTGCGCAAGGCCCTGGATGAGTTAACAGGAATTTTGGGACTTGGTTCGGTTTACGACTTTCAGCGTTAACGCTGGCCTTGCTGGTTTGCTATGGATGACGTCAACATCTCCATAGTGTGGCGAATCAGTGCATCTGCAGAAAAGTTTTCGCCGCCATGGTTGTGGGCAGAGTCCAGTTCCAACTGGCACAATAATATAACCCCATGAAGTGCACCACGGAGATAAGCCGCTGTTTGTACGGGATCGACAATGCGTTTCCTGCACATGGTGCCGTCTTCCAGGCCTTGCCGGATAGCTCCGATCATCAGGCCCATTAATTCAGCTTTCGAACATAGCATTTCCTCGGCCTGCTCCGCGTCCGCTTCGGCCATGGCAGTTGATGCCGTGGTCAATGCGGAAAAATAATCCGGTTCATCCAGATAAAACCGGTAGTAAGCTTCTCCCATTGCTGTGATCTGGGCCAGGCCGGTATCGGCAGTTGATCGGGCCTCTTCAAAGCGCGCGGCCAGACTTTCACCCGCCCGCAGTATAATTCCCCGCTGAATGGCGGCTTTATCCTTGAAGTAAACGTATAGAAGCGCACGGCTCAGGCTGGCGGTGCGGGCAATATCGTCCATCGAGGTGCGTTCGTAACTTTTCTCGAAAAACACCCGCTCGGCAGCATCCAGAATGGCATCGTAGCGCGCCTGTTTCTCGCGCTCCCGGCGTGTTTTCATGGGTTCGTTCATAACCTTGTCCAGTTGAGTACAGCTACGGATATATCATACCTGATGTTGAATAGAACCTGATTATTGACAACATGTCAAAAACTGACATTATGTCGACATTAGTCAGTGGGCGCGTGATGGATTGGGTCCCCTCAATCAACACAAGCATGGATGAAAGGATAAATTATGACGTTATTACCCAATTCTCTGGCCACGCATTTTCTGGCATTTTGCTTCCTTGCGCTGGCGGGCTGTGAAGCTGTCGACGTGTCGGCCGATACCAAACCATCGACAGTATCCGTTCGGGTATCAGAGGTGACGGGTGGTGAGGCATTGAGCACTCCTCTGCGTTTCTCGGGTATTGTTCGTGCCAGCCAAAGAGCAACGCTGACATTTCAGGTTAGCGGCACACTAAAAGAGCGACGGGTAGAGCTGGGGCAACGGGTAAAGTCCGGGGATGTGCTTGCGCGGGTGTACAGTCCTTCGCTGGCACCGGCCCGGGACTCTGCAAAAGCAAAGCTTGATGAGTTGATTACCCAGTATGAGCAGGCTAAACGTGAGTGGGAACGTTCTAGCCGCCTGCATAAACGGGGCGTTGTTTCTGAGCAGGGGCTGGAGCAGATTGCCGCCCGGCGAGATGCCCTGAAAGCCAGTGTGGCCACGGCAGAGGCAGCTCTGGCTGAGGCCAGCCGGATGCTTGAGGAGAGTACATTACATGCCCCGTTTGCCGGACGTGTTGAGGCTTTGCTGGTAGAGCCCGATGAGTTTGTGGCGGCTGGTCAGCCTGTGATGCGTTTGTCTTCACCCCAGGGCCGAGAGGTCGAGGTGCGAGTGCCTGCGTACATGCTCGGGCATGTTGAGCTGAGCCAGGAATTGCCAGTCTGGTCTGTGCAGGACAGAAACCAGCAACATCAGACCGGTCTGGTGATGGAAATTGCCCAGCCGGGTGCCGTTCGTGGAGAGTTACACCCGATACTGGTCAGCGTGCCAGTCGACACTCTGGAACCAGGGGAGCCAGTAGAGGTCGGGATTACACCAAAACAGGTATCGGCAATCACCGTGCCGCTTTTGTCGGTCATCCGCACAGTCGGTAATTCTGGTGTATTCCGTGTCCGGGAGGGCGTGGCCCACAGAGTTCCGGTTACTATTGAGCGGATTGTCGGCGAGCGTGTTGTGGTGCACTCAAAAGATCTCGTGCCGGGTGACAAGGTCGTCTATGCCGGCATGACACGTCTTGTTGATGGCGACAGTGTGGAGATACGCTGATGATCCGCCGGCTGCTTAATTTCCAGCGTTTATTAGGCATGGTTGTCACTATGTTGTGTCTGCTTGGACTGGCCGCGTACAGTACCATGCCGCGGCAGGAGGATCCTTCGTTTCCATACCGTGCCGGTATCGTTACGGTAAATTATCCCGGCGCCAGTGCAGATGCCGTCGAACGCCTTGTTTTGCAGCCACTGGCCGATGAGTTCCGTCAGGTTGAAGAGGTGGACTTCAGCCAGGGTACGGCAAGAACAGGTGTGGCACTGGTAAGGTTGCGCCTTGACGACACCATTTATGATACTGACTCCGCCTGGGATCGTGTCCGGTTGGCTATGGAGCGAGCCAGGAAAGATTTTCCGGATGATGTCGGGCAAATGGTTCTGGATGACCGGCTGATCGATATCCCCGCCATTGTCATAGCCGTAGGTGGCTCGCCCTCGGTAACCGAGCTTACCCAGATTGCCAAGCGGCTGAAAAAGAACCTTCTGGATATCAAGGGTGTGTCGCGCATTGATCTTGAAGGCGATGCCGATGAGCAGATTACCCTGGCTCTGGACGATGCAGCACTGTCCCGGGTGGGCATTTCCCCGGCCCGGATAATGAATACGCTGGCGCAGCGCAATCAGACAACTCCGGGTGGCTTCGTGGTGGTGGACGGCCGGCGTTTGTCGGTATTGCCCAACAGCGAATTTTCCAGCATTGATGCTATTCGCGCCACTCCAATTGAGTTACCCGATGGTTCCCAGGTGCCGCTGGCCGCGGTAGCGGAAGTCTGGCGTGGACCAATTGAGCCCAGGCAGCCGGAAACCTGGTATGACGGTGAGCGGGTCGTGTTGTTGTCTATCATTATGGAAGAAGACAAAACCGATGCCATTCGTTTTGGTGAGCGTGTGCGTGAGCGAGTAAATCAGATTCGCTCCGAGTTTGCCCCTTATGAGATTCGGGAGATGTTTTTTCAACCCGATAAAGTAGCAGAGCGCCTTGATAACCTGGCCTGGAGCCTGGTGCTGTCCGTCCTTATTATTGTTGCGGTTGTTTTTGCCGGCATGGGCATACGGATGGGGCTGCTTGTGGCGTCTATTCTGCCTATGGTGGCGTTGATTAGTATCGGGCTTTACGATCTGGGCGGTGGCGTTCTGCACCAGATTGCCGTGATCGGTATGGTAATTTCCCTGGGTATTCTGATCGATAACGCCATTGTGATTGTGGAAAATATACAGGGGCATCTGGATAACGGCATGCGCCGTCTGGATGCGTTGCGACAGGCAATAGGTGAGTTGGCCGGGCCTTTGGGAGCCTCTACCGGCACAACGCTGGCGGCCTTTACGCCTTTGCTTTTGTCTAAGGGGGGAGCCGCAGACTTTACCCGTGGTGTGCCTGTGATGATCATGCTTACGCTGTCTATCAGCTATCTGCTTGCCATCTCCGCCGTGCCTATGCTGGCAGCTCGTTTTCTAAAGCCCCGCCGTGATGCTGAAACCGATCGGCTGATCGGGCTGGCCCGCTTTCTTGGTGGGCTGGTGTCCCGCTATCCGCGCCGTCTGATTACTCTTGGTGCACTGCTGGTGACTGGCAGCCTTGTCCTGACCCCATTTTTGACCCAGCAGTTTTTCCCGAATGCCGACCGGCCAAGAGTTGTTGTGGAACTCTACATGCCTGAGGGAACCGACCAGAGTCGCACAGCAGAGGCCGCTGCAGATCTCGAACAGATGATTCGTACCCGTCCGGACGCTCTTGAAGTACATCGTTTCGTTGGCTATACCGGCCCGTCCTTTTATTACAATTTACAGCGCTCACCTCAGGCTCCCAATCGTGCCCGGTTAGTAATTCGCACACCGACACTGGAAGACACCACAGAGATGATTCGTTGGATTCGTGCCCATGTGCATGAAGAGATGCCGGAACTTGATATAACCGTTGGCGTCCTCGGTCAGGGGCCGCCCAGAGCCGCTCCGGTTGAGGTTCGGGTATATAACGCCAACGATCAGCAGCGCGCCAGAGCTGTGGAGCAGGTTTTTGCCGCGCTCCGGGGTGTTGCCGGCACGGTTGATGTTCGTGATGATCTGGATATAGGTGTGCCCAGCATTGCCATCAACGTGGATGATGCCACCGCCGCCCGTTATGGTTTGACTCGTGCGGATGTTGCTCAGAGTCTTTATGGCCAGAGTTTTGGTATTGTCGCAGAGCGTTATCGCCAGGAAAATGACCCTATTCCACTGATCTTGCGCTCCCGGGAGGGCACCGCCTTACCACTTTCACGGTTGTTGTCAGTGAACATTTATAACAATCGTGGCGATGCCATACCTTTGTCGGCTGTTGCCAGTGTAGAGACGGACTGGGAGCCCGCTGTTCGTTATCTGCGCGATGGCGTGAGAATGAACACAGTTACCGCTAACCTTCTGGATGGCTACAGTTTTAGCCAGGCTTTGAAAGGGCTTCGTGACGCGCTGGACAAAAATCCATTGCCGGGTGGCACCCGCCTTGAAATGGGCGGCGATGCGGAAGGTTCAGGGGATGCTAATGGTGCTCTTCTGACCGCTGCGCCTATTGGCATACTTTTGTTGCTGTTCTTTTTGTTGTTGCAGTTCAATTCTTTCCGTCGGGTGGGAATTATCCTGTTGACTGTGCCTCTGGCTACCGTGGGTATTATTCCCGGACTGGTTCTGTCTGGCTCGCCATTTGGGTTTCAGTCACTGCTGGGTGTTATCGCACTGGTGGGGATTGTGGTGAATAACGCAATCGTGCTGCTGGATGTCATGGATCGTGAGCTGGAGCAGGGCGAGGATATCCTTAATGCGGTACGTAAGGCGGTAGAGCAAAGAACCAGGCCAATCCTGCTGACAACGGGGACTACCGTAGCCGGTTTGCTGCCACTGGCATTTTCCAGCTCCACGCTTTGGCCACCTATGGCCTGGGCTATTATTTCCGGCCTGCTGGCGTCTACCGTGCTGACCTTGCTGGTGATACCAGCCGTGTGTACTCAGGCGATCAAGGTACCTGTTGCCGAGCTGGAGAATGCACCGGCCTGATCATCAGGCATACCCGCTGGCCAACGGGCACATTCCGATTCGGAAAAACGATGGCTTCAGGTACATTGCCAACCCGGTAACAGGTTTCTGAATCTTCCCAGATTACCGTACCGGGTTGGTATTCAGTAAAGTTTGCAGCATCGTCCGGGACATGAAACTGAAACTCTTTGCCGGTATTCAGAATTTCATGCACCACTTCAAATATCATCAGTCTGCCAGCCTCAGAGGGCTCGCCGTCACTTGTGCTTTCCGGTGTGGTCGGCAGGCCATTGCCCTGAAGCCGGGCGCGCAGGGCATTCCGAACTCCCTCAAACCGGCTCAGATCATTCTGGCCAAATGGTTGCACCTTTCCCAGTTCTATCGTAAAGCTTTCGGCGCCAAGCTGAGAGGATGAGAAAGAGGCAAATGTAGTGGCGGTGGAGTGTTGCAGTAGCAGGGTTTCAACCTGAGACTTCAGCAAAAACGAACATTGATTTTCGGGAACCTTGCGCCCCGCAACAAAAGGGTAGAGCGCGAATTTTTCCCGCAGGGAAGGTCGTATTGCCGTATGCAGGTCGTAGTGAGACAGCGCACCGGAGTGGGCCGTGGCGAACCGTTGGCAGAACATTTCAAGCTGCCGGGCCCGGGTAGCTTCTGGCAATCCCTGATAGGCCTGTTTGTTATGAGCGCCATGAAACATACGATTCATATTGGCATCAACAAATCGCTCGCAGGCAACCATGGCCGGCGGATTGCCCAGAATCAGTAATGTCGGGCAGGCCAGTGGCCATTCGCCACGCAATAATTCACTGAGCAGGCCATTAAGCACTTCAACCGGGGCCGTCTCATTGCCATGAACACCGGCAGAAAGAATAAGTACTTCGCTGCCAGGCTGAATCAGGGCAGGTGTGAGCTCAAGAACACCGACAGCTCGCCTGGTTATTCTGGTACCGTTGGGAAGCTCCGCGCTGACTTCAGGAAGCACTGACGAAGCATGCTTAAGGGAGTGCTCCAGCCAGTCAGAAGAAGTATCGAAAAGATTCTGTTGTATGGTCATCAGGACTTGACCGGCTGTTGGTGTCGTAAAAGGTATTTTTCCAGTTTGTGAAACAGAAAAACCAGAGTAAAAGTCATGGCCATATAAATCAGCGCCACAAAAATAAATGCCTCAAAGGGTGCGTAAAAGCGGGAATAGATATTTCTGGCAGCCCCGGTCAAATCCACTATTGTTACCACGCTTGCGATCGCACTTGAGTGCAACATGAAGATAACTTCATTGGAGTAAGCCTGTACTCCACGACGGGCGGCACTTGGCAGCACAATGCGGCGCATTCTCAGTAGCCAGCTCATGCCATAGGCTTTGGCGGCTTCCAGCTCTCCATGAGGGGTGGCAACAATTGCGCCCCGGATAATCTCGGTAGTATAGGCACAGGTATTCAATACGAACGCCAGAAGGGCCGGATAGAAGGGTTCCCGGAAAATGGTCCACCAGAAGGTTTCCTGAATGCCGGGAATCTGGGCAACGCCATAATAGATAATATAAAGCTGAATCAGCAGCGGTGTGCCACGAAACAGATAGGTGTAAAGCCAGATAGGACCCGATACAAAAGGATTTTTCACAGTGCGGAGAATGGCCAGTGGTACGGCGCACACCAAGCCGATAATCAGCGATAAAAACACCAGATGTACGGTATGAACAAAGCCATCCCAGTACTCCAGAATGGTCATCGCGGTAAAAATATCATTCTGATTCAGCCACTGGGCGATAAAGTCTGGCATAAGTTATCCCCCCTGAACCACGCCGACATTGGCGCGTTTGTCGAGCCACTTGATAAATAGCTCTGAGCCGGCTGTTAAGGCCAGATACACGAATGCCACGGGTATAAAGAAATGGAAAGGCATGCGTTCGGCTTTGGCCGCTTCTTCGGCCACACGAACCATATCCGTCAGGCCGATAATAGAAACCAGAGCCGTTGTTTTAAGCAGTACCTGCCAGTTATTCCCGACGCCAGGGAGTGCATGGCGTAACATCTGGGGAAGTATAATGCGGCGGAAGGTGTGCCAGCGGGTAAAGCCATAGGCTCTCGCTGCTTCAATCTGGCCGTTATCAACGGCAAGAAAAGCGCCCCGGAAAGTTTCTGTCATGTAGGCGCCGAAGATCAGTCCAATCGTTATCACGCCGGCAATAAACGGATTGAACTGAAAGAAGAAGTCGATTCCGTAGGTGCCCCAAATCCAGTCAGAT
>DATJDA010000101.1:0-4766 GCA_035497695.1 Marinobacter sp. | reverse complement strand
TGGCGCACTAACTTGGCAGCCGAGCTTAACGCTGCGGCAATGGAGGGCTCCTCAACAGCCAGTGGCACGATGTAGTTCTTGTCGTTGATCAAAAAGTTAAGCCCGAGGCCCACCGGCATGCCTTGCACAGCCACCACGTTCTCGATCATTTTGTCGGCTTTGGCCAGGGTGAGTCGGTGGCTGCCACTGGACAGTGCCCGAAAATCATCGCTGGATAAAAGCTCACGCTGCCGCAAAAGGCTTAGGCGCTCACCGGTCGATAACTTGTAAAATCCTGGTAAGCGGACCGACTGATCAGCCGTATCTGCCTGTGTTATCGAAGTAGAGGCCTGTTCGCCGTGGGTTGTAGGCAGTTCGTCCATAATCTAATCCTGTCGCTTGTTACTTGTTGCAATTGTCTCAACAACGAGACCTCGCTTATCCATACCGTTATCCAGCACCAGATACCCTGCCGCAGTGGCCTGCACGATAAAATGCGCTAATGTGTCGGGTGCCCGAGCAATTGCCACGCCTATATCGCCACCACCGGCTCCGCAGGGCTTGTACACTACGCCATTGCCCGCGGCCAAAGTCATCAAGGCACGGTGTTCATCACAAATAATGTCGATGCCACTGGCGCCGCCAAGCTCATCAAGTGCGTCGGTGTAAGCCGCTATTTTATCCAATACAGTCGTTGTGTCGCCTGCATCGAGCGCCACGACAATACCCTCGGCTATTCCTGTTAATGCCTGTATGCACTCAGTGTAGATTTGCGGATGCATTTGTCGCCATGCTGACAAATGCGCCAGGGCCTGGCTTGTTGACGCTGACCGCCCAGACCACACTGCACACCATGGGAGATCTTGTGGCCAGAACACATGCCTCCAGCGCGGGTTGGCGTTGTCCAACTGGTAAATAATAGCGCCGCCGTGCAGGCTGGCAGCTATGTCTATACCGCTTCCGCGCCCACCCTGGATTTGCCGGTGCATGGCTAACATCATTTCGAGATCAGGTGCAGGTTGCTCATTCAGAGCGCAAACTGCACCACTCAGCGCAACGGTTATTGCGGCGCTGGATCCTACCCCCAGTTTGCCTCTATGTTGAGGTGCGAAAAAACTGGTAGTGTCCAAATTTATCCGTAATGGAGGAGGCAAAATACCACCTGCGGCAAGTTGTTCAAGCACAGCCGTAACCAATTTGAGCTGGTCGCGTTCTGCGTCAGTAGCGTGAGGCCACCGTAATTGCGAGCCCTGCCACACTGCCCGTGCGGCATGAATTCCCAAGTTTGGTGCGCTCACGGCATAGCCGTCTTTCCCGTGGGTTTCCAGTTCAACCTTGGCTGGGCAATCCAGCGCCATTACGACCGCAGGCGCGCCTTCCAGAACGGCGTATTCGCCCGTGATAACCATTTTCCCCGGTGCCTGAGCGCGGATAATCATTGCGCTTTCTCTGGAGCTAAAATGCTGGCCCCTTCACCAAGGCCGCTGCGAACAACATCAATAACCCCGGGCACCGTAGCCAGTGCAGTCGCCACTTGTGCCGCATCTTGTGGCAAACAAACCGCCTTAACTTGAGGGCCGGCATCGACAGTGAAAAAGACACCCAAACCATCCCGCTCTCGCAGATCCCGAATTAATGCAATGCAAGCAACGGTAGCTGCTGTCCAATACATCAGTGGCGGCCGGCTGGCCAGCATGTCAGCATGCATTTTCAGACAGCTATGCTCGCTGATATCCGCCAATGCCTCAAAATCACGCATGTTGATTGCCTGAGTGGCCTCGGCCAAATCCGCGTCAACAGAGCTAATCCAGCTGCTATGAAAGGGTGACGTTTGCCGGCTTCGCTCCATTCCTGCGCCAGAACCAACAGACTTTTGCTCATGAGTGGTTATCGCAACCACAACTTCGAGTGGCCATTGGTTTGCTTCCAGCAATGGTTCGGCAAAGGCATCGCTGCCATCATCTTGCATTCCGGTATGCATAAGAACGAAGCCTCCGTAAAGCGAGCGTGCTGCGGAGCCTGACCCTTGTCGGGCCACCGTAGATAAAAAGCGACGGTCTGGCGATATGTTCAGGGCCGTACTGGCCGCCATTACCAGTGCAGCAAAGCCAGAAGCCGACGATGCCAGCCCGGCAGCAGTGGGAAAGTTATTGCGGGTTTGCACCTGCGCCTTGCACGTTACGCCCGCCAATTGACGCAGTATATCAAGGCAGGCACTAACCTTTGGCAAGGTGCGCGTGTCTTGCCGGCCATTAAGCTCAAGACTGTCATTTTCAAGAGAAGCGTCAAAGGTAATGCGTGTACGAGTCCACAGCGCATCCAGAGTGATCGATAAAGACCCTGCCGCCGGCAGGTTCAGGGTGGTGTCGCGCTTGCCCCAGTATTTAACGAGAGCAATATTTGGTTGAGCCTGTGCGAAGGCTGTCATCAGATTTCGGCGCATTTCAATCAAATGTTTGCTTATTTTGTTGGTGAACAGGCAAGCTAAAAAGATTACCGGGAATCCTGTCATCTTATAGGGTGTTTGGGCAGTCCGATACCGGGGCGTGCATGTGGTGCGTCAAGATGACCGAACACTATTGTCGGAACGGTAGCAGTGTTCGGGCTTCTTCATAATAGGCCATGACCTGTTCTGCCTCGTCGTTCGTAAATGCTTTGATCGCATCGCGAAAGCCAGGGTGCTCTATACCGTGCCAGGAATGGGTAAGGGTGGGCTCGAAGCCGCGCACCAGTTTGTGCTCTCCCTGAGCGCCGGCATCAAAATGCTGCAGGCCAAGTCGGATGGCAAGCTCTATGCCCTGGTAGTAGCAGGTTTCGAAGTGCAGATGCTGGTATTCTTCCAGACAGCCCCAGTAACGCCCGTACAGGGTATTTTTGCTGGTAAGGTATAAAGCACCGGCAATAAACTCGTTGTTTCGCACCGCCATGATCAACCGAAGATGTTCTGGCAGGTTTCTCCGGATTGCCTCAAAGAACGCTTTGTTCAGATAGGGCTGCTGACCACGCTTCAGGTAGGTAGCTTGATAAAATACATAAAAAGCATCCAGTGCCTGATCCGGAAGTTCTCGCCCTTGAAAATGGGCAAACGTAATACCCTGTTCTGCGACGTGTTTGCGTTCCTTGCGAATGGATTTGCGCTTGCGGGACGTGAGCACTGCAAGAAAACAGTCAAAGCTGTCGTAATTGCGGTTATGCCAGTGAAACTGACAACCGATCCGGTGAAGCTGTTGGTTGCTTTGCAGTAGCGCCTGATCGTTTGCATCCGGGAAAAGCAGATGCCATGAATGAGCCCCCAACTGTGCTATCAGTGCGTAAAAGACCTCGTGAAGCTGTTCGTTGGTTATCTGGGTTCTCAGAGTATGGTCAAACAGTAATCGAGGCCCTTGTGAAGGGGTAAACGGAACAGCAATCAAAAGCTTGGGGTAGTAGTTCAGGCCGTGGCGCTGATAGGCATCGGCCCAACCCCAGTCAAACACATATTCGCCCATGGAGTGAGATTTCAGATAGGCCGGGGCGACGCCGGCCAGTTCTCCATCAATACGAAAAATCAGATGACTGGGTTGCCAGCCAGTTTCGGCACTGGTACACCCAGACTGTTCCAGAGCCTGGAAAAACTCATAGCGAAGAAACGGGTTGTCCCTGCCGGCCAGCCGCTCCCAGTCTGCGTGCGGAATGTCAGAAATAGCCTGGCAGGTTTCAATACTCAGAGATCCGGATTCGGACATTGTGATAGCTGTTCCTTGTAATTTAACTGCTACCATACGCCAGAATCCGGCCTTTGATTATTCTCTGAGTCATTCTTTCATTTGCTGGCAGCGCTTCTCCATTTTTTCCTTCCACTTATCCGAGCGTTGTTTGTGCTCTGCCCGCCGTTCTTCGTGTATCTGATTCCAGATCTGGCGCTGCTCTTCATTGAGCTTCAGGCGCTCGGCCATGTCAGCTTGCCGCTTGTCCATCCTGGCCCGGCGCTCCTCCTGAGAAGCTCGCCCCTTGCCTTCCTGCATGTTTTTACACATCTGTTCCATAGAAGGCCGTTTGTGTTCTGGCCCGGGATTGCTGGCCAGAGTCAGTGGGCTTGTAGCGATCAGGGCTACTGCCAGCAATCCGGCACTCATAAATCCGCTTTTGCGTGTTGTCATGAAAATACCTCTGTTTAACGGTGTGCTCGTAATGAGTACTTGCCCGGTGTGAGTTCATACACCGCTATGGTAGCGCCAGGATGCGTCAGCCAGTGTCAGCAGTGTGTAAAGGTTCTGCAAAGAAATTTTCATGGAATCCGTAACTTGTACGGCATGTTAGACTTTGGGCAGATGTCAGGGGGCAGTTATGCAAAACCGGGTATTACTAATAGAAGATGACGACGAACTACGTGAATTACTGGCCCGCTATCTGACCGGCCAGGGGTTTACGGTTCGCGAAGCCGCTAATGGCGAGACAGGTCTGGCGCTTGCCCGTGGCCAGGATTGCGACATTGTAGTGCTGGATATCATGTTGCCAGATATTAATGGCCTTGAAGTGCTGCGCCAGCTTCGCGCAGAGACGCACCTGCCTGTGGTTTTGCTGACCGCCCGGGGTGATGAAACGGACCGTATTGTCGGGTTTGAAGTGGGCGCGGATGATTACATTCCCAAACCCTGCAACCCAAGGGAACTGGTCGCTCGGTTGCAGGCGCTGCTGCGCCGTGTTGCCTGGGATCAGAAAGCGGACGTGAGTGGATCCCGGGTGTATGGCGATTTGCGAATAGAGCCGGACCAGCGCCGGATATTTCAAGGCAACACGCCGTTAGA
>DATJDA010000100.1:0-11711 GCA_035497695.1 Marinobacter sp. | reverse complement strand
GCAACCGGCGTTGCCAGCAAGCGGGCTTATGTGATTGCCATCGCCGTTATCCTGTTTTTCTGGCAGGTAGCGGCGTGGTTTCTGCCCGATTTTCTGATGCCAGACGTTCACACATCCCTCCTGCGTTTGTGGGAGGAGCTGAACAGTGCCGAGTTCTATGAAGGTCTTGCAAACAGCATGACACGGCTCGGCGCCGGTTACGGTGCTGCGTTGTTCTTCGGAATCATCCTTGGGCTGGTTGGCGGTACACTGAATGCCGTGCGAAGCCCGCTCAAGGCGGCCATTATTATTCTGCAATCTATTCCATCGATTGCCTGGGTTCCGCTATTTCTGATTCTGATGGGTTTCGGTAATCTGCCAATCATTATTGTGGTGGCAATCGGCGCTTTTTTCCCAACAGCGCTAAGCGTGATGAATGCTACTGAAAGTGTCGAGCGGGTGCACATTGCGGCGGCACGGGTAATGGGCGCCTCCAAAACACAGATGCTGACACGAGTATACTTTCCGGCCGTTACTCCGGAACTTATTACCGGTGCTCAACTGGCTTTTGGTAATGCCTGGCGCGCACTGATCTCTGCGGAAATGATCGTTGGTTTCAGTGCCGGCCTTGGTAAGTCTCTCGCCTATTCCGGTGAAATTGCCGATATGACCGGCGTGATGACCAATATTCTGGTTATTGCGATACTGGCTGCGGTGATCGACCAGGTAATTCTTGAGCGCATCAAACACCGACTACTGCGCTATCAATATCTTTGATAGTGCGCACCGCGGGCTGTTTATTCAGACCTCAATCCACCCCGGATAGCTTCATCAACCAGCCATCGCCTTAAAATCTGTATCCCTCTTTCTTTTCGTCGGCTGGTCTTCCAGGCGAAATAGAAATGATCACCCGTCATCACCGGGTGGCAGGGCAGGCGAATAAATTCTTCAGAATCCTTACGAGTGCTCAGCATGTAATCATTGGTGAGCGCTACACCCTGATGAAAACGGGCTGCCTCCAGAGCCAGCAGCATATGGCTGAAATGCTGAACCCGCGCCGGTGCCGGAATCTTTTGGTTTACCGCGTGATACCACGCCTGCCAGTCACCGGCTGGTTTATCGAAAATGCTGTGAGTGGACAGCAACGGAAACCGGGCAATGTCCTCAGGCGTTAACGGAATATCGTCCGCATCTGGCGCCTCCCGGCCTAACTCACGGCGCATCTTCTGCCAGTAATCAGGGCTGCATACAGGGAACAACCGCTCCACGTAGAGCAGTTCGTAACTGTAGGCGGAAGACGCTTTATGAATAGTAATAAAGCTATCCGCAACGCGATCTGACAGCACCGGGTTCTCGTTACTCATCTCCAGTGCCAACTCTACCTGTGGATGCAAGCGCTGTAATTCCGGCAGGCGGGGCACCAGCCAGCGCACGGCAAACGAGCTGAATACCGACAACCGCAAACGTGATTCTTCATGGCCAAGCAGCATTTCACTGGCCCGCTCAATTTGCAGCAGTGCCGAGCTGATGGCATCCATATACTGGCGACCCTCGTCTGTCAGGGCCAACATTCGGCCACCGCGCCAGAACAAAGGCTCGCCAAGATAGGTCTCCAACTGCTTGATTTGATGACTGACCGCGCTCTGGCTTACCGATAACTCATCGGCCGCTAGTGAAAAGCTGTTCAACCGGGCAACAGCCTCAAATACCGGCAAGGCTTTCAGGGGTGGTAGCTTCATTATCTGTTTTTCTAATAGTTAATGAATAAAGATCACTTTATCGAATAGTTAAACCTAAATAGACTGTAGTGCCAACCCGAAAAACACCAGGAGAGGACGCTGAAGGTGAGAAATGTCCGGTAAAACCGTAAACAGTGCCATTCTTTTGCTGGTGATTGGTAACGCCATGGCATTGATATCCGACGTTTTTATCAAGGCTATGGAGCCGGGTTCACCGATTCTCCAGTTCGCTTTTTTGCGCTGCCTGATTACCCTTTTATTTCTGCTGCCTTTTGTACACCAACTTGACCGGAAGCACCTGTTTGCTGGCTTGAAAGTTCACACCTTGCGGGCGCATGTTCACCTGATCGGCATTCTGTGTATGGTGTTTGCTTTGGGCAACCTGCCGTTGGCCACTGCCAATGCTGTTTTTTACGCCGCTCCTATTATGGTTATGGTGTTGTCCGTAGTCATATTTCGGGAGCGTCTTACGCCTTTGAGTATTCTGGCAGTCTTCAGTGGATTTGCCGGTATTATCGTTATTCTGCGGCCGGTTGACTTCAACTGGGCCGCCTGGGCTGCGCTTGGGTCCGCGCTTACTCTGGCGGTTAATGCAGTCATGGTGCGACAACTGCCAAAAGAGCAGTCGACCGTTCATAAGCTGATTCTGAATTATGTGCTCATTCTGCCAGCCGCGGGTGCGCTGGCCCTGTGGGAAGGTGCTGCGTGGAAAGCCGATATTCTATTCAGTGCCGCGGGCTCTGCGCTGTTTATAATTGGTTACAACACGGCTGTGCTGCTGGCGTATCGGCAAGTAGACGCCAATCAAGTTACCAGCGCCGAATACACCGGGCTGATCTGGGCAGTTGCTATTGGCTGGATCGGCTTTGGCGAAGCGCCGGATCTGTGGTTTCTGGCTGGTAGTCTGATGATTGTAGTGCCACTAATTCTGGTCGGCCTTCGACATCGCAGAAAGCAGCCCGGCCTCAAGCGCAAACGTATGCGGACACTCCGCCCCAAGCTGACGCAACGCACTCGCCAACCGTAAGAGGTATTCGGAGTTCGGGCCACTGGGGCCAGATGCACGGGCAATCTGGTGAACGATTTCCATCTCAGGTGCGTAACCCAGAAAAGCTTCATTGTCTTCAGTTGCAATGTACACCAGCCCCAACTCATCGCTGCCATCGTTAAAAATCAGCGTTGTGGTAAAGCGCAGGTAGCCATTCTTTTCGCGCACATCCAACTGGTCAAAAACAGCGGGTGATACCCGGTACGCCATGCCCTTACAAGTTGCACCCGGGGCCTCAATTAATGTCACCACACGCCCCGGCAACTCCGGAGTTCCCCGGTGATCGTGAGAAGCTTGCCAAAACCGCCGCTGCCAGTTGCAGATTACTGCGGGCTGCCGTTCAAGAAACGGAAAATCCACTTTATAAATAAGTGAACCGTAACCAAACAGCCAGATGGAATCCACACCGGAGAAATTATAGCGATTGCGATTACGGTCAGTGGTATCAGCAGACATTCGGCCCTCCCCCGACAATATAGTAGTACGGCTGATTCAGGTCGAAGCCATAAAGCCGGCAATTCCCGAGAAAACGATCTCCGCCGCCATGGCAGACAAAATCAGGCCACTGATTTTGGACATAATATTCAGACCGGTCTTGCCCAGCACCTTTTCCAGATACCCAGATAATAACAGTAGTACGGCAAGAATCAGTAAGCCGGATACCAGCCCCAGTACGCCACCCGCTATCTCAGGCACGGACTTTAACTCGGCACCGTACACCAGAATAGCACCTATGGTGGCAGGGCCAATCATAATGGGTATTGCCAGTGGCACCACCGCAATGTCCTCCCGATCTTCGTCGGGCAGGCCCGTTGCGTGATGACGGGTACCACTGTTAACCAAGCTGATCGCGGTAAGAAACAGCAAGCTTCCGGCACCAATCCGGAACGAATTCAGAGTAATACCGATAGCACTAAACAACACTGGCCCGGCAAAAAACAGCACCAAGCCAAGAACAAGTGCGGAAATACAGGCTCGACGAATAATGGATGTTTTTTCGGTTACCGACTGCCCCCGGGTTAACGCCAGAAACATAGTCACCACAAAAAAGGGTGCTAACAGAAAAAGAAAACGGATGGTGCTGCTGAGATAAGTACTGAAAAACGTTTCCAACATCAGGAGAAATTCCGGCAAGTGCAAAAACCGAAAGCATAGCTCCTTATCGCTATCCCTGCCGTACGCAACAGAACGTATGAGTACCGACCCCGGGTTGAGATGGCGTTAATAGCAAATCTGGAGAAATTTGCTTGTAAAGTTGATTAAAAACAAGCGCTTTTTTAGTGCAACAAGCTGAAACCTGCAGACAGTTCAAGGTACACTACGCATCCGCACAAATACTTAGCTCATTAGGTCAGCCAGAGGAAATTTGCGCTATGAAGCTTGGCATTCCGAAAGAAATTTTTACAGACGAGCAACGAGTTGCTGCCACACCGCCATCGGTGCATAAGCTGATAGCTCTGGGCTACGACGTTATCATTGAGGCAGGAGCCGGCGAAGCTGCGCACTACCGCGATGAGGCCTACGAGGCCGTTGGTGCCGTCATTGCCAAAAACACCAAATCGTTATGGACTGAAGCAGACTTCATTCTGAAAGTTCGCGCGCCAATGGAAAACCCCGCGCTGGGCAAGCACGAGGTAGATCTGATGAAGGAAGGTGCCTTCCTCGTCAGTTATATCTGGCCGGCCCAAAATGCCGAACTGCTGGAAAAACTGGCTGCGAAAAACATTACCACCTTCGCCATCGACAGCCTTCCCCGTATCAGCCGTGCGCAAAAGATGGACGCTCTGAGCGCCATGGCCAACATTGCCGGATACCGGGCAGTGATTGAAGCCGCGAATAATTTCGGGCGTTTCTTCACCGGACAGGTCACGGCTGCCGGTAAGGTACCACCCGCCAAGGTCATGGTTATTGGTGCTGGTGTAGCCGGCCTGGCAGCCATTGGTGCGGCCAACAGCCTGGGCGCAATCGTGCGTGCATTTGATACCCGGCTGGAAGTGAAAGAACAGATAGAAAGCATGGGTGCAGAATTTCTGCAACTGGATTTCGGTGATGAAGAAGGCGACGGTACCGGCGGTTACGCCAAGCAGATGAGCGATGAGTTCATCAAGGCTGAGATGGCCCTGTTCGCCGAGCAGGCCAAAGAAATAGACATTATTATTACCACCGCCCTGATTCCCGGACGGCCTGCTCCCAAGCTGATTACCGCCGACATGGTGAAATCCATGAAGCCGGGCAGCGTTATTGTCGATCTTGCTTCTGAGCGTGGCGGTAACTGTGAGCTGACAGAGCCCGGCAAAATAGTCATTCAACACGAAGTGACCCTGATTGGCTACACCGATCTGCCGAGCCGTATGGCCAAAGTTGCCAGTGATCTGTACGCCACCAACCTGTTTCATTTAGTGACTGAGCTGACCCCGGAAAAAGACGGCAAACCACAGGTTAATATGGAAGACGATGTCATCCGTGGCCTGACCGTCGTGCTGGATAAGGAAATCACCTGGCCGCCACCCCAGCCAAAGGTGTCCGTCAGCCCCAAACCTGCACCAGGCACAGAAGAGCCCTCAGCCGAACAGAAAGAAGCGGCCCGAAAGGATTCCGCGCGGCGTAGCCTGATTGGTAAGGGCGCTCTGCTGGTTGCCACGGTTGCTGCACTCTACGGTGTAGGCGCCTATGCCCCGGAAACCTTTCTTACCCACTTTACCGTATTTGTACTGGCCTGTTTCATCGGCTGGCAGGTGGTCTGGAATGTTACATCGTCTCTGCACACACCTTTGATGAGTGTTACCAACGCTATCAGTGGCATTATTGTGATTGGTGCAATACTGCACCTGGCTGCAACCGAGAGCGTACTAATCGGAATTCTGGCGTTTTTGGCGGTGCTGATAGCCAGTATCAACATCGGGGGCGGTTTCTACGTCACCCATCGCATGCTCAAAATGTTTCGTAAGTAAGGGAAGCCCGCCATGAGTTCAGGATTAGTTAGTGTGGCCTACGTAGTGGCCAGTGTGTTGTTTATTCTCAGTTTGGGTGGCCTCAGCCGTCAGGAATCAGCCGGGCGCGGCAACCTTTACGGTGTCGCCGGCATGATCATTGCGTTGGTCGCCACCATGATGAACGTCAGTGAGGGTGGTCTGGCAACAACGATCATCGCCGTTCTGGTCGGTGGCAGTATCGGTATTGCCATTGCCAACAAGGTAGAGATGACCCAGATGCCCCAGTTGGTGGCTCTGTTACACAGCTTTGTAGGTTTGGCTGCCGTATTGGTGGGCTTTACCGGTTTTCTTGATCCGTTCGTGCAAACCACCGGTACCGAGTACACCATCCATTTGGTAGAAATTTTTGTCGGTATCTTTATTGGTGCCGTTACCTTTACCGGCTCGATAATAGCCTGTGGAAAACTGGACGGCCGCATCGACAGCAAAGCACTGACCCTGCCGGGCCGGCACGTAATGAACCTGATTGCCCTGTTCGCCTGCATACTGTTGGGTGGCTGGTTTCTGGGTACAGACAGCGTCGCGACGGGTGTACTGGCTTTGATACTGATGACAGTGATTGCTTCAGTGCTTGGCATTCATCTGATTATGGCCATTGGCGGTGCCGATATGCCCGTGGTCGTTTCTATGCTGAACAGCTATTCAGGCTGGGCTGCTGCTGCCATCGGCTTCATGCTGGGTAACGATCTGCTGATCGTAACCGGCGCACTGGTGGGCAGTAGTGGTGCCATCCTCAGTTACATCATGTGTAAAGCCATGAACCGTTCATTTATCAGCGTGATTCTTGGCGGTTTCGGCCAGACCAGTAGCAGCTCTGCCTCCACAGGAGGGGAAGATCAGCCTGTGTATGAGAGCAGCATTGATGACGTTTGCGATGAATTACGTACCGCGGATTCCGTTATTATTGTGCCCGGCTACGGCATGGCAGTTGCTCAGGCCCAGAGTGGCGTCAGCGATCTGACCAGTCTGCTTCGGGAACGCGGCATTAAGGTGCGCTTTGGCATCCACCCGGTCGCGGGCCGGCTGCCTGGCCATATGAACGTACTGCTGGCAGAAGCACATGTGCCCTATGATATCGTGCTGGAAATGGACGAGATCAACGCGGATTTCCCAAGCACAGACGTGGTTCTGGTTATTGGTGCTAACGACACCGTTAACCCTGCGGCGGCTGAAGATCCGGGAAGCCCGATCGCCGGTATGCCAGTGCTTGAAGTGTGGAAAGCGCGCCAGGTAGTTGTGCTGAAACGAGGCATGGCGACCGGATACTCCGGTGTTGAAAACCCGCTGTTTTTCAAAGAAAACACCCGCATGCTGTTTGGTGATGCAAAAGACAGCATTACTAAACTGGTAAGCGGATTACGCGAGTAATAACCGGCTGATAAGATGCCCGGGAGCAATACCGGGCATCTTTACATCGGGTTTACTGCTTTGTGGTGTTGTACACATAAGATGACACTTTGCCGTCATCATTGAACCGCACCACCAGATCTGTCGTTTCGGCATCACTGAAGGCGGACCAATAGTATTTTCCGTAAGTCCAGGTTCGCTGCCCATCTTCAATACCTGTGCGCCACGGCTCACCAAACATCTTCTGAATGTCTGCCCGCGTTGTTTCACCCAAGGTAATCTGGTCGACGTTGTGCGTTGCAAAGTCCTGCCCTACCGTGGCGCAACCTGCCAGCGTAAGTACCGCAACCAAAGCGGTCACTCTCAGTACAGCTCCATTAACCATAATCAACTCCCATTTATTTATTGGTTAGCAATATCATAATGGATCGGATGACATTCGCGATTACAGATGAGACAGGTCGCTGACCTGTGCCCATAAAAAAACCCCGGCGAACCGGGGTTGAAATACCTTTGAAAACTCAGTACAGCCTGGTCAGGGATTTTCTGGCAAACGGTTCCACCGAATCAATCCGGCCTTCCTTTACCTTCAACAGCCATTCCGGGTCTTGCAACAAGGCACGGCCTACGGCAACCAGCTCGAACTCCCCGTTAGCCATACGCTCAACCAGCTCATCAATGCCGGATTGTTCTACGGCATCTTTTTTACTGGCAAAGGTACCGCTTATAAAATCTTCTGTCAGACCCACACTGCCAACCGACATGGCGGGCACGCCACTCAGTTTCTGTGCCCAGCCGGCCAGATTCAGACTGGAACCCGCAAATTCCGGCTCCCAGAAACGACGTGTTGAAGCATGCAGGATATCCACACCCGCTTCGACCAGCGGCATCAAAAATGCCTTAAGCTCTTCCGGAGTATTGGCTAGCCTGGCGTCGTAATCCTGCATTTTCCACTGTGAGAATCGGAACATAATCGGAAATTCCGGGCCAACCCGCTGGCGCACGGCCTCGATAATTTCTATGGCAAAGCGTTGGCGATTTGCCACGCTGCCACCGTATTCATCATCCCGCTGATTCGTGCCTTCCCAGAAAAACTGATCAATCAGATAACCGTGGGCACCGTGGATTTCCACACCATCGAACCCAAGAGCTTTTGCATCTTGGGCAGCGTCGGCGAAGGCATTGACCACATCATCAATGTCTTCCTTACTCATCGCCTTGCCGTTTGGCTTGCCGGGAGCATACAGACCAGACGGACTATAGCCGGGCACCGTTTTATCTGGCTCCATCCCTTCCTTGCGTACTGCGCCTACATGCCAAAGCTGGGGAAAGATGGCTCCACCCTCTTCATGCACGGCATCCACAACCTGCTTCCAGCCCGCCAGCGCATCATCCCCATGAAAGAACGGAACATTCGGATAACCAGTGGCACCCGGATGATTCACCGTAGTGCCTTCGGTAATAAGCAGACCCACACCATTTTCAGCACGCCGGCGGTAGTAATTGATAACATCGTCGCCAGGAACATTACCCGGTGAGAAGTTGCGGGTCATCGGCGCCATCGCAACACGGTTGCGTAATGTAAGGTTGTGAACATCAAATGGCTCAAAAAGAGGGCCAAGGTTTATGGTCATCTGCTAAAACTCCCGGAATAAAACAACAAAAATACAAATTTATCGGTTGATATAAAGTAGCATGCTTGCCACTTTAGTCTCTTGAAGCAACCTTATTTAATCTGGTTTTAAAATGCAACCTAATTCGGTACACTATCGCCATGGCCAGAAAACGTTTTGATGACTCCAATTGCTCCGTCGCTCGCGCACTCAATGAAGTGGGCGACTGGTGGTCCCTGCTAATCATTCTTCATGCTATGTATGGCACCCGCCGCTTTGTTGATTTTGAGCGACAGCTTGGCATTGCCAAAAATATTCTGGGTGATCGGCTGACACGCCTGGTCGATAACCGGGTATTGAGAAAAGTTGATGTTGGCGAACATGGCTCCCGTTTTGAATACCGACTCACAGAAAAAGGCCAGGATCTGTTCCCGGTTGTGATTGCGTTACGTCAGTGGGGAGATAAGTGGAATCCGGTATCGGATGAATCGCAGCTGGATTTACGGGACCGTGCAACCGGGCGCGCGGTTCAGCCCGTTACAGTGCAGGACGCAGATGGTAATCCTTTGACCATAAGAGATGTTTTTGTCCCGGACGAGCCCGGGACAAAAACTGCATAAGCCTGCTACTTAAGCAGGCTGGCTGACGTTTCTACCAGCACCCTGACGCTGACCAGACCGGCCACGCTGGCTATTGCCACTCTGGCTTCTGTTGCCGCCGCCGGAACGATTTCTCGCTTTGCTTGGATCTGCTTTGGCTCTGGGCTTGAGCGCTACATGGTTCTTCGGCTCAAAACCTTCTACTTCCTTACGAGGCAACTGCTTCTTGATCAACTTTTCGATACCAACCAGCATCTTGAGCTCATCAGCGCTTACCAGCGACAATGCATGGCCACTCTCACCAGCTCGACCGGTACGGCCAATCCGATGCACGTAGTCTTCCGGCACGTTGGGAAGTTCAAAATTCACCACTTGCGGTAGCTGTTTGATATCCAGGCCACGGGCTGCAATGTCAGTAGCAACCAGCACACGCACTTCACCAGCTTTAAAATCAGCCAGAGCCCGGGTGCGAGCACCCTGCGACTTATTACCGTGTATTGCTGCTGCGGTAATGCCGTCTTTTTCCAGTTTCTGGGTCAGACGATTTGCACCGTGCTTGGTGCGGGTGAACACCAACACCTGCTCCCAACCGTTGTCACGAACAAGCTTACTCAGCAGTGCTGACTTCTGGCTCTGATCTACCGGATAGACCGACTGCTTTACGCTCTCTGCTGTCGTATTCCGAACTGCTACATCCACCTGCACCGGGTTATTTAACAGACCCTGGGCGAGCGTGCGGATTTCATCAGAAAAGGTTGCTGAAAACAGCAGGTTCTGGCGTTTTGCGGGCAGTAAAGCGAGAATCTTTCGGATATCGCGAATAAAGCCCATATCCAGCATGCGGTCGGCTTCATCGAGAACAAAAATCTCAACCTCGTTGAAGCGCACAGCATTTTGTTGATACAAGTCCATCAAGCGGCCTGGTGTCGCTACCAGAACATCTACCCCTTTGCGTAATTTCATCATCTGGGGGTTGATCTTCACGCCACCAAAAACCACTGCGGTTTTGGTGGGAACATATCGACTGTACAGGTTTACACTATCGTGAACCTGAGCGGCCAGTTCCCGGGTCGGCGTAAGAATAAGGGCACGAGGGCCTTTGCCGGTACGGGGGTTTTGCCCCAGGAGTTGCAAGAGCGGCAAGGTAAAGCCCGCTGTTTTGCCAGTACCTGTTTGTGCCGCTGCCATGACATCTTTGCCGGATAAAACGGCAGGAATAGCTTTGGCTTGAATAGGAGAAGGTGTGTCATAACCCTGATCGGTGGTTGCACGGACCAGTTGCTCGGATAACCCGAGTGAAGAAAAGCTCATATAAATACTCTTGATTGCTCTGCCTCCATAAACACCACCATTGGCGAATACAGGCAGAAACCATGATTAGTCATGGAATTAAAGACGACTACAATCACGCGCCGTTACCGGGGTGACGTCCTCTGACAGGTCGTATGGATGGTTCGCAAAAGGCTAAAAGCCGGAAACTGCGGAGTCCTTAGAGGCAGGATGCGGGGCACAGTAACAGACTAAAGAGTAGTTGGCTATAAGTGTTTGTGTGTTTTTGAATCGCAAATAAGCCCGCAATAGGGAGTTGGCTATACGGCTGCCCCAGCAACCGCCAGGTTTTCTTCGCTTACGCTCTCATCGACGCTTTACCATAAAACTCCTTATAAACCTGATCAAATATTTCCAAAGCACTCTTCCCTGGGTGGGCCTTTTGCAGTTCCCGCACCCGCGCACTCTGACGCTTCAGCTCATCACTGGGTTTGGCCCACTCACTTTCCGGCAGCGGTTGAGACCAGGCTTCCATAGCCTCCGGCAGCGACTGGTTGCTTAAGCGCTCCATCTTTCTGTTCTCCCACTCCACCAGCCGGTTGGGAATCGTCCAGAAGGTCAGGATGTGGTACAGATACCAGAAAAACGTGTAAATCCAGCCCACCTTGCCCGCCCGGCGTTGGCTGTGGAGTTTTCGGTGGGCATTGTGAAAAAACGATACGCCTTCGGACGGTTCCTCCCCTTCTTCCATCAGCTCACTCTGGGGCTGGATTTCCTTGAGGGTATGCACCTCGTATTCCATATAGGCCCGCAGCACTTCCCAGTTGCAGATGGAGAGCGGCTTGCCATGAGTCTCGAACTCCAGGGTAAAGCGCTCACCGGTTTCAGGGTGATAAAAACCAATACCAAAACCGTACTGCCGTCGTACGCCGTACTCTGTTACTCCCTGCGCTTCTATGATCCAGGCTTCCAGGTCTTCCCAGGGAATAAAAATGGGCTCACTGTGGCCTTCTGGCAGGAAGCAGACTTCACGGCGTTGGCGGTTGAAGCGGGTTGGGGTGATTTTTTCTACTTTGGCATACATCTGCCAGCGGAGGACCATGAAAAGAAACAGGCTTGCGAGC
>DATJDA010000099.1:0-3592 GCA_035497695.1 Marinobacter sp. | reverse complement strand
CAGAATGCCTTCTGGCCGTAGCGCCGCCTGGGCTGCCTCTATACCTGCCGGAGTGTACAACCAATCGTTTTCTTTTCGGGTCAGGCCCTCAGGCCCGTTGTCGATATCCAACAGGATGGCATCGTAACCCGCCGGGGAGTTCCTGATTAACTGAACCACATCGCCAATGTGCACCCGGGCACGGGAGTCTTTTAATGGATAACCAGCCGCACTACCCAGTGGCCCCAGATTCCACTGCACCACTTCCGGCACCAACTCGGCAACGATAACTTCCGCCTTATCTCCCAACGCCTGCAAAGCAGCCGCAAGAGTAAAGCCCATCCCCAACCCGCCAATAAGCACTTTGGGTGCGGGGTGACCGGCAATACGCTCACAAGCCAGAGTTGCCAGTGCGTCCTCCGAGCCATGCAAACGGGTGTTCATCAATTCGCCGGTTTTGCCCGCTATACGGATGGAAAACTCATCATCCCGCTGCAACAGGCGCAGCTCAGTACCTTTGCCGGGGATAATCGCCGTGCCAAGTAATTCAAAGCGAGCCATACAAATTTCTCATGTGCGCCCGGCAAGACGGCGCTCGACCCAGGAATGATACAACCACGCCAGCGTTGGCCTGATCAGTGGCAGAGAGATCAGCCACGCCAGCGGCTTCAGCAGCAGAACTCTCGACATCAGCAAAATATAAGCGTCCAGCTCACGATGGATATTGCCCTGAGCATCCTTCACGTGTAGTTCCCGAAGCGCTTTATCCGGATCAACTCCCTGCTGGCGTAATTCTTCGTCCCGGCCAGTAATATCCAGCCATTCAACAGATTCACCGGTTCTGCCCGCCAGTTTTTCATACCAGCGTCGATCCCTGACGCAAACCGGACAGGCCCCATCATAAAAAACAATCAGCTTTCTTTTGGCAGGAATATTCATAAGTTGCCTCCAACAGGGCCAGAAGCTTTATAACACCCTACCACACCTGAAATATTTCAGGCCCGGCTGAGGAACTTGCGCTCTTCAACATTAACCTTGATGCGGTCGCCACTGGAGATATGCTCTGGTACCTGAATGACCAACCCGGTTGATAGTGTTGCCGGCTTGGTTCTGGCTGTTGCAGAACCGCCTTTAACTGACGGATCGGTCTCGGTGATATCAAGCTCAACAATGGCGGGCACTGTCAAAGATACGGGTGCATCGCTTACCAGAATGACCATCAGCCCTTCGGTTTCTTCAGTGATGAACATAAGCTCATCTGCGATTACCTCTTTGCTCAGGCTGTACTGAGTAAAGTCTTCCGTGTCCATGAAGACGTATTCATCACCATCAGAGTATGAAAATGTTGCCGGCCTGCGAACCAGATCGGCTAAATTCAGCATATCGGTATCTTTAAAAGTGTGGTCGACCTTGTTCCCGGTTACCACGTCATACATACGCATCCGATACAGGCTGCCACCGGCACGGCCCTGGGGCACCGACCGCTCGATATCCTTAACAAAATAAACACGACCTTCAAACTCAATGGCTGAATTTTTCTTTATTTCATTTGCTCTTGGCATTGTTTCGTATTCCAACTGAAAGTGAGACAACCAATCTATAGTTATGCCATGTTGGCATAAAACCATCAACTCCGACATCCACACCCCGGCACCGGCTCTGCCGGTTCACCACACCTTGGTTCAGACTTGCAGTTGACGCACATCGGCCAGAAACTGATCAACAACCGCGGGTGTCGTCGCCCAGGAACACATCAGGCGTGCGCTGCCGCCAATAAAACTGTAGAAGCGCCACCCTCTTGCCCGCAACGCCGCCTGCATGGCCTCCGGCAGCTCCACAAAAACCCCGTTCACCTGTCTTGGGTATCTAAGCTTAATACCTGGCAATCCGGCAAGTCCATCAGCAAGTCTTTTTGCGCAGGCATTAGCATGACGGGCGTTTTCCAGCCATACATCGTTCTCTAGCAATCCGCACCAGGGCGCCGAAATATAACGCATCTTGGAAGCCAGTTGCCCCGCCTGTTTGCAACGCCATTCAAAGTCTTCAGCCAGTGCCTTGTTAAAAAAAACGACGGCCTCTCCCATTGCCAGGCCATTCTTGGTTCCAGAGAAGCACAGTACATCGACCCCAACCTTCCAGGTAATCTCGGATGGATGCACATCAAGCGCCGCTACCGCATTCGCAAACCGGGCTCCGTCCATATGGATATTCAGTTTGTGCTGATCTGCCAGAGCACGGATGATGCGCAGTTCATCGGGAGTATAAATTGTGCCAACTTCCGTGGCCTGGGTAAGACTCAGAGCTTTTGGCTTCGGGTAGTGAATATCGGTACGCTTGGTGACTAAATGCTCAATGCTTTCTGGCGTCAGTTTACCATTTTCGCCTTGCCCCAACAGTAACTTGGCACCATTTGACGCATATTCCGGCCCGCCACACTCATCGGTTTCAATGTGCGCCAGTTCATGACAGATCACACTGTGAAACGATTGTCCGATAGACGCCAGCGACAGTGAGTTAGCCGCTGTACCATTAAATACAAAGTACACATCGCAATCCGTATCAAACAAAGACCGCAGGCCATCGGCTGCCCGTTGCGTCCAGCTATCTTCACCATAAGCGGGCTCATCCACACGATTCGCCGTCTCCATGGCTTCCCATGCATGAGGGCAGATACCGCTGTAATTGTCACTGGCAAACTGCTCTGACCGGGGCATGGCAACACTCCTTCATGGGCTGATTAAGCGCGGGGAAATCCTGAAAGCTACACCAGTTCTGGCTAAACACCAATCAGACCAGAGTAGGAGGCCGGTTTTCCGCACTTGGCAACCGCACATCGCGAAGCAAAAAGTTGCCCACAAATTCTGTGGATAACTTTGTGTGCAGAGTAAGGATAGATAGCCAGAATGCCCATGAAACGGGCACTGGGGAAATATGGCGGTAATTTGATCTGACTAAAAATTGAGCCGGTATTTTCTGGAGATACCGGCTCTACAAAACAAGGCTGTTATTCTGTCAGGCCAAGGCTCTTTGCATCCTGCCTGATGCAGCGGTCCAGCAATTCCAGATACTCAGCTTTAACCTTACGCTTGGTCTGTTTGTGCGCCCGCATGTTCAGCTTCTGAAACTGACGGGCCATTTCGTTCGCACGCTCCAGCAGTTTCGCCGCCGGCACAACTTCATCGAGAAAGCCCGCAGCAACTGCACCATTCGGGCTATAGATTTCGGCATTAATGACCGCACGATAGAAGTGCGCTGGCGTTAATCTGTGCCTGGCGATCTCAATCCCTGCATGATGCATGGTCATGCCGATGGCAACTTCGTTAAGGCCCAGCTTGAACTCACCCGCCACGCCAATGCGGTAATCAACAGACAGCAGAATAAAGGCTCCCTTGGCAATCGCATGGCCGCTGCAGGCACCAATAACCGGCAATGGGAAAGCCGCCAGCCGATGCGTCAGTGTTGAGCCAATAGTTACCAGCGCCCCTGCTTCTTTAGGACCCTTCTGCATTTCTTTCAGATCATAGCCACCCGAAAAGATGCCTGGCTGTCCGGTCAGAATCACTACAGCCTTATCGTGCTCCGCACGGTCCAGCGCCTCATTCAACGCTGTAAA
>DATJDA010000098.1:0-3987 GCA_035497695.1 Marinobacter sp. | reverse complement strand
CCAATAGAGGGAATTGTCGGGAGACAGAAATACAACATTCGGGCGCGATTGAGCATGAGCAGAGCCAAGTAGCCACACGCAGACCAGGCCCGTGGAAGCTATCTTCCGAAAAGTTAGTGCGAAGTTATGGCGGTTGCGCTGAGAACACCAAACGCCTTTAAAAAATGGGAACATCCGGCTATCCATCTTTGGTGCATGCATAGTTAGTATTGCAACCAAAGATCACTGTTACCAGAAATACTCGAAAAATTTGTCGCAATAAACGACATATGAGAGAAAGGCACTGCCTGCCTCTGGTGCCTTTCTCTCAAAACCCGAGTCGCTCCTTAATAATCAGGCAGCTTGCTCGTCGTTGCGGATAAGGAAATCAAAAGCACTCAAAGCGGCCTTCGAGCCTTCACCCATAGAAATCACGATCTGTTTATACGGAACCGTGGTCGCATCTCCGGCTGCAAAAACACCCGGGATCGACGTTTCATTTCGCTCATTGACTATGATTTCGCCATGCTGACTCAGTTCGATACTGCCCTTCAGCCACTCTGTATTAGGGACCAGTCCGATCTGTATGAAAACCCCGTCCAGAGCAACTGTGTGTGCTTCGCTGGTATTACGATCTTTGTAAACCAGGCCATTTACCCTGCCATTCTCGCCGGTGATTTCAGTAGTTTGGGCTGAGGTGATGATGTCGACGTTCTTCATGCTGCGCAGTTTTTTCTGCAGCACTTCATCCGCCCGTAACACTGCATCAAACTCTATCAGCGTCACATGGCCGACAATACCAGCCAGATCGATAGCCG
Organism: Marinobacter sp.; assembly: GCA_035497695.1. Lineage (GTDB taxonomy): Bacteria > Pseudomonadota > Gammaproteobacteria > Pseudomonadales > Oleiphilaceae > Marinobacter. Next base: position 3,190 of record DATJDA010000098.1, on the reverse strand, counting down.
CCTCTACACCTGAGTTACCGCCACCAATAACGGATACATGCTTGCCTTTGAACAACGGGCCATCACAGTGCGGGCAGTAAGCCACACCCTTGTTACGGTATTCCTCCTCACCAGGAACCCCAAGCTGACGCCATCGGGCACCCGTTGAGAGAACAACTGTACGGGCTTTCAGAGTCGCGCCATTAGCCAGTTGTACCTCATGCAATCCCCCTCGTTTAGTAGCCGGAATCAGCTTCTCGGCACGCTGCATGTTCATAATATCTACTTCGTACTCTTTAACATGCTGCTCCATGGCCGTTACCAGCTTCGGGCCTTCGGTGTAGGGCACAGAAATCAGGTTCTCAATACTCATGGTATCTGCAACCTGTCCGCCAAAACGCTCAGTCGCGATGCCTGTGGGAATGCCTTTGCGGGCCGCGTAAATTGCCGCTGCAGCACCAGCGGGGCCACCACCGATAATCAGCACATCAAAGTTACCCTTCTGGTTGATCTTTTCCGCTTCTTTCTCATCCGACCGGGTGTCCAGTCTGGCAACAATCTCTTCCAGAGTCATACGGCCCTGGCCCCAAGGCTCACCGTTCATGTAAACACTTGGCACCGCCATAACTTCGCGCTTTTCCACTTCATCCTGGAACAGCGCACCATCAATGGAGGTATGCCGGATGTTAGGGTTAAGCACACTCATCAGGTTCAATGCCTGCACAACGTCCGGGCAATTCTGGCAAGAAAGAGAGAAGTAAGTTTCAAAATGGAACTTGCCTTCTAACATCTTGATCTGCTCTATAACATCCTGCGATGCCTTGGACGGATGGCCACCCACCTGCAGCAGTGCCAGTACCAGAGACGTAAACTCGTGGCCAAGGGGAATACCAGCGAAACGCACACCTATGTCTGTACCAATACGATTGATGGCAAATGATGGGCGGCGAAACTCCTGAGATTCCTCAGTGCGCAGGCTGATTTTCTCAGACATGGAGGCTATTTCTTCCAGCAACTCCTTCAGTTCCTGAGACTTGTCGCTATCGTCATAAGCCGCAACCAGTTCAATAGGCTGCTGCAGCTTTTGCATGTACGCTTTTAACTGTTCCTTGATACCGGCGTCTAACATAGATAGGGCTCCTATTGAGATATTTGAAACTAACCACTTGGGCTAATATATAAATTACAATTCAGCTATAGATTAACAATACGGGCAGTCAATAAAATGCTCAAATTAATTGATCTAAACATATTGATAGTAATTTGCTATCAATGGTCAGAGGCCTATTCAGCGCATGACCAAGGGCGCATATCAATTCAAGGCGCACCCCAGTAATATGGCATCGGTTATTGCACCATTATTTTTCGCAGTCAGGACCGTCAACGCATGTTTTTAGATCGTTTTCACTCCCTTGAGGACGGGCGCGTGCATATTACCGCGCTCCAGGCGAGCCAGTTTGCCAAGGAAATAGCGGGAGACTTTAATCCGATTCACGACCCGGACGCTCGGCGGTTTTGTGTTCCAGGAGACCTGCTGTTCGCTGTTGTACTGTCCCGTTTCGGGCTGTGGAATTCGATGACCTTTCAGTTCCGTGCACTGCTGGGTGATGGCATTCTGCTGGAGTTTCGTCAACCGGATGACCGCACCATTGAAGTCTGTGATCAGGGCGGCAAGGTATACCTCGAAGTAAGCCACACCGGAGAGCACACTCTGGACGCGCAGGTTGTTGAGGACTTTACCCGTTGCTATGTAGCCGCATCTGGCAAGAATTTCCCTCATACCCTGAAACCGCTGATGGAATCCAACGGGGTAATGTTCAACCCGGACCGGCCCATGGTGATGTACGAAAGCATGAGCCTGGAGCTGGACAGCCTGCACGCGGAATCACCAGTGCTTGATTTACACAACGCAAGCCTGGAAGCTGTTGGTAAGCGTGGTAATGTCACCCTGGAATACCAACTGATATCGAATGGTAAACCGGTAGGGGAAGTTGCCAAGCGCCTGCTACTTGGCGGGCTAAGGCCGTACGACGCAGAGGCTATGGCTGGCGTTGTTGAAGAGTTCTACCGCTTGAAAGCCCGTGGGGTCGATTACTTCGCAAACGCGTAATTTATAGCTATTCAGAATGCAAAAAGCCCCTGAAATCCGGGGCTTTTTTAATCGGGCCTGAAACATCCGGCCCGATTGAGCATTTCCCTGTTAAGGGAAACTTAGATTTTGCCTACCAGATCCAAAGACGGCGCCAGAGTTGCTTCGCCTTCCTTCCACTTGGCCGGGCACACTTCGCCAGGGTGGTTGCGCACGTACTGAGCGGCTTTCACTTTGCGCATCAGTTCTGTTGCATCACGGCCAATACCTTCTGCAGTAATCTCCATAGCCTGAATCACGCCATCCGGATCGATCAGGAAAGTAGCGCGGTCCGCCAGGCCCTGACCTTCACGCATTACACCAAAGTTATTGGTAATGCTGCCATTCTGGTCGCCGACCATGTAGTACTTAATCTTGCCAATAGTTTCTGAACTGTCGTGCCAGGCTTTGTGCGTAAAGTGCGTGTCTGTAGAGACTGAAAACACTTCCACACCCAGCTTTTGCAGCTCCTCGTAATGATCGGCTACGTCGCCCAGCTCAGTCGGGCAAACAAAGGTGAAGTCGGCCGGATAGAAAAAGAAGATTGCCCACTTGCCTTTTACATCGGCCTCAGAGATCTCTACAAACTCTCCCTGTTTAAAGGCTGTTGCATTGAACGGTTTAATTTCGCTGTTGATCACGCCCATTGAGAACACTCCTGTTGGTTCGTGTGTGTTAATTAACTCATTGCCTATAGGATACGAAATTAACGGGGTACATGAAAATTGATTATTTTCAACTTCACCATAGGGAAAAACTATCTATGCTGAAATACGTTCAGCATTAGCCGTTCCCCTGTCTCATCTCTTCATATTCCTCTTCATAAAAGAACTTCTCTTCACCAAAGGCCGGTTCCAGTTCGTGCAACCAGGTAGCGGTGTCGCTGTATTTGGCAAAGAAGGGACGCTGCACCCAGTCCGGATTGCGGCCCTGCAGAAAGCGCAGGACGAAAACTTTTTCCCCCTGAATGTCGGCAACTCCCTGAATTTCCACCTTACCGGGGCCAGCACTCATGCTGGGGCCGCGTGCTGTACGGGCCAGGCCACTGACTTTTTTCATGGCTTCACGGTAAATATTAAAAGC
>DATJDA010000097.1:0-22825 GCA_035497695.1 Marinobacter sp. | reverse complement strand
GGCCGCGGCCAGACAGGCCATTAACATAAGGGGGGTGACAACTGTTAACACCAGGGCATCTTGCTCACCGGATAACCAGGTAGAGCCGGCAAGCCAATTCAACAGAGTGACCGCTTCGTTATCACCAAGCGCAAGCACCATGCGGATTCCTGAATCCAGTAATGCCGAAAGCGCAATACCTCCAAGCAGAAGGCGCTGGGGAGAAAACCCGCCCTTGCGGCTTAAAGCAAGCAACAGTAACAGCACGAGGGTGCCTCCGAGTGCGCCGGCAATCATTTGCGTGGGGCGACCGGCGGAGCCAATGGTCAGAACCACAAGCACCATGCCGAGAGCTGCTCCGGTACTGATGCCCAGCAATTCCGGGCTGGCCATTGGGTTGCGGGTAAGCCGTTGGACGATCACACCGGCCAAAGCCAGCAAGCCCCCGGCCAGCAGAGCGGTTGTCAGTCTTGGAATGCGCATGGCAAGAATGTCACTGCCGGCGCCAGGTGTATCCCAGCGCCAACCCTCCCAAGTAGGCCCGAACATACTGGTCACTGACAAGCTCAGAAGTACCACAACAATCAGTGTGGCTACACCAGTCCAGCGAATATTCCGAAGTTCCGGCACCAAAGGTGATGTAATATCAGGCTGAGCGGGCATGAAGCGATGTTTGCTCAAAACCCAGAGCAGGGTAGGCCCGCCAATCAGCGCCGTAGCCGCCCCGGTTGGAAACAACAAATGGCTGTATGCCAGTGACAGTTGCTGGGCCGCACCGTCTGCGATCAGGCACAATAAAGCCCCTGTCACTGCGGCTATGCACAGTCGCTGCCAGAGAGTTCTGGCACCCATCATTCGTGCCAGTGCGGGTGCCGCCAGACCCACAAAACCAATAACGCCAACCTGGCTGACGGTCAGGGTGGTCAGGTACACGGCAAGCAGTAAGGCCATGCCGCGAAATAAGCTTGGCGACATGCCGAGAGCGCGCGCCCCTTCGGTGCCCAGGTCCAAAGCCTGTAATGCCCGGACAAAGACCAGGCTGACTAATATGGTGATGCAAAGGTGAGGTAAGAGGGATGTTACGCCCTGCCAGTCATTCTGGCTCAACTCCCCCGCGCCCCAAATGAACAGGCTGGCCAGTTGCTCGTGGTGGAACAGCATGATCACCGTATTAATTGCGCCCAGATAGAGGCTTACGATCAATCCACACAAGGTCAACGTTAGGGGATCAAACCCCCGCTTTCTTGCCATTAACATAGCCAGCCCCAGAGCCAGCACTCCGCCTGCCATTGCCCAGAGTTCGCGCCAGACAAGCAGAGCAGGCGCAAACAGCATAACCAGACCAAGAAATAACTGAGCGCCGGCCGCTACACCAAGAGTTGTTGGCGCGGCGAGCGGATTCCGGAGTACCTGCTGGATAAGAACGCCGGCGATACCCAGCGCGGCTCCGCACAGCAGCGCCATAACCAGCCGTGGCAGCAAAGTGAAATGCAGTACAGCAGTATTAAAATCAGCATCCGGGCCAAGTCGGAATGCAAGGTCCAGTTGACTGAAGTTTTCCGGCCGGGTTACCGGAGACAATGCGAACCCGAGAGCCAATAAAACCAGCCCGATTACTGTTTTCCGGTAAATAAGGGTGGGTTGTTGGTGGATCATTGAGAGGACGACTCTTTGGTTTTCCGGATTAGTTGCTCTGCCAGCATTTCGGCCATTCGTGGCACGCTCAGAACACCACCAAATGTCCATACCGGACCCACACCGGTAATCCGGTTCGTGCGAACCATGGGCAGATAAGGCCAAAGAGCACTGTTTTGAAGTCGTTCACGATCCGCATCGGGCCAGGGGCGGATATACACAAGCCAGGCATCTGGTGCTTCGCCAAGATCGGCCAGTGTGCCGGGGGTGAATCCCCAGAGGTTGGTTTTTGCCTGCCATGGGTTCGTCAGGCCGACCTGCTCCAGCGCTTGGCTCAGCATAGAGTTCTCACCGTGGATCCGGGCGCGCTTATCATCAAGAAAACGGACCAGATAAACAGGTTGCCCAGACAAGCCGGCCAGTTTCAGCCGCTCGCGAGTTGCGGCAATCGATTGGTCGGTCTCTTCCAGAATTGCTCTTGCTCTGGTTTCTCGTCCCACAAGCTTGCCCAGCTCTAACAGGTTTTCGCGGGCTTTGAACCAAGGGTTGGAATTCGCTTCGTAAGTAGTCTGCACGACAGTCGTCGCGATTTTTCTCAGGGCAGGTACTGCGGCTTCCAGATGGCTACTGACCAGAATCAGATCCGGATTCAGCGCGCGGATAGCCTCCAGGTTTGGCGACTGCCTGCGGCCAGCGGACTTAACAGAGTCTGGTAGTAGCGGATAGCCAACCCATTGGTCATAGCCTTCACGGTCCGCTACCGCAACAGGGGTGATGCCCAAGGCTAAAAGGTGTTCAGTCTGCCACCAGTTCAGCACCACAACCCGCTGGTGAGGCGTGTCTGTAACGGCAGGACCTGCGTCTTTCTCAGCAGCCATACTGACACTTGTAATACTGACGATCACCAACAGGTACAGGGCTCGCATTGCGCGCCCTGTTGGTAGTAGTGCTGGCATAACTCAGTAATCTGCCGCGTAGGTCAGCGTATAAGTGCGACCCTGGCCCTTGAAGTCGTATGGCTCATAGGCAAAGCGAGCGCCATAGAACAATTGGGCCCGCTGTCCCCATACGGTTTGATAGTCTTTGTCCAGCAGGTTGCTCACTGCAAAATTAACCCGGCCAACGGGCAGCTTTCGGTCTGCTTGCAGGTCCAGCAATGTTACCCCGTCGATCTCCTGCCCCTTGTCATCATCAATATCAAAGCTGTGGCTCGCTTGCAGGCGAACCCTGTTCAGGCTGTCTTGCCATTGGGTGAACACAGTTGCTTTGGGAAGGCTGGCGTAGGTAACGACGTTCTTTTCCCACTTGCCGTTAGCATCCTGAACTTCTGACCGGATGTAGTGGCCAGTGGTTCCAAGAGAGACTTGGTCTGTGGCCCGGTAAGCCAGGCTCCCTTCAATGCCATAATCGCGGGTTTTGGCGTCAAGAATTTCGATTTGCAGATTGCTATTCGCCTTGGCTTCCTTATCAGACCAGGTGTAGTAGGTGGCCACCTGGGCATCCCAGCGATTCCGGTAAGTGCGCCAGCCAAGTTCTACCTGATGGGTTTTCAGCCCGGGAATGGCGTTATCGTCAATATCCAGATAATCGGTGAGCACGTAGCGGCCACCCTGTATGGCGTAGGTTCCGCGCCCTGCGACTTTACCGGGATCCGGAATTTCAAACCCTTGGCTTACGTTAGCCCATACCTGATGATCGTCTGTCAGATTATAAATGGCACCCGCATTCACAAGAGTGACTTGGTAATTATTCTCACCGCCGGGGATCGCGTCTGCGCCACTAACCACTCCTCTATCTACTGCGATTTGCTGGGTGGTTGGTACAAAGTCATTCATCTTCAGTGTGGAGTATCGTTGCCGCACGCCAGCGTTAAGTTGCAGTTTATCAGTTGCTTGCCATTCTGCTTGCAGGAACGCGGTAATCCCGTCTACCCGGTAATCCGGATAGCGGGGTACTGTGAAATCCTCTTCAAAAGTCAGTCCGCCGCTGCCGAACGCCAGGGTGTTATCAAATACCATCTGGCTGGCTGAGAAATCCTCACGATCCAGGTCAATTCCGTAGCTGAGTGTCAGATCGCCCAAATCTTTTACCAATAAGGCTTTGACCAAATGCTGATCGGTATTTTGTTTGGAGGCGCCGTAATAGCTGGATGCAAGCTTGAGTTCCCCGGTGTTTTTATCAAAAGCCGGGTAAGGGTAGGGGTGAAAGCTGGATGCCTCGTGGCGGGTAGAGACCTGTAAGTAAGCGGTATGGCCCAGAAAGTCCTGATTCTGGTAAGTGGCATTCAGCAAATAGCGATCCGTTTCAGGAGATCGGTCTGAAGTAAAACCAGAGCGAATTTCCGGACTGGTTCGCTCCTGCAAATTCTCGCCTAGCCACAATCCTTTGTTGCCCATGTAGCGAGAGTCATAAAGCTGAGCCATCAAACTTACGCTCTGGTCACTGTCTATACGGAACTGGGTGCTGCCCATAATATCAACGCTACGATTGTACTGCAGGTCGGTCTGGGTAATGTCTGTGAGAATCTGATTGCCGGTGCCATCATACATGGCACCGTTATCCTGCACAGCGATAGCCAGGCGACCTTTGAGGCTGTCACTGCCGCCACTGATGGACTGGCCCATGCGGTATTTACGGTCTTCAGAATCGTTAAAGCCACTGGATACGCCCAGTTCTGTGCTAAAGCGTGTGTCGCCGGCCTCGCCCTTTTTGGTGATGATGTTCACAATGCCACCGGTACTGCCACCACCGTATATAGCCGTCGCTCCTGAAAGCACTTCAATACGCTCTATGTTGAATGGATCAATGCTGTCAAATTGACGGCTAAGACCACGGGAGCCATTCATGGATACGCCGTCGATCATTACCAGTACACTTCTTCCGCGCACATTCTGGCCAAAATTGGTGCGTGTCTCTGGCGCGAGATCCATACCGGGAACCAGTTTGCCAAGCACGGTTTTCAAATCCTGACCACTACGGAATTGCTGCTCCAGTTCCTCTTCTTCCAGCACCCAGACAGAGCCGGGAATCTGGCTGATCTGTGTTGGTGCACGGCTGCCGACAACAACCAATTCAGACAGCGATTGCGGAGCTGCCTTGGCAGTCATTGGGGTAATAAGTACAAAAGTTATGGATGAAAGCAGTAGGAAGGGGTTTTTTACCCCAGAGGTTCCAGGAAAAATCACGACACCAGCTCCTAAGTTGAATTAAAAACAGGGTGCGAGTGTAAATGATTCTCATAAAGATTCAATAAATGGTATTTAAAAAATGCACGGTGAGCAAGTAGTTGGATGAGTGATTAAGGATGCCTGGTTAACGGACGGCGCTATAAATTATGGCAGGCAAGCATCAAACAGCCGGCTCACCAAAACTGGCACCGCCGTTTCTACCCGAAGTATCCGTGCTCCAAGATGGACACTCTGGCAGCCAGCCTCGTTGAGCTTCTCTACCTCATAAGGCGTAAACCCGCCTTCCGGGCCTATGCAAAGAAGGCTGGGGCTGTTCACGTGTACCGGGCAGGGGGTTTGCGTGCCGGGGTGGGCAACAAATGCCTGCCTGCCGGCAATCAGTTCAGGTAACTCATCTTCCACAAATGGTTTGAACCGTTTTCGGATATGGATCTCTGGCATCACGGTATCTTTGGCTTGCTCAAGACCCAGGGTCAAGTTTTCCCGAAGGTTATTGTCAGCCAGCCAGGGAGTTTGCCAAAAGCTTTTTTCCACCTTGTAGCTGTTAAGTAACCAGATGTCTTTTACGCCTAGCGCCGCACAGGTTTGCAAAACCCGGCGAAGCATTTTTGGGCGCGGCATGGCCAATACAAGAATAAGCGGAAGGCTGGCGGGGGGTGACTGGTCGAACACAACAGCCAGTTCAGCTTCAGTGTCGGTCAGGCGCCGTATCTCACCGGTTCCGATGTTGCCGTTTACCCGGCCAACGGTAATCCGGTCGCCGACCACGGCTTTGTGTATGGACTGCAGATGGGTAAGGCGTCTTCCTGTGAGTAAAGCCTGATCAGGGCTTATGAAATCTTCTTCAAACAGGAGTGCCAGATTCATTCGTCTGATAACTCATCCGGCTCTCTCTCAGCGGCATTACGCTTGGCCAGCCGTCCGAATATGATCCCGAATTCAAAAAGAATCCACATTGGCACAGCCAGCAGAGTCTGGGAAATAACATCCGGAGGTGTCAGAAGCATGCCAATAATGAAGCAGCCAACGACAACATATGGGCGTTTCTCGGCCAGGTCATCGGGTGTTGTTATGCCTGTCAGAATCAGCAGCACGGTGGCGATAGGAATTTCAAAGGCGACCCCAAAAGCAAAAAACATTTTCAGTACAAAGTTCAGATAACTGGTGATGTCCGGCAGTTGAACAATGCCTTCGGGTCCTATGGCGGTGAAAAAACCGAACACCAATGGAAATACCACGTAATAGGCGAAAGCTGCGCCCATATAGAACAGCAGAATTGATGTGAACAGCAACGGAAAAGCAAGGCGCTTTTCATGGGCATAGAGCCCCGGAGCAACAAAGCTCCAGAGTTGATAGAGGATGATCGGAATCGCTGCAAATACCGCTAACACCAGTGCCAGCTTCAACGGTGCGAAGAAGGGCGAGGCAATATCTGTGGCAATCATTGTCTGGCCTATCGGCAGCAATGCCCGCAATGGCTCTGACAACCACAGATAAAGTTCATTGGCGAACGGGTAAATTGCCGCAAAACAGATGATGACAGCCAGTACCATCTTGAGCAGCCGGTTACGAAGTTCCAGCAGGTGCTCAATCAGTGGCATTTCCCGATAATCAGAGCCCGATTGGTTGTCGTCTGACCTGGACATTATGACCGTTTATCCAATGATTCTTGCCCGACCACCGGCTGATCTTCATCTTTGCCTTTTTCGGACGACTTTTCCGAGATTCCGGCGGGGGTGTGGTTCTGATTTATGACAGAATTAAGCGACTCGCCTTCCGTGCGAATCAAGTGTTCAAATTTCTTGGCATCATCCAGAGCAGTGCGCACGGTTTCCTTGACATCGTCCAGCCCAACATCCCCAGCTTTTCGTAGCTGTTCACGGAGTTCATCTGCTTTGAGCTGACTATCAAGCTCGGAAGTAAACTGGCTCACCATTCGCCGGGCAGCTCCCACCCACCGACCAGCAGCACGGGCTGCGGTCGGCAGGCGTTCCGGGCCAAGCACCAGCAGTGCAATAATGCCGCAGATCAGCAGTTCAAGAAAACCAATGTCAAACATTCAGCCCTGTCTCAACTGTGGGACTTGTCGCGTGGCTTCTCCTTTGCCATAGCCGGAGAATCAGGCGATTTGGCATCTTCCTCAAGGGAGTCCGGATTTGCGTCTTTTTCATCGTCACTCATGGATTTTTTGAAGCCACGAATTGCGCCACCAAGGTCGCTACCGATGTTGCGCAGCTTCTTGGTTCCGAACAACAGGATAACAATGCCAAGTACGATAAGAAGTTGCCAGATACTGATACCCATTTAAGGGGCCCTCATTTTGATGATTCTGTTCCGTTCAATTGTACGGCAACAGGCGGTATTTTCGGAAACCCTCATAAGGGGTACCCACAGATTATCTGTTCCTGGATGCCTTTTCTTCCAGCCCTGACAAGTCGAAACGCCTGGCCAGTTCGTCCAGTATATCTTTCGGGCCTAACCCCATACGGGACAGCATGACCATGCTGTGAAACCAGAGGTCGGCGGTTTCAGACACCAAATGGGAGGTATCGCCAGATTGCTCAGCGTCCTTGGCCGCAAGCAGTGTTTCTGTGCACTCCTCACCTACCTTTTCAAGAATTTTATTCAATCCTTTTGCATGCAGGCTGGCTACGTAAGAGCTTTCCGGATCGGCCTGTTTACGCTGTTCCAGTACCTGTGCCAGGCGTTCTAGTAAGTCACTCACGTTGCATGCTCCCTAATGACTGCCATAAATTGTCTTTGGATCTTTGATTACAGGTTCAACGCTAACCCACTTGCCGTTCTCCAGTGCCCGGTAAAAGCAGCTGCGCCTTCCAGTATGGCAGGCAATGCCGCCCTTTTGTTCCACCTTCAGCAAAATAACATCTTCGTCGCAATCCAGCCGGATGGCCTTTACCTTTTGCTGATGTCCGGAGGACTCACCTTTGCGCCAGATTTTATTCCGCGAGCGTGACCAGTAAACCGCTTGCCCTTCTTCGACAGTGAGACGCAGTGATTCCCGGTTCATCCACGCCATCATCAGAATCTCGCCGGTACCGGCATCCTGAGCAATGGCTGGAACAAGGCCGTCATTATTCCAGCGGATATCACCAAGCCAGTCTGGTGTGTCGAGGTTACTGGTTGATTTGCCCATATCTGTAGGTTCCGGGATCGGTGTTATGTGCTTATCGACTGCCGCGTACTAGCAGCAAGCCGGCGGCTGCAAAAAAGACCCAGCTCCACGCCGGCAAATTTTCCGCCCAGGCATGCGCTTCGGGTTGGGTGCCGACAACAGCAGCGGCAATCAGTATCAGCGCAATTATACCTCTGCGCCGGCGCTTTTCTGTACGTGTTTGTTGCTCCCTAAGAAAGGCCACCGTTGCATTGTCCTGTTGGTTTTTTGTGCCTCCGTGCCGTATTTGCTCAAGTGCGTCGTGCACCAGTTGCGGCATTTCAGGCGACTGTTCCAGCCAGGCGGGAAAGTGGGTTTGCAAAGTTTTAATCAGGCCAGTCGGGCCAAGCCGCTTGCGCATCCAGGTTTGCAAAAATGGCTGCGCAGTACTCCACAGGTCCAGCTCAGGATAAAGTTGCCGGCCCAGCCCTTCAACGTTTAGCAGGGTTTTCTGAAGCAGCACCAGTTGTGGTTGCACCTCCATATTAAACCGGCGGGCGGTCTGAAACAGACGAAGCAAAAAATGGCCAAAGGAAATATCTTTTAATGGTTTTTCGAAGATGGGCTCGCACACCGTACGAATGGCGGCTTCAAATTCATTCACCCTGGTATCGGGCGGTACCCAGCCAGACTGAATGTGAAGCTGCGCTACCTGCCGGTAATCCCGCTGGAAAAAAGCCAATAAGTTGCGGGCAAGATAACTCTGGTCGTCGGGTGCCAGAGTGCCAACAATACCGAAATCAACGGCAATGTATTTCGGGCTGGCCGGGTTGGACACATCGACAAAAATATTACCCGGGTGCATGTCAGCATGAAAGAAACTGTCTCGAAATACCTGAGTGAAGAATATTTCCACACCTCTTTCCGCCAGAACTTTCATGTCGACGCCCGCCTTGTTGAGGGCGACAACATCGGCGATCGGTATACCGTGAATACGTTCCATCACCAGTACGGACTTGCGGGTGTAATCCCAGTCAATGAACGGAATATAGATAAGCGGGGAGTTTTCAAAGTTCCGGCGTAACTGGCTGGCATTGGCGGCTTCACGCTGCAGATCCAGCTCATCATGGATAGTGGCGTCGTAGTCTTCAACCACCTCGACGGGATGCAGGCGCTTGCCCTCAGTCCAGTATTTTTCCAGTAATCTTGCCATCAGGTACATCAATGCCAGATCCTGACGGATCACCTTTTCTATACCTGGCCGCAACACCTTTACCACAACTTCCTGGCCATTAAGCAGGGTTGCCGCGTGCACCTGAGCCACGGAGGCTGAAGCCATTGGTTCTGAGCTGAACTCCCTGAACAGCTCAGTCACAGGCGCACCCAGAGAGGTCTCGATAATATTTCGGGCAATATCGCTGGGAAAGGGTGGCACCCGATCCTGCAGCATCTTCAGAGAGTCGGCCATGTCATCGGGTAGCAAGTCGCGGCGTGTAGACAGTATTTGCCCGAACTTGACGAACACCGGCCCCAGTTCTTCGAGCGCCATGCGCAGGCGGTCTCCCCGGTCAAGCCCGGGTTTTGGAAACAGGTGCCAGGGTGCCAGTAAAAAGAACAGCTTTAATGCAGGGGGTAATTCCGCCAGAGGAAGAAAAGTGTCTAACCGATAGCGGCAGAATACCCAGGTAATTCGGAACAGGCGGTGCAGGCGGGTCACGGGTTCTCCGGCGCATTTATTTTGTTGCGGTTTTCAATGCTATTAAAGCGTGCTTCCAGTTGCTCCGTGCGCAGGCTTAGGGCTTTAATATCATCAAAGGTTACTTTCAGCTCTCTGCGCCCCGGTAATAAGCGGCTTTCCTCATGCACATACTCTTCAATGTTGGCATGCAAAGATTGAAATGCCTGCCGGCTCCAGGTCAGGGCGCCGCGGACACGGTTGCCGAGAAAATGAGCAGGTATATCGCCAATATGCACTGCAATGGCCGCCTCCCAGTCAGGATTTAACTGCTGCAGGGCGTGTTGTAATTGCAAGGCGAGATCGAAATTGCCAGAAATGCTGAGCCGGCCATCGTGGATTACCTGATCGTCGCCAGTTGCCAATGCTGCAAAGGCAAGCGGCTTGCCGCTGATTGTAAGGGCAGGGTTGCTGGCTGGCTGGCCACTGACCAGAACCTGCTCCCCCGCGCTGTGCAGTGAGCAGACAAGAGGAAGTGGTGCGGTAATGTTCAACTGAACAGGATTGCCCAGAGTGCCCAGTAGTGCTTGCCGGCCAGCCGGATCCAGCTCGAGAGCACGGTTCAGTGCCCGCTCGATCATGGCTGTTACGGCAGTAAGCAGTGTCGGGCCGGGAAACATCAGGGCTTGATTCCTACGTGCAGAGCGACAATGCCGCCGGTCATGTTGTAATACTTGCAGTTGGCCAGCCCTGCGCTTTCCATCATGCCTTTCAGGGTTTCCTGATCCGGATGCATACGGATAGACTCGGCCAGGTATTTGTAACTTTCACTATCGCCGGCAATCAACTGACCCATCAGCGGCAGCGCAGTGAACGAATAGGTGTCATAAATCTTGTTCAGCAACGGGTTGGACGGCTTGGAGAACTCCAGTATCATCAGTTTGCCGCCGGGCTTCAGTACTCGGGCCATGTCGCGCAAGGCCTGGTCTTTATCGGTGACGTTGCGCAGGCCAAAGGCAATAGAAACAGCGTTAAAACTGTTGTTCGGGAATGGCAAGTGCTCTGCATCTGCCTGCACGTATTCGATGTTTCCAACGTACCCCCGGTCTGTTAGCCGGCTACGGCCAACTTTCAGCATGGAGGCATTGATATCGGCCAGTACTACCTTGCCGCCCGAGCCGACCAGATCGGAGAATTTCATGGTGAGATCGCCAGTACCACCGGCAATGTCCAGTACCTGGTGGCCAGGCCGCACACCAGAGAGCTCAATGGTAAAACGTTTCCACAGGCGGTGAATGCCCATAGACATCAAGTCGTTCATGAGGTCGTATTTGCCGGCGACACTGTGAAACACCTCGGCAACCTGGCTTGCCTTCTGGCTTTTAGGTACATTGCGAAAGCCAAAATGAGTGACGTCATCCGGACGTTCACCGGTTTGGGTCTGGCTGGCTGGCGTTTGCTGCTCGCTCATGGGAAGTCGTCCTGTCTGAATCTGAACACGTATTCTAACGGTTGGCGAGGTTGCTACAAGAGTCGCTACCGGTTTAATGCCGTCTTACACTGTAAAACTGACAATTTTCCGAGAGAAAACTGATTTATGTCCGTTATTGATATCCACCGCTCCCATTCTCTTGACAAAGAACATGCCCGGGAAGCCGCAGAAGCTCTGGCAAGGGATCTGTCAAAAAAGTTTGACCTGAACTACCAGTGGGACGGAGACGTGCTCAGATTCAGTCGCAGTGGAGTAAAAGGCCGACTGGCGATTGAGCGTTCAGATTTGCATATGCACCTGGAACTGGGTTTTCTGCTCAGGCCGTTCAAATCGAGAATTGAGCAGGAAATTAACGCTCAGCTGGATGACATAACCAAAGCCTGAGGCTAACGATGCCTGCTGCGTTAAAAATCACCTGAAAGCCGAAATGGGTCCGGGTGGTTGCTCAGGATGTTTTCCATGACCTGCTTTTCTCTTGCGACCAGCCGCTCGATAAGTCGTTGTACATTGTCCATATTTCGGAAAGCTGTGTAGCCACGGTGCAAAAAGTTGTGTAGATCGCTGAGATCTGCCATGTCTGCCGGCGCTCTGCTGATGGTTAGCAGCCAGCCGAGAGTGCGGTTGCGAACGTAATGATCCAATTGCTGGCCTACCTCTGCGACCAGGCTAATCTGGCGTTCTCGCTGGCTCAGGAGTGCGCTTGCGCGATAGGCTTCGCAGTAGTGTCTGGTCGTCAGGCTGGCAGTATCGGTGCCTTGCTCATGAAAGCGTTCGGTCAGTTCCAGATCCAACTGCTGGGTCATCAGGTTCAGTTCTACCAATCCTGCCAAGGTGTTGAGCTGACTGCCGGACAGCCACTTGACCATCTTTGGAAATACCCGGTCAATATTGTCGTCTCGCCGGGTCATGCTGGTGGGTGCGTATAAGTCCGTCAGCAAAAACTCGAGGCCGGCATGGTAACCGGAATGCTCATATAGATCGTGATGAGTCGACTTCAGGCGGGTGGCTTGCCAGTCTGACACGTGAAAACTGTTATCCCGCAGCGGGTGAACCAGTTTGTGCTGGCGAAAATCGTGATAGTCGAGCAGTATCTGCTGTAACCGGCGGGCGCTGTCGGAACTGACCTGTGTACTGACAAGGCGCTCGCGATACATGCTGACTCACTCCGTTAAACTCTGGGGAGAGTAGTTTAACGGAGTGAGGCGATGTGTGCAGCCGCGCCTGGTGACCTGACAGAAGGCCTAGCTGTGTACGGCCGCAGAAAGAGTTTCAAAGCCAGGTACCCATTCTTTGCTATCAAGGGTAATGAAGTGGCTTGGAGCTTCTGTTTCCACTATGCGCATGGTGGTTGGGCTTTGGCGGGCACTGGCCAGCATGGCGCTGCGATCAAGTAGTCTGTCTACTGCTGGAATCAGGAAGGTGCCATACCGTATATGACTATATACGTGGGTATCTGTGCGCTCCATCCACTCCATAATGTTTTCGATATTGCGGACAATGGTCAGATGATCCTTTGTTGCAGAGAACAGCTTGCTCAGCAGCAATTTTTTACGAGGATTCATCTTGCCAAAGAATGTCTGGCCATAGGCTGAAGCCGGTGCATTGCTGATCAGCCGGATTAACCAGGGCCACATGCCGTGACCTACCGGCTCAAGCAAGGTAGTCACCAGGCCATGAATTTTTGCCTGGGGCAGAGCAGGCGCCTCCAGTACGACTTCAACTTCTTCATACAGTTCCGGCCGCTGCCTGATAGCTTCAAGAATAACCGCGCCACCACGGGAATGACCATGTACGCGCACATGATTCGTCGTTGGCAGATTGGCCAGGCCCTGGTTCAGAATGCAGGCGTCGTACTCGATAGTACCTTCCAGGTACTTGATAGCCACTTCCCACGACGGTGTTTCCGGCGTTACGCCATTAACCGGGATGTGGTAGTTGCTGCAGGTGAGCAGAATCAGTTCCGTGTTAGGTTCATCGTAAGACTGTGTGAAATAACAGTGATTCTCAAGAAAGCCGTGCACACCGATAACGGTTCGCTCTGCTTCACCACTGTGGTTCCGAACCGACATGGCTCCTTCACCTACACGGTACACCCGTCCTGAAAACATCTCGGAATAAGCGCTTTCAATGGGCTGAATAAGCTTGCGGATATGGCTTGCTTTCATAACTGCTCTCCTCCCAGCACGGCAATGGCCTGTTATTGGAGTCGGTGTGCTGGTAACACTGTTTTACTCTGAATGCGTCAGATATCTATTGGCGCTGGCAACTCAGTTTATGTCCAGCCAAGGCCAATTACTGATGCTTCGGATACTGCTCATAACCATTGCACTAAGGCTTATAACCAGTATAGAGGGGAAGAGTTACTTCTGTGTAATTTTTTGTAAGTGTGTGAGCCAGTACAGTGTATGGAGCCAATCTGGCTTGTCTGGCACAATGCGGAGTCCGGATTTTACCAACTTTCACTATTCACCCGGGGATGTTCAGGTTTGAGTCACGAGCAATCGCACCTCCTGCTGCCTGCGGATTCAGCCTGGCTGGCTCTGGAACGACCGGAAAACCCCATGACGATCACCGTTATGCTGCGGGTGGATGGTCTGACCGCGCCCCGGTTTCGGGAATTTCTGAACATTTACTGGGTAGCCTGGGAGCGGTTTCGTTTCATGCCGGTAAAGCACACCGCAGCCTGGCGATGGGAGCCGGATCCGGTATTCGACCTGAAACATCATCTAGATGTAATTATTGATCGCTTCACGCCAGATGAGCTGCAGGAGTGGGTATCTGTTCGCCTGAATCAACCAATGGTGATGTATCGTCCGTTGTGGAAATTCTGGCTGGTACCTAATGCAGAGGGTGGTGCGGCACTTTTGCTGCGTATGCATCACTGCTACGCAGACGGGCTGTCACTATTGGGAATATTTGAGCGCCTTTGCCCGCCATCACCGCTACAGCACCCGGCAATATACGGTGCTGCAGAAGTACCGCAACTGGCCCGCTGGACGGAAGCTGTGCAAGCCTGGTCAGAACAGTTGATGGCGGCCAAGCCAGAGCCTGCAGGCAAGGTTGACAGTGCTTTTGGCTCTGCTGGTAGCAGTTTGGGAAAAAGTCCGTGGCAGCAGACCGGAAAAATCCTGGAACAGGCGTCCCGCCAGGGCCTGAAACTGGTTAGCGAACTCAGTAATTTTCTGGCTCAGCCAGAAGACAGTCATTCCGATCTGAAGCGGCCACTGCTTGGCCGGCGGCAGTGTCGATGGTCACCGCCAATTCCACTGGAGCGCTTCCGGAACATAGCGAAAACAACGAGTGCCACCATTAATGATGTTCTGCTCAGTTGTGTAGCGGCAGCCGTGCGCAATCGGCTGGGGCTGTCAGAGGATGAGCTGGAGAATGCGATACTTCATGCAGCAATTCCTGTGGATATTCGCTCCAGTTTGCCTGATGAACTAAAACCTGCCCCGGGAGATCTCGGTAACTTTTTCGGAACGGTGTTTGTGCCCCTGCCGATAGATGGTAACAGTGCATTGGAGCGGCTTTATCGAATTAAGCATGAAACCCGGCGTCTGAAAAAAAGCTGGCAGCCTGGTATTGCCTGGGTGCTGGCCGCCGGCGCATCGGTTATTCCCGACCCCTGGCGCCAGCCAGTGGCCGACATGTTCTATCGCAAGGCCAGTGCCGTTGTGTCTAATGTGCCCGGCACTCCGGAGGTCAGATACATTGCCGGCTGTCAGATTACCGAGCAGATGTTCTGGGTACCCCAGGCGGGTGACATTGGTTTGGGGGTTAGTATCGTCAGCTACGCAGGTAACGTTCAGTTTGGTGTGGTGGCAGATGAAGCTGTTATGACAGATCCCGAAAGTTTTCTTATCGATTGCCTGAAGGAACTTGAGCAGTTCCCGGGCTAACACCAGGTTAATCGTTTTATCCCTCTTATACTCACGGCATCGCATTCAATTATCCGGGTTTCAGGTCTACATTGAATAGGTGAACGCGAAAGACTGCGTACCCTTTCGCAGTCAAATGAGAGGTCTCCAACATGATCTATGTACAGCCAGGGAGGGACGGCTCGGTCGTTTCCTTCAAGTCACGTTATGAAAACTACATCGGTGGCGAGTGGGTTGCGCCGGTAAAAGGCCAGTATTTTGAGAACATTACACCTGTAACTGGCGATTTTATTTGTGAAATTCCCCGCTCCACAGAAGACGATATTGAGCTGGCCCTGGATGCCGCTCATAAAGCAGCACCTGCATGGGGTAAAACCTCCGTTCAGGAGCGTGCCAGTATTCTTCTGAAAATTGCTGATCGTATCGAAGCAAATCTGGAAAAGCTTGCGGTTGCGGAAACCTGGGATAATGGCAAGGCCGTTCGTGAAACACTGAATGCCGATATACCTCTGGCAGCGGACCATTTCCGTTATTTTGCCGGTTGCATCCGGGCCCAGGAAGGCCACATGGGGGAAATTGATGGCAACACGGTGGCTTATCACTTTCAGGAGCCACTGGGGGTGGTTGGTCAGATTATTCCGTGGAACTTCCCGCTGTTAATGGCGGCATGGAAGTTAGGCCCATGCCTGGCAGCCGGAAACTGCACGGTACTTAAGCCGGCTGAGCAAACACCTGCCAGCATTCTGATTTTGATGGAAATTATTGGTGATTTGTTACCACCGGGTGTGCTGAATATTGTTAATGGCTATGGCATAGAAGCCGGGCAGGCTCTGGCTACCAGCAAGCGCATTGCAAAAATTGCATTCACGGGTTCAACGCCAGTGGGCTCGCACATTTTGAAGTGTGCGGCCGAGAATATTATTCCATCCACCGTGGAGTTAGGCGGTAAATCTCCGAACCTCTATTTCTCGGATGTTATGAACGCAGAGCCGGAGTTCATCAGCAAGTGTGTGGAGGGGCTGGTTCTGGCGTTCTTTAACCAGGGCGAAGTGTGTACCTGCCCGTCGCGCGCGCTGGTTCAGGAGGATATGTACGAAGAGTTCATGCAGATGGTGGTTGAGCGCACCAAGGCAATCAAGCGCGGTAATCCACTGGATACAGATGTTCAGGTAGGTGCCCAGGCCAGTAAGGAGCAGTACGACAAAATTATGTCCTATCTCGACATTGGCAAGCAGGAAGGGGCTGTTGTTCTTACCGGTGGTGATCGTGAAGAAATGGGCGAAGAGTTCAATGGCGGCTTCTATATTCAGCCCACCCTGTTCAGGGGCGACAATAAAATGCGGGTCTTTCAGGAGGAAATCTTCGGCCCGGTTGTTGGTGTCACTACTTTTAAAACAGAAGAGGAAGCCCTGGCCATTGCCAATGATACGGAATTTGGTCTGGGTGCCGGGGTTTGGACCCGTGATACCAACCGGGCTTACCGTGTGGGGCGTGCTATTCAGGCCGGGCGGGTATGGATGAATTGCTTTCACGCTTACCCGGCGCATGCGGCCTTCGGTGGTTACAAAAAATCCGGTATCGGCCGTGAAACCCACAAAATGGCGCTGGAACATTATCAGCAGACCAAGTGCATGCTGACCAGTTATGACATCAACCCGTTGGGCTTTTTCTGACCGGCAGGTGCCGGGCAGTATCTGATAAGGAAGAGCAATGGAGGAATGATTATGAACGCTCAGGAAACCGGTCTGACCAACCATGAAGTCACCGTCTGCCTGGCTGGTGGTGGAATATTCGGCCCTTTTAATGCCACCTGGAGTAAAGATGAGGGTGGAGATGTACGAGAGCTGGTGCGGGAGTATGATGCATGGCTTCAGGGTGAAAAACAGTCCCGTTTTAAATTCCATCTCCATGATACCTACACCAACACCGTGCATACGCTGATTATGAATTTTGAGCAGGTGACGGGTATTTGCGACCACGTACGTCTTAAGGCACAGGGGGAAGGTTGATTTTGGCCTGGCGCTGCCGTCAGGCGCGTGCCGATTTTATGGCTAAATACACTGGCAGGAGAAACTATGAGCAAGTTCAGAATAGAAAAAGACAGCCTGGGTGAAGTTCATGTGCCCGTGGCTGCGCTCTGGGGGGCCCAGACTCAGCGCGCCATAGAGAATTTCCCGGTAAGCGGGCAGCCTATGCCTCCGGCATTTATCGCGGCCGTCGCGCAGGTTAAGCGAGCAGCGGCGGAAGCAAATTCCAGCCTGGGCCTTCTTGGAAATGGTCCGCGTCAGGCCATTGTCAGTGCCTGCCAGGCACTGATTGCCGGAGAGTATCCAGATCAGTTCCCGATAGACCGCTATCAAACCGGGTCGGGAACCAGCACCAATATGAACGTGAATGAAGTGATTGCTGCTCTGGCTGGCCGCCAGGGGGTAGAGGTTCACCCTAACGATCATGTCAACATGAGCCAAAGCTCGAATGATGTTATTCCCACAGCCATTCATGTCAGCGCTGTTATTGCAGTGAAAGAGCAGTTGTTACCCGCACTGACACACTTGCGGGGGGTTATTTACGAGCGGGAGGCCAGCTTTTCAGAACAGGTAAAAACCGGCCGTACACACTTGATGGATGCCATGCCCGTTACGCTTGGGCAAGAGCTCCGAACCTGGCGCGAACAATTGGCTGCGGCAGAAAAAAGAGTGGAGGCCGCAGCTGATGAGCTACTGGCCGTTCCCCAGGGCGGTACAGCAATCGGTACGGGAGTGAATGCTCCGCTGGAATTCGCTGGCCAGTTTGTTCGGTTTCTGAAGTCCAATACCGGTTATGATTTCAGTTCCCTGGAGCACAAATTTGTTGCCCAGAGTGCTATAGATGGCCCGGTGGCTTTGTCAGCACAATTACGGGG
This sequence comes from Marinobacter sp., assembly GCA_035497695.1. GTDB lineage: Bacteria > Pseudomonadota > Gammaproteobacteria > Pseudomonadales > Oleiphilaceae > Marinobacter. The sequence continues at coordinate 4,964 of DATJDA010000097.1, read as the reverse complement.
TGTAGCCATAGTGCTGACCAAAATCGCCAACGATCTGCGCTGGATGAACAGCGGCCCAATTCATGGCCTGGCAGAAATCAGCTTGCCGGTACTGCAGCCGGGCAGCAGTATTATGCCCGGCAAAGTGAACCCGGTTATTCCAGAATCTGTCGTTATGGTGGGAGCGCAGGTAATGGGGCTGGACAGTGCCATTGCTATTGCCGGACAGTCTGGTAATTTCCAGCTAAACGTCATGTTGCCGCTGGTGGCTGGCAACTTGCTGGATATGATCGGCATGCTTGGTAATGTATCTAACTTGCTGGCAGATAAAGCGATTCGGGAGTTTACTGTAAATACTGAAACGCTGAATGAAGGGGTCGGCCGGAATCCGGTACTGGTTACTGCTCTCAATCCCGAGATTGGCTATAGCCTGGCTTCGGAAATTGCCAAAGAAGCCTATCGCACCGGCCGGCCAGTCATCGACGTGGCGGAAGAGCGCAGCGGACTTACCCGGGAAAGGCTGGAGGAGTTGATGGATCCGCTGAAGCTAACCCGGGGAGGTATTGCCTGAAGTCCGGATAAGTGAGAGAAGGCCCGTAAGCTACAACCTGATCAGGAGTGTGCTTGCCAATATCACTGGAACTTTTTGTTATGCTGGTGCTGGCTAATGGGGCCCCTGTTGTTGCTGCGAAAGTTTTACGGAATTACTGGGCCTCACCAGTTGATGGCGGGCGCTTGTGGTTTGATGGCCGGCCAGTATTAGGTGCCAGTAAAACGTGGCGGGGGCTGGTGGCAGGTGCTTTATCCTGCGCCCTGTTTTCGTGGTGGGTAGAGCTTGGCTTCCTGTTTGGCCTGCTGTTCGGGAGCCTGGCGCTTTCAGGCGATTTGCTCAGCAGTTTTGCCAAGCGCCGCTGGGGGCTTGAGCCCAGTGCCAGGGCGAGGGGTGTGGACCAGATCCCAGAGGCTGCGTTGCCCCTCATTCTGGCTGTTTTCTGGTTGCCACTGAGTGTTTGGGTGGCTCTGCTTCTTGTGGCGTTGTTTGCGCTTTCAAACGTTATTTTCTCGCCGATTCTTTTTCGTCTTGGTATTCGCAACCAGCCTTACTGACGCTTACGGGCGCAGAGCTACCTGTATGAGCGGCGTGTGAGTGTGTGAATGGTCACCTCTGGCAAACAGTTGAGCCTGACATTAACGACCGATGTGCCTGCACCGACCGAGGTATATCCCTGCATATTACTGAACTGCCAATATCCGCGCCCGAAATGACGTGGGCAGTCTGAATCCAGGATGACCGGAATGCCGCCTGGCAAGCAGATCTGACCACCGTGCGTGTGTCCGCATAAAAAGACATGGTAGCCGGCGTGAGCGGCTTCGCGCCAGATTTCCGGGGTGTGGCTCAGCAGAATTCCGATTCCGTCTGACGGAATATCATGTCCGGCACGGTGGAGGTCGTGGGCTTTATAGAAATGCGCGTCGTCTACGCCCGCCAGGTAAATGTGTGAGTCTCCGGCTTCAATAGGCGTCATCTCATTCATCAGTAATGAATACCCCATATCCTCCAGAGCTGGCAGCATGCGGATGCTGTCGTGATTGCCCAGTACCGCGTAGGCATCACCCTGAATGGCTTTTCGTAACCGGGCCATACCATCGAGAGCAGCATTTACCGGCCCCCAGGTCAGCCGTCGGTAATCACCGGTAAGCACACAAAGATCATAATCCAGGGGTTGAATCTGTCGGATGACCGCCTGCAGGTTTTCTTCATCCATATCAACGTGCAAGTCGGTCAGGTGCAGTATGCGAAAGCCTTCAAAAGCCGTGGGTAAACCTGGCAGGTGAAAGTGGTTGTGGGTGGTTACAAGCCGCCGGCTGTTTTTCTCGCCACGGGCAAGAAGCCCTGATAACTTCAGGCAAAAACGTATAAATTCAGGGGCATTGGTGATGCTCTTCAGGCGGAAGCGACCAGAGCGATTGCCGGCCATCACCGCCTCTGCGTCCCGTTCCATAGCCAGGCGCTGGCGGACATGAACCGGCCCCAGTCGAAGGCCAAGACGATGCTCCAGAAGCTCATCCGGGCTTTCGGGTGTGCGAGCCCTTGCTGTCATGTTGGTGTCCTTGATAGGCCGTGCGGGTGATTGCCAGTGTGTATTGTGATTAAGAGACAACCCCCGCTTGTCATTATGGTTGGCCTCGCTGGCTATGCAACCGGATCAGCATAATGTTCATGTTCTGTGATATTGGTAAATTACGGTCGTAAGGGCCACAATCTGTATGGTTGAAAGTCCTGAAGATACACACTGTTGAAAAAACGAGGACATCATGACGACATCATGCGAAATTCCGGGGTTAAGTGTGCCCCGAAGCCGATTCCCTGACCCGGAGCAGGATTTGCCGCAGGCGGATGGTGAGGGCCGGATTGTGCTGGCAGGTGGGTGCTTCTGGTGTGTTGAAGCGGTATTTCAGGCTATGGATGGTGTCACCCGAATTGAGTCCGGATACGTCGGCGGTAGCGCCGATACGGCGAACTATGAGGCCGTTTGTACAGGCACTACGGGCCACGCCGAAGCTGCAGATGTCCGCTACAACCCGGCGAAAGTCACGTTTGGAGAGCTGCTCAAGATATTCTTCTCAGTGGCCCATGATCCTACTCAGCTTAACCGGCAGGGTAATGATAAGGGTACCCAGTATCGTTCTGCAATTTTTTATGAAACACCCGAGCAAAGGCGTATCGCTGAGGCCTATATTCAACAATTGGATATGGCTGAGGTGTATCCGGCTCCGATTGTAACCGCACTTGAGCCGCTGGAAGCCTTCTACCCGGCAGAATCTCATCATCAGAACTTCGCGGCCCGCAATCCGTACCAGCCATACGTGATGGCGGTGGCCGTTCCGAAAGTGAAAAAATTCATGGATTATTTTGGGGATCGGGCCAAACCCGAATACGCTGGCCGAAATACTGATGACACGGCCTGACCGGAGTGGTGTATAGACACAGTGCGACGTATGGAGAATGGAAATGAGTATTTCTGCAACCGGGCATGATCTGACTGCCCTGACCAGCAGCGAGATAGATCAGAAAGCCCGGGAACTTACCCCCGAAGAGCGCCACATATTACTGGACCACGGTACGGAGCATCCGTTTTGCGGAACCCTTCTGGATAACAAAAAAACCGGTGTCTACCACTGCCGGCTTTGTGATTTGCCGCTGTTTAGCTCTGATGCCAAATTTGATTCCGGCACTGGCTGGCCCAGTTTCTTCCAGCCATTTAATCCGGAGCATCTGCGTCATTTAACGGATACCAGTGCTGGCATGGTCCGCACAGAGGCCCGATGCGTTCGCTGTGATAGCCATCTGGGCCATGTATTCCCGGATGGTCCGCCGCCTACTGGTCAGCGCTATTGCCTGAATTCCATTTCACTGGTGTTCAGGGAAAGTGCGTGAACTGCGGCATCAAGCTGTTGATGCAGAGACTACACTGGAAAACAGATAGCCAATATAAGCCACGTAAACCAGCAGCAAAATGACGCCATCAAAACGGCTGATAAGTTTTCGGTGACCGGTAAGCCCAAGGCCCATCAAGAGTAATCCCACGGTCACTGCCAGCATCAGGCTCCAGTCCCGATACAAAACCTCAGGATCAACTGTCAGTGGGTGAATGGTTGCTGCCAGGCCAACAACCGCCAGGGTATTAAAAATTCCGGATCCGAGAATGTTACCAAGGATCAGGTCGTGTTCTTTCTTGCGGACTGCAGCCAGCGCCGATGCCAGTTCCGGTAATGATGTACCGATAGCCACAATTGTAAGGCCTATAACCAGGTCGCTGACACCCAGGCTCTGGGCAATGTCAACGGCTCCCCACACCAGCAACCGGGAGCTGGCAATCAGTACAATTAAACCGATCGCCAGCCAAATAATGGCCCATTTCAGGGACATGAGTTCTGATGCCGGCTCCGGTATCGACTCATTCCCCAGCGGATCTGCCTTGCCTTGTAACCCCTGATAAACCGACCACCCCATAACAAGGGCAAATACGGCCAGCAAAACGACGCCATCCACGCGGGAAAGTTCACCATCAATCAACTGGGCTCCGGCAATAAGCGTAAGAACAATCAGGAGTGGCAGTTCCTTGCGGAGAACCTGAGTGTGCATAGCGACAGGAGCGATAATGGCTACCAGGCCAATAATTAACGCAATATTGGTGATGTTGGAACCATAGGCATTACCCAGAGCCAGGCCAGAGTTACCATCGGCTGCTGCCATGGCGGAAACCGCAAGTTCCGGGGCTGATGTGCCGAAACCGATAATAACCATACCAACCAATAGTGACGGCATGCCCAGTCGTCTGGCGGTGGTTGCAGCACCATCAACAAACTTGTCTGCACTCCACACCAATAAAATAAGACCGGCAATGATTGCGCCAATCGCTAATGCCATGAGAAAACCTCAGTTGAAAAATGTCCGGGCATCGGGTTTAAAGGCTGGCATATGCCGAGCCTATAAGCCGCTGGAAGTGTGTGCAAGATAACGCATATAGTGGCCTATGGTCAGCCCTTTAATGTTAATTATAGCGACAGCGCCGGTGGAGAGTCGATGGCGGCGAGTGTTCGTAAATAATCCCGATGAGGTATATCATAACCAACCATCTCAGATCATCCTGAATGACGTTCGCGGTTTATTATTCCGATAAAAATTGGGATAATCGCGTCCAAATTCACACAGGGACAAACGGTGGCGCCTTTTACCTTGCGCTTAACCGGCTTCCGAAAGCTTCTCTGCTGATCGTGGAGGAGTGCACAGCTTCAATATTAGCCAGGGTATAAACCGATGGTCGTTAGACAAGCAGACGTAGTGCTGGTCGGCGGTGGCGTCATGAGCGCCACCCTCGGAATGATGCTTAAACAGCTAGACCCGTCCCTCGACATTGTTATGGTGGAACGTCTTGACCACGTTGCCCATGAAAGCACAGATGGGTGGAACAATGCAGGGA
>DATJDA010000096.1:0-45057 GCA_035497695.1 Marinobacter sp. | reverse complement strand
AGCGAATTTTGACTATGCCGTTACCACAGAAATCACATACAGTCACTGGCTTTGCACTGATGGCAGCCATACTTACATTTTTGGCTGCAACAACCGTACACGCAGAGCTTTTGATTCGAGTCACCGAGGGTGCAGATTCAGCCATCCCCGTGTCAATAGTGCCCTTTGCTGAAAGCGGCGCCATTCCACCGGGTGACAAAGTCAGTAGCATTGTTCGGGACGATCTGGTGATGACGGGGGAGTTTCGCTCTCTGGCACCGGAGAAAATGTTAAGCCTTCCGTCCAGGCGCGACGAGGTTTTTTTCCGTGACTGGCGCATGCTTGGCCAGCGCTATGTTCTGGTCGGCGGGTTGACTGAAAAGGCTGGTCAGGTTCAGGCTCGGTATGAGCTGTTTGATGTAAATACAGAAAAGCGGATTCTGGGCGAAACAGCGTCTGCACCCGTAGCCAATCTCCGTTCACTTGCCCACCATATAAGTGACAAGGTTTATGAGGCGATTACCGGTGTGCCGGGTGCCTTTTCTACCAAGCTCGCTTATATCACGCTGGATAAGCACAATGGCAAATCCCGCTATCGTTTGCAGGTGAGTGACGTAGACGGCAAACGCGCACAAATCCGACTGGAAAGCCCGGAGCCGCTATTGTCGCCGGCCTGGTCTCCAGACGGTAAAAAGCTGGCCTACGTATCATTCGAAACCGGCAAGCCCGCCATTTATATTCACGAAATGGCCTCTGGAAAGCGTACCAAGATTGCCGATTTTCCGGGTCTTAACTCGGCACCCGCGTGGTCTCATGATGGCCAGTCAATGCTGATGACTTTGTCCAAGGATGGCAATGCGGAAATCTATCAGATGGATTTGCAGAGTCGTCAGCTGAAACGACTCACCAATCATTGGGCTATAGATACCGAGGCAAGCTGGGATTCTGCCGGGAAAGGTTTATTCTTCACGTCAGACCGCTCCGGTGGTCCACAGATATATTATAAAGAAAACGTTAATGCCGAACCCAGGAGAATTACCTTTGGTAGCCGGTATAATGCCCGGCCAAGGCCGGATAGTAGTGGCAAATTTGTTTATTACGTGCACCAGAGAGATCGGGCATTTGGCATTGCCAGAACCAACTTGAAAACCGGGGAAGAAACAGTTCTTACCCGGACAGAATCCGATGAGTCACCCAGCGTGTCACCCAATGGCCGGATGTTGATTTACGCCACAAAACAGGGTGACAGCAGTGTGCTTACCGTTATTTCGGCGGATGGAGGAGACGCCTACAGTCTTCCCGCATCAGAAGGTGATGTGCGTGAACCAGCGTGGGGGCCACTGACCCGGTAGCTGTTAGTCCCTGGCTACCGGCAGGTGAGTCAAAAACTAAACTAAATCATCGAAAGGAAATAGGTATGAAATTGTCAGCTCAAGCCAAGGTATTTGCAGTTCTTCTGTCTGTCGGTCTTTTTGCCGGTTGCAGCTCAACAGGCGACACCATGGAAGATGGTGCATACGGTTCAGATGTTGAACCTATCGACCAGCAAGGTGGTTCCACCGTATACGGCGGTGGCGATCAGGACGGTATCTCTTCATCGGCCCTGACCGACGAAGAACGCTCTAATGCCCAGCGGCAGGCTGAACAGGTTGCCCTGCGCGATATCACAGTTTTCTACTTTGACTTTGATACCGCTGAGATCAAGCAGGAGGCTCGTGATGTGCTGATTGCACATGCCCGCTACCTCGCTAATAACCCGGGCCAGAAAGTGCGTATTGAAGGCCACGCAGACGAACGTGGCAGCAAAGAGTACAACCTTGCGCTGGGTGAGCGTCGTGCCAATGCAGTTCAACGTTTCCTGATTGTAAATGGTGCTTCACGGGGTCAGTTGGAAACAATAAGCTATGGTGAAGAAAAGCCGGCAGTGATGGGTTCCGGGGAAAGTGTATGGGCCCAGAATCGTCGCGTTGAGCTTGTATTCCAGTAAACACAATTATTATCAGGACCTACCATGAGAAAACAACTCATGGCGGCAGTTGTGCTCCCGTTTGCGTTCGCGCAAGCGGGAGTCGTACTGGCGCAGTCAGCGACACCAGCTTTCCAGAATAGTGCGTCTGAAACCCAACGTAAGGCAAACAACAGCCAGGCAACCGCTGAGCTGTTCTATATGATTCAGCAGTTACAGGGTGAAGTGCAGCGACTGCAAGGGGAAGTGGAAGAACAGAAGCATTTGATCAAGGGTTTACAGCAGCAGGGCAGGGATCGGTATATCGATCTGGACCAGCGTATTCTGGACTTGTCTGAAAAACTATCAGGTCAGCCTGCACAACAGGTTGGTGCCGCTGGTGACTCCAGGGGTAATGTCAGGCCGTTGCCCGTACAAAGAGATTATCGACAGCCGGGTGCCGACGAACAAAAGGCTTACGATCACATTCAGAATCTGATCCATAAACAGAAAAAATACGATGAAGCGATCAATAAGTTGTACGAATTTATTGATAAGTACCCGGAAGGTGATTTGCTTGTAAATGCGTATTACTGGTTGGGTGAGGTGTATTTGGTTACACCGCAGCTTGAACAAGCCAAACAAGCATTCAGCATTGTCGCGACCCGCTACCCGGATCACAGGAAGGCTCCTGACGCGTGCTACAAGCTTGGTATAACGCTTGATCGGCTGGGCGAACGCAAAGAAGCGGTAAAGCGTATGGAGAGTGTTATACACGATTATCCGGGCACTAACGCAGCAAAACTGGCTGGCAAATTTTTGGAATCTTAGAGTCCCGGATCGTTGTTTGCGGCGAAAATATTGAGGAACCTTGGTAAAAGGGGTTGATCAACGCCGAAAAATCATTACTATATGCGCCTCGTTTGGGTCGTTAGCTCAGTCGGTAGAGCAGTTGGCTTTTAACCAATTGGTCGGGCGTTCGAGCCGCCCACGACCCACCAAATTCTAAATTCCGGAATAATGTGCGGCAAACGTAAAAAGCGCTGATGCGTGTCGGAATTTATCAGTACCCCGGTATCTGGTTAGCAGTTACGGGTCGTTAGCTCAGTCGGTAGAGCAGTTGGCTTTTAACCAATTGGTCGGGCGTTCGAGCCGCCCACGACCCACCAAATAACAGAACGTTTCCAATGGTTCTGTGAAAAAAGAGCCCCTTGGCTCTTTTTTTTTGCCTGTGAGCCCATATCTCTTTATGGAAGATTGTTGCCCGGCATGGGTACTTGTACTGAGCCTCGGAGATTCATCCTAGAACAAGTTCGTAGCCGAGAAAAACAGATTTGAAGTGGTATACTCCGGAAACCACGCAATACAGAGATGCAGTAATGACAAGAGCTGAAGACCGTATCCTTGTTCAGGAGTACCTGGCCCACGCTGCGGAGCCCAAGCCGCTCAGCGCAGATAAAAAAGCGCACCTTGAACGCCGTATCAAGGCCGTTCTCAAAGAAAAAGACGCTGTGCTCGTCGCGCATTATTACGTAGATCCGGATATTCAGCGCCTGGCTGAAGAAACCGGAGGCTGCGTTGCCGACTCCCTTCAAATGGCCAGATTTGGTAACGAACATCCGGCGTCTACGGTTGTAGTTTCGGGTGTCCGTTTTATGGGTGAAACTGCCAAGATACTTAACCCCGAGAAAAGAGTGCTCATGCCCACACTTGAGGCAACCTGCTCTCTGGACATCGGCTGCCCGCCAGATGAGTTTGCCGAATTCTGCGATCAATATCCGGATCGTACCGTGGTGGTTTACGCCAACACATCGGCTGCTGTAAAAGCACGGGCAGACTGGGTTGTCACCTCAAGTTGCGCGCAGGCAATTATCGAGAACCTGGATGCTCGCGGCGAAAAGATTCTATGGGCACCGGACAAGCACCTCGGCCATTACCTTCAAAAGACCACCGGTGCCGATATGGTGTTATGGGATGGCGCCTGCATTGTTCACGAAGAATTCAAATCCCGCGGGCTTGAAGATCTGAAAGCGCTGTATCCCGATGCCGCCGTGTTGGTGCACCCGGAATCACCGAGCAGTGTTGTGGAAATGGCTGATGTAGTAGGCTCAACTTCCCAGCTTATACATGCCGTACAAACGCTGCCGAATGACACATTCATTATTGCTACAGACAGTGGCATTTTCTATAAGATGCAGCAGCTCGCGCCCACCAAGACATTGCTGGAAGCCCCGACGGCTGGTGATGGGGCAACCTGTCGCAGTTGCGCGCAGTGCCCCTGGATGGCCATGAATGGCCTGGAAAACCTGTTGCATGTTCTGGAGACAGGAGATCAGGAGGTTTTTGTGGAAGAGCATGTTCGGGTCAAAGCGCTTAAGTCACTGCGGCGGATGCTCGATTTCACCGCCGATCTGGATCTTAAAGTTGCTGGCAACGCGTGACTGGGTAATTTCGGGTCAGGCTTCTGGCCCGTTAGCCGTTCTTTCGGATATTAAGTCGGGCAGTGATCTCTGCCAGTCTTTCTGTGACGATCTGGCGTTGAGGGGAGCCTGCGGGCAGTTTTTCCTGAGCTTGGCGTAGTTGCCGCTGGGCAGATTCAAGATCGCCCATCAATGCATCGTATTCTGCCCGTGCACGATGAACACCCACAATGTTCCGGGCTATGCCTTCTGCTTCTGCCAGGGTTAGCCAGATGTGTTCTTGGGCGGGTAGCTGCCGGGCAAGTTGCCGCAAGTGTTCGGCTGCTGCAGCGCCGCTGCCATCTGCAATTTCAGCTTCCGCAAGTGTATATACAATTGGATAGTTGCCCGGGTTTCGCGCCAATGCATCTTCCAGTAGCGCCCTGGCTTCCTTCAGGCGATCCTGCTTTATCATCACCTCAGCAAGAGTTACCTGAAAAGTAATGCGTCCGGGGTTATTGGCAAGCAGTTCCTCCAGGATACTGGCTGCTTTGTCCGCCTGATTATTCTCCTGATACGCAACGGCAAGTCCATAACGAAGGGCGCTGTTTTTTTCAGCGCCTGGCCGGCTGAGATACCCTTTGAATGTTTCGACAGCCACCTCGGGTGACGCAGTGTAATGAACCTGAAGACGGCTGCGTATCAGGTGGTATTCCAGGCTCTCGTGCACTTTGTTGTGGGGGTACTGCTCAGCCCGGTTTCGTGTATCAGATACCCGGCTTTGAGTTAACGGGTGCGTGGACAAATATTCTGGAACCTGATGCCCCTGAAGCCGGTTCTGGCGCATCATGATTTCAAACATCTCGGGCATTCCCCGTGGATCCATCCCCGCTGAGGCAAGTATATCCAGACCTACCCGGTCTGCCTCCTGCTCATTGGCTCTGCTGTAAGACAGCATATTCTGAATGGCAAGTGCCTGGGTGCCGGCAATGGCTGCTATGCCAATGTCAGATTGAGTAACCGCGGTCAGTACAATGCCTGCAATCATGCCAGCCAGTGCGAGTGGGGCACTGTTTTTTTGCTGTTCAAGCCGTCGGGCGAAGTGCCGCTGGCTAAGGTGAGCAAGTTCGTGGGCCAGTACCGAGGCAAACTGCTGCTCGGTTACCGAGTTAAGAAACAACCCGCCATTTACGCCAACAACCCCACCGGGCACCGCGAATGCGTTGATTGCCGGATCGTCAATCAGAGTCAGCGTAAGGTCTGTGTTGGACAAGGACGCATAGGGAACCAGCCGGTAAACAATCGAACTCAGGTAGTCGTAGACCAGTGGATCCGTAATTCTGGGTGCAGACCGGCGAATTGATATCATCACTTGCCGCCCGATCTCAGCTTCCTGCTGGTCTGATATAAGACCACCCCCACCGCTGCCCCCGATATTTGGTAAGCTACTCTCCTGAGCAATCACCGGAGAGTGGGCGAGAGCAAGGCAGATGGCCAGAATACCGGCTTTTGCCAGAGGCCTGATGTGGGAAATACGGGGTCTCAAAACATTCATGTAATGCTGTTTGCCTTTGATTGGAAGTACCGCTTTGACAGCAGGTTACAATAAAAAGTCCCGGCCTTCAGAGTAAAAAGGTTTGTGATGCAATACATTACCACTCTCGGCATAATGCTTGCCTGTTAAATCCGCTTATTGTTATTGCAATGGTGCGTTGTTTCTATGGCTGATCGTATTCTGGATGCATCCGGGCTTCGCTGTCCGATGCCTCTGCTCAAGACCAAACTGGAGCTCAACACAATGGCTCCGGGGAGCGAGCTGGAGGTGATCGCTACAGATGCCGGTTCTGCCCGCGACATCCCCGCGTTTCTAAAGCTTTCCAAACACCAGCTTGTCAGCTCATCACAAACCAGTGGCCAGTACCGGTTTGTGATAAAGTGCGGCGGTTAATCTTCCGGAGACATCAATGATCAGAATTTTACGCGGCCTTGCACACAAATATTTTTCAGATGAAGAAGCCGTTATTCTCTTTCTGATCCTGGTGACAGGGACCGTATTCGTTGTCTGGTTTGGTGCCATGCTTGCACCGGTCATTGCCTCGCTTATTATTGCCTTTATTCTTCAGGGCCTGGTCACAAAGCTTAATAAGCTGAACATACCTGAAACCGTTTCCGTTATTGGTGTGTTTTTAATGTTTCTTGGCGTACTGGTGGGCTTTATTTTTGGTTTGCTGCCACTGGTCTGGACGCAAATCAGTAACCTTGCGAGAGAGACACCAAGAATCATCCGTGAGCTCCAGACGTACCTGGAGCTTTTGCCAGAGGAATACCCACAACTGGTGTCAGCGGATGCGGTTAGTGCCCTGTATCAACAGGTTTCCACAGAAGTAGGGCATATTACGCAATGGCTGGTGTCCTTCTCGTTATCCAGTATTCCCGATCTGGTTGCACTGCTTATCTATATGGTGCTTGTTCCTATTCTGGTATTTTTCTTTCTCAAAGACAGAGAGGTTTTGCTAGGGTCCATTGCTCGGTTGCTCCCTCGCCAGCGGCCGATAATGTTTCAAATATGGCACGAGGTAAATCTTCAGTGTGCTAACTACGTGCGAGGCAAGGCACTGGAAATCTTTATTGTTGGTGGTGCAACGTACATAGCGTTCAAGTTTCTTGGCATGCCTTATGCCGCATTATTATCGTTGCTGGTAGGGCTGAGCGTTGTCATTCCTTACATTGGCGCTGCTGTGGTGACAATTCCGGTTGCCATGATCGGCTTGTTTGCCTTTGGCTGGGGCAGCCATTTCATCTGGGTAATGGTGGCTTACGGTATTATTCAGGCATTGGATGGCAACGTGTTGGTGCCTGTACTTTTTTCTGAGGTAAATAACCTCCATCCAATCGCTATTATAGTGGCAGTGCTATTCTTTGGAGGGATATGGGGGCTTTGGGGAGTGTTTTTTGCAATCCCGCTGGCAACCATGCTCAAAGCGGTATTTTCGGCCTGGCCGGTAAAGGGATCGGATTCCCCCGCGCAGCTGGAATAGCTTTCTGTTGAAGCCAGTAGCGCGTCGGATAACATGACATCGCCTTTAATTCCCTTGTGTACGCTTGAGCCCAACATTATTATGTCGGTTTTATCTGGACGGAGTTTTTATGATTACGGGTAGCCTTGTTGCACTGGCCACACCCATGCATCTGAACGGTGATATTCACTGGGACGAGCTGGACAGGCTAGTAGAATTTCATATCGAAAATGGCACCAACGGCATTGTTGCCGTCGGTACTACTGGCGAATCTGCAACGCTGGACCCGGAAGAACACTGCCAAGTGATTGGCCGTATCATAAAACGTGTAAACGGCCGTATTCCTGTCATTGCCGGATCTGGTGGTAACAGTACACGCGAAGCTATCCATCTGACTTCAGAAGCTGAGAAGCTGGGGGCTGATGCCTGTTTACTTGTCGTTCCCTATTACAACAAGCCAACTCAAGAGGGCTTGTATCTGCACTTTAAAGCTATTGCTGAAGCTGTGCCCGGTATAAGCCAGATGCTGTATAACGTGCCTGGCCGAACTGCATGTGACATGCTGAACGAAACGGTACTCCGGCTGGCTGATATACCTAATATTGTTGCCATCAAAGACGCCACGGGCAACATCCCCCGCGGTACCGAGCTGATTCAGGCTCTGGATGGCCGCCTGGCGGTGTATTCAGGGGACGATGCCACGGCAGCAGATTTGATGCTCGCAGGTGCAAAAGGCAACGTATCCGTCACCGCAAACGTAGCTCCCAAAAGTATGGCTCAGCTTTGTGCGGCTGCCATAGCCGGTAACCGTGAGGAAACGGCTCGCCTGAATGAGTTATTGATGCCACTAAACCGTAAGCTTTTTCTTGAGGCGAACCCCATTCCTGTGAAATGGGCGCTCAACCGAATGGGGCTGATCAGTGCAGGTATTCGTTTACCATTGACTCAGCTTAGCGCCAGATTTCACAATGAGGTAGAAGAAGCATTAAAAGCCTCAGGTGTACTCTGAGTTTGTTGAAATCATCTCTAGCCCGGAGTAACTCAATGCTGGTTCTTCCAGGAACCCGTCGTCGTTTTTTATTCATACCAATGGCTCTCGCATCCGGGCTGCTGTTTCTGACATTTGTTTCAGGCTGCGGTCTGTTGGAAGATCGCTCCGAGCGCTACGTGAACGCAAAAGAGGGTCCTGCTCTTGAGTTGCCTGAGACCGCCGACAAAACCCGCTTTGGCCAGATAATGCCCATACGGGATATTTCAGTGGCCGACGCCAGTAAAATGTATCCTTCCGACATTCCGCGCCCGCCGGATATGACCTCTGAGATCCTCGAACAAAACTATGTCATAGAGGAGCTTGACGGCCGGACCTGGCTGTTGGTGAACGATGTACCCGGTCGCCTGTGGCCTGTTGTGAATGCGTATATGTGGGATCGTGGCCTGGGGGTTGCGTTTGATAGCCCTCAATTGGGTCTTTTGCAGAGTGAGTTGGTCAATTTCAGCAAGCGCGCCCGCCAGTTAGTTGAACTGCCAGACAACCCCCATGGCCAGGAACAAAATGTTGTTCTTCAGGTGCGTATGGCACCAGGAGTGCGCCGCAAAACCACAGAGATTCAGGTTCGGAAGCTGTCACCAGACAATCTGCCACAGGAGCTTATTCCATGGTCCGGCGTAGCCGACCCCACGTTGGTGGCGCTGGGACTGCAAAAGCGTGTTCTCGCAGATATGGGCGAGTTCCTGAAAGCTCGTGAAGAGAACAAATCTGTCTCGCGAGCGGCGTCTGGCATGGTTAGCGATCCGCGGGTCAAACTGATTTCCGAGAACGACATGGCCGTGGCAATCCAGATGGACCTGGACTATGGCCGCTCCTGGGCTGAAGTCAGTCGCGCGCTGGGTGAGGCTGGGATCGGTATTATTGACCTGAATCGGAGCGAAGGCTGGCTGTATGTTGATTTCCGTACTGAAAGCGAGAGTAGTTCCGGGTGGTTTGACTGGTTTAGCGATAAAGAAAAACCGAGGCACACCCACACTGTTATATTGAAAGAGCGTGATAACAGTGTGTTTATTACAGCGGAGCGCATAAGCAGTTATAAGGGAAAAAATACTCCAGCAGACTTGCTGATACAACTATTTGACTATCTATACTGATTCAGTGGGATGCCGTCTAAGCCGGCACTACTTCGGAGGCATTTAATGGAAAGGCGTGAAGAACTCTACGCAGGCAAAGCAAAATCAGTATACGGCACCGATGATCCGGAAAAATTTATTATGGTGTTCCGTGACGATACATCTGCCTTTGATGGTGAAAAAATTGAACAGCTAAGTCGAAAGGGCATGGTGAACAACAAGTTCAATGCTTTTATCATGACAAAGCTTCAGGCTGCAGGCGTGCCCACACACTTCGAGGCGCTGCTATCGGACAATGAGTCGCTGGTTAAAAAGCTCGACATGATCCCTGTAGAATGCGTTGCCCGCAATATTTCAGCGGGAAGCCTGTGCCGCCGACTTGGTGTTGCCGAAGGGCAAAGTCTGACTCCACCGACGTTTGAATTATTTCTGAAGAACGATGCGCTGCACGATCCAATGATAAATGAATCACTGGCCGTTAGTTTTGGCTGGGCAACGGCAGATGAACTGGCGCGAATGAAAGAACTTACCTTCCGGGTAAACGACGTACTAAAGGGTATGTTTGATCAGGCTGGTATGCTGTTAGTGGATTTCAAACTGGAATTTGGGCGCAATAATAAGGGTGAGATTGTTCTGGGTGATGAGTTCAGCCCGGATGGCTGCCGTATATGGGAAAAGGGAACCCATCGGAAGATGGATAAAGACCGCTTCCGCAAGGGATTGGGTGATGTCATCGAAACCTATGAAGAAGTAGGGCGTCGTCTTGGCATCCAGTTTGACTGATTCAGCAAAAGCACAAAGGCAGGGATAAGTTATGCGTAAACTGATGATCGCGATGGGTGGCTCAATAATGCTTGCTGCACCACTGGCCCAGGCAGATGTTGTTGGCCTTGGTGCGACTGTTGGCTACTGGAATTCAGACTTTTCCGGCCATGCCGCACATGGGAGTGACAGAGTTGATCTTGACAGTGAATTGAATCTGAGCGGCAAGTCCAACACTGATGCCTCGATTTATATCGAACACCCAATTCCTGTTTTGCCGAATGTCCGGCTGAACTACACCCTGGTCAAGCAAGATGGCCGGGGTAATCTTGGCAGTCCTTACGATCAGGTACCTGCCGGTAATGTTCATTCAGATCTGGATCTCGAACAACTCGACCTCACCCTGTATTACGAATTGCTGGATAACTGGGTGAATCTGGACCTTGGTCTGACAGCACGCAAGTTGTCCAGTGAACTTGTTATCCGTGAGGTCGGTGGCTCTTCAAAGAGAAGTAAAACAGAAGTCGACGCCGTTATCCCCATGGGCTACCTTTCCGCCCGTTTCGATTTACCCCTGACAGGCCTGTCTGCTGGTGGCGAAGGCAACTTCATCAGCTACAGTGGTGATTCCATACGTGACTTCAACGTATACGGCCAGTACACGGTTTCCATACTTCAGTTGCGCGCGGGTTATCGGCAGATGGCTATTGACTACAAGGATGGCAAGGATCGTATAGATCTGAAAGTGGACGGTCCGTTCTTCAGTGCGGGCGTGGTCTTTTAAGGGGAAGCATTTTGAAGATTCTGGTTACGGGCACTGCTGGCTTCATCGGTTCCCATCTTGCGCATCGCCTGCTGGATAGAGGCGATGAAGTAATCGGTGTAGATGTTGTTAACGATTATTACGATGTAAACCTGAAAGAGGCCCGTCTTGATCTGTTGACCTGCAGGCCGGGCTTTACTGAAGTTCGTAAGGATATTGCCCATCGGGAGGTTATGGCGGCTATTTTTGCCGACTATAAACCTGATCGGGTAGTGCATCTGGCAGCTCAGGCAGGCGTTCGCTATTCGATTGAGAATCCGCACGCTTATGTTGAGGCTAATCTTGTCGGGTTCATCAATATCCTCGAGGGCTGCCGGCACAATGATGTCAGGCACCTTGTGTATGCCTCCAGCAGTTCGGTATACGGCGCAAACGAAACCATGCCGTTCTCTGTGCACGATAACGTTGATCACCCTTTAAGCCTGTATGCTGCGTCCAAAAAGGCCAACGAGTTGATGGCCCACACCTACAGCCACCTGTACAACATGCCAACCACAGGGCTGAGATTCTTTACCGTATATGGCCCTTGGGGCAGGCCAGATATGGCTCTGTTTATTTTCACCAGGAAAATTCTTGCGGGTGAGCCCATTGATGTTTTTAATCATGGCCATCACAAACGTGATTTCACCTACATTGATGACATTGTTGAAGGCGTTATCCGCGCACTGGACAAGGTTGCGGAGCCCAATGCTGAATGGTCGGGTATAAGGCCGGATCCGGGCACCAGTAAAGCGCCCTTCCGGATTTACAATATTGGCAGTAATAACCCGATGGAACTGTCCCGCTTTATCGAGATTATAGAAGAGCGTATTGGCAAGAAAGCCGAGAAAAACTTTTTACCTCTTCAGCCGGGTGATGTGCCCGCTACATACGCTGATGTTGAAAACCTGATTGCCGACGTCGGATACAAACCGTCGACGACTGTTGAAGAAGGCATCGCCAACTTTGTTGACTGGTACCGCGAATTTTACAAAGTCTGAGCAGTATAAGTCAGGGGTCAGAGTCAATGTTCTGATCCCTTTTTTAATTCTTTATTCCCAGCATATCCAGTCGCTCCGGCACCTTAAGTTTTACCAGCCGCCCAGTGAGCGGGCAATCAAACTCAAGAGAGCAAGCCAACAACTGCAGCGGTACGTCCGCCGGCCGGCCATAAATCCGATCCCCGATAATCGGATGCCCAATCCCTGCCAGATGCCGCCGAATCTGGTGTTTTCGCCCGGTCTCAATAGACACATGCACCAAACTGGACTGATGCACTTCGTCACAAACCAGAGTTGTGACGTGACTGATTGCGGACTTACCCTCCACTGGCGCATCAATAAGCTGCCCGGATGCATTCAGGCAGCCAGTCACACAAGCCCGGTAGTGCTTGGTAATAGTTCGGCCAGAGAAACATTGTGAAAGAGCACCCGCAGCTTTTGAGTCATGAGCTATCAGCATCAGCCCGGCCGCATCCGCATCCAATCGGTGCACCAAGAAACAGTCACGCTTAAGCTCAACTTCAACCCAGCGCAGCAAGCTGCAGTGATCGCCCCACTGTGAACCCTGAGCCAGCATGCCATGGGGCTTGAACCACACAGAATAGCGGCCCATATCCGCAATCAGTTCTGCACTTTCCGGCTTGCGTGCCAATACCGACTCGTCGTAAAACAATTGCAGGCGGGTTCCTGCCCGAACCTCTCGTTTTGCCTTGCGTAACCGAATCTGCTTGCCTTTTTGTGTCCACCAGCAGGCACCCTTCGCCATGGCATCTTTGATGCGCTGCTTGGGCAAGCCAGTAGCGTCGCTGAGCGCATCAACAGCTAATTGGGGGTGTTCAATTTTAAGATCGGTTGTGCTGCGTATAGGCATGTGAAAATTGTATCCGTAAGGCCGTAAGTGCGCAAATATGAAGGAAAATATACGCACCCTTCGCTGTTGTCCTTCAGCATGCATCCGCCCAAAATGCAGAGCGAAAAGCGGGATGCGATTATGGCTTTGGATAAGTACTAAAGGTTAAGGGCGGCAGCGGTCGGATCAGGTCACTTGATTAACCTACGGCAATGCCGTATATTTAACTAATTCTATGTTGAAATCCCATGCGTTCGCTTAGTTTATTTCGAGCTATCTCACGTCTGGGCACGCGCCCAAACAGATAGTGGAGACAACCTGCAATGGCCGAAAGAAACCTCGGAGCAGATGCTCTCGTTGGAAGAAATGAAGCCAGGCAACTCAAGAAGGGCAAGCTGGCACTGCGGACTCACGAGCTTTCAGAGCCGTCTGCGCCCAAGGTGATCCGGCTTGGACTGAACATGTCGCAGTCTGTTTTTGCTGGTCTCATGGGAGTAAGTGTAAGAACTCTCCAGGATTGGGAGCAGGGACGTCGAGAGCCTCAAGGCCCCGCGGTTGCCCTGTTACGGATTGCCGAGCAGCATCCGGAAATTTTCCATCAGCTCCATTAAGCATTCGGTTACCGATTAAAACACCGGTAGCCTGACAAGACCTTTATGTTTCAGGTACCAAGGGTTTTTGTAGTGATCGAGTTAGCCAACGTTTAACTGAGAGAGCACAATGAGCAAGAAATCCACAAAAAACGCAGTAACTACTGCTGCGATCGAAGAGCAGACTGCTGCCTTCTTAAAGTCTGGCGGAGCTGTTCAATATATCGTCAAGGGTACCAGTGGACAGGTTTACCCGGCAGGTCCCAAGCAGCTTAGCCAGAAAAACAGAAAATCAGTGTAATGCCTGGTATCGACACGCGCAGTAAAGTCACGAAAGGTGTTATGTATTGTAGGTAATTTGATGCCAAGAACAGTTGCACTCAAGTCCATAGATGAGCTTGAGTCAATGCATACCGGCTCACTTATGAGTCGCCGAAAAGCGCTTCTGCAGTGTAAGGAATCTTCTGGTCCCGATGCGCGCAAAAGACCGGGGGTCATCGAGTTTAAAGATTCTCCCGAGTGGCAGCGCGCCTATAGCGACCTTAAGCAGATTCTGTCACAGCGAGAGAACGTGCCAAATAAACAAGAGCGCAAAGCCATGCGCCAAGCTGCAGCTAAAGCAAGAAAGTAGAGGCGTCCTGACTGAGCGGGCTTGTTTCACGACGACGCACTTTCGCACTGCACACTACATTGACGGTCGATCTATACCGGATACCCTAACCGGGCACCGCTCAACTTCGCCTGTCTGGATTATTCCGACGGCCAAGCAATGTTAACTTTTCAGGGAGTACAATTTAATGTTAGACAAAGCTATTCTCATCCAGGAATACCTGAACCAAGTCAGAACTCGCTGTACTTATAATGCTGCGGCGAAAGCAATCGGTGTTAAGCCGGCTGAATTTAAAAAGTTGCTGGGTGATCGTAAACCAGAGAACTCCTGGTTCGTAAATACCGGAGCTGGTGAGCCAGTGGGGTATGTCGAAGAAGAAAAGCACCCAGAGCTCTATCGAACAACACGGATCATTAAGTCAGCAGAAGTTCTGACCAGAAATCTGGATCTGTGACCATGTACCGTAATCGAGATATTATCGCGCGATTGCGTGAGCATATCCCGACGTTCGAATGTGTGCCGGGTTGCCACGACTGTTGCGGCCCGGTCACTACCTCCTCGGAGGAAATATCACGCCTGCCGGTGAAAACTGACGCCGAACATAAGGCAGCACTAGCCGACCTCAGGTGCGTACACCTTGGGCCTGATGGCTGCACTGTGTATGGGGAGCGACCGTTGATTTGTCGACTGTTTGGCACAACACCACGAATGCCCTGCCCAAACGGTCGGCGGCCAGAAACCATGGTCGACGCCAAAATTGAACATGAAGTCCACCACTATATAGCTAACACAAGGCAAGTGTTGGTGTAATAATAAGCTATCAGTGCTTCCCTGAATGCCATTGCGGCGCTCCTCCTTTTTTCTCTTAAACCTGAAACCAACCTGAAACCAACCTGAGCCAGCCAGGTCATGTTCGGCCTTGCTTTACCCATTCGGTTTTCCAGACTGAACGAGTAAACTACAGTTTGGTTTCAGGCGTTAGTGATCACCAGGGATTGAGATTCGTGAAGATTGTTTGAGGCGTCGAGGGATAAAATGAAATTCCCATTAGTTACAACTGACTGGTTAGCCCGCAACTTATCCAAGAAAAACCTTGTTATTCTCGATGCCAGCATGACAAAAATTGTCGGCAGGGAGCCCATCGTTTATGACAGCCCGGTATTTATTCCTAACAGCATGAAACTGGATCTGGAGCATGCATTTTGTGATCTGCAGTCCTCGATGGTTCATGCGTTTCCCGGTGAGGAAAAATTCACGCTCGAAGCGCGAAAGCTGGGAATTAATTCAGGTAGCATCGTAGTTATCTATGATAATCAGGGTATTTATTCTTCACCGAGAGCCTGGTGGATATTCCAGGCAATGGGGCACAAAAACACCTACGTGTTGGACGGAGGCTTACCCCAGTGGTGCTCCGAAAACAGAAAAACAGTACCTCATTTATCTCAGGCGCACAGTGAGTCAGGTAATATCAAAGGTGTGTTTCACGCTGATAAGGTGTGTGATTCCAGGTATCTTTTACGGCGGATGGCCGATAACCAAGTAGCGATTCTCGATGCGCGCTCGGCAGAGCGGTTTACCGGGGCAGTGCCAGAGCCGAGAGAGGGCGTCCGCAGCGGACATATTCCAGGGTCGGTAAACTTGCCATTTTCATATGTTCTGGAACAACATCGCTTTAAAAGCCCAGAACAGTTAAAAACGGTCTTTTCACAGCTTTTGGCAGAAGACAAACCTGCAGTTTTTTCCTGTGGTTCAGGTATTACCGCCTGCATCATACTATTGGCATCGGTCATTGCAGGGTACAAAAACAATGTCCTTTATGATGGCTCCTGGGCAGATTGGGGAAGCAATGATTCTCTGCCAATTGCATCCCCGCAGCCCTGAATGTCAGGTGTTTCTTGTCAACAGATACGAGTGACCCGTTTTAAATGCGGGTCCACTCGGTATTCAGGGCTACATTAGCGTCCCGCAGAAGATTGTAAACAGGGCAGCGCATGGATACGGCATCTTGCAGCGCCTGTAAACGCTCAGCCGACTCATCGGTCTTGATGCTTACCGAGAAGGTGAGGCTCTGAAAATGGGTGGAAATATCCGGCTGCCCCATAAGGCCCCGTAAATCAATCACACCCCTGGTGTCGAAGGACAACTCGGTAAATTCAAAGTTCAGTTCTTTCGCGATCAGCGGAATCATCACTCCCTTACAACCATTAAGCGATGCCACCAGATATTCCAATGGGTTGGGACCTTCGTCCTGGCCACCCAAAGCAGCAGGTTCATCCATTACCACCGGCGCAAAGTCGCGAATCTGGCTATGGGTTTGCAGGCCTGATTTCCACTGACTACGTGCAGCAACTTCCAAAATGTGAGAGCTCATGAGGTTTCCTGTGGGTGTGATTTGGCGCTTTTTGCGTGGTCGCATACTAAAAATCAGGCGGGCTTCTGTCAATCTGGATGATCCTGTAGTGTGTGCCTTATCCCTTATTTGAGAGATACTCGGTTCCAGATCAGCCGGCGCTGAACCTGGGGCTGTCAGCGCATGCCTTAAAACGGGGAGTGAGGTGGATTTACGAGATCGTTAATCAATTGAATCCCTGGTGGCGGGATGTAGTTGAGCTGTTTTATAGCTGCTGAGAGGTTGGTTTGAAGTATGATCTATTACATCGCAACTCTTTTACTTGGCCCGGTTTTCTACGTGCAGGGGCGCTATGTCAAACGGGTTACGCCCAGTTTGCCCGAGCCAGAAGGTGATCGTTCCGGGCAAACTGGGGCAGGGGCCCAACTGTCGTTGTTAATCGTTGGGGATTCAGCAGCAGCAGGCGTGGGTGTAGATCGCCAGGAGTGCGCTCTTTCGGGTTGTCTGGTTCGTTTTCTCAGTGACGCCCATTCGGTGAACTGGAAACTCGTCGCCAATACGGGTGATACGTCGGCGCAACTGCTTGAGCGTTTAACCCATGCTTCAAAAGCCAGCTTTGCAACAGTGGTTGTCTCCATAGGCGTTAATGACGTAACGGGCATGACCGCAGCAAGGGAGTGGGTCAAAAATCTGGAAGCCATTATCGCCATATTAAAGTGCCGGTTTGAGGCCCGCAAAATCTATTTTTCGAGTATTCCACCAATGCATTTTTTCCCGGCACTGCCACACCCGTTGCGTTGGTGGTTAGGCTCAAGAGCTCGTCAGCTGAATGCGCTTATGCAAAGAGTGACGGAGAATAATTCAGGTTGTGAATTTGTTTCCGTACCTTATACCTTTGATTCCAAATTTATTGCGGCGGATGGCTTTCACCCGGGGTATCATGCTTATGAGCTATGGGCACAACATTTGGCCGGACTGATCCAGGAAAATTAAATTGCACCAGTCACCTGCGATGAAAGTGATTCAGAGAGTTTTTGCTCTGGTTGCGTTTGTGTTTGGTCTTGTGACAATTGTTGCCGGCTCTCGTGTTCTTGCCGGTGCAGAACCGGGGTACATGGTTTTCCGGCCGCTGCTATTTTACAACGTCTTCATGGGTGCGATGTACATGGCTGCGGGCGTTGCTGCGTGGCGCAGTGCCGCTCATGGCAAGTACTCGGCCGCCACGATCTTTATTCTCAACCTCCTTGTTCTGGGTGCCGTCGGCTACTTGTATGCTTCGGGGGGTGCGGTTGCTATGGAAAGCCTTCGCGCAATGACCCTTCGGACTGTCGTGTGGCTTGTACTGTTTCTCGGATTCATGTGGATCAGTCACAGAAACAATCTTTCCAGATATTGAGCGCTATGCCTAATTCTTCAAAACATGACATTAAAGAGGCACTCAAACGGGCCGAAGCAGCATTAGCGGCCAGTGTTAAGAACGAGCAGTTTGTGCGAACCATTATTGACAGCTCTCCCAATATGATGGGCTATTGGAGCGCCGAGCTGCGCTGCCTCTATGCTAATAGTGCCTTTAGTGACTGGTTCGGAATGCCACCCGAAGAGGTTATCGGTATCCGGTTCCGGGATCTGGCTGGCGAGCACTTGTACGCCTTGAATGAGCCTTATATTCGCGGGGTTCTGGCTGGAGAGAAGCAGCACTTTGAGAGGACGTTGAAAAAGTTCAATGGAAGCGTCGGGCACATCATAGGCCACTACATACCAGACTTTGACGCCGATGGTGCCGTCAAGGGGTTTGTTATTCAGGCCAGTGAAGTAACAGTTCTTAAGGAGATAGAGGCAAAGCTCCAGTTGGCTGCCTGTGTTTTTGAAAATACGCTCGACGGTGTTCTGATTGCTGATGTAGATGGAGTCATTCTGTCAGTTAACCCCGGTTTCACGGAAATAACGGGCTATTCCGCTGAGGAGGCCGTGGGACAAAATCCTCGTATGCTCCACTCCGACCGTCATGATGAGGCGTTTTACACCGCCATGTGGCAGGAGATAAAAGCTAAGGGGCAGTGGAACGGTGAGATATGGAATCGTCGTAAGGATGGAGACCTTTACCTACAACGCATGACCATCAGCATGGTGCGTGACGACAGCGGTGAAGCTGTGCGTTATGTTTCGGTGTTCAGCGACATTACCGCTCTTTGGCGAAAGGATGAACACATCAAACACCTGGCGTTTCACGACGCCCTGACCGACCTGCCTAACCGCACGTTGCTGATGGACCGGATTAACCAGAAGCTGCTCTATTCCAGTCGCGAACAATGCAGTTTGGCTCTCATGTTTCTCGACCTTGATCAGTTCAAACTTGTAAACGACCAGTTCGGCCATAACGTTGGAGATGATTTGCTGAAGAGTGTGGCAAAGCGATTGCAGGCACTGGTGCGAAAGTCAGATACGGTGGCGCGGGTGGGTGGGGACGAGTTCATATTCATTCTCAACGATCCGCAAGGGGTGAACGATGTTACTTATGTTGCTAACCGTATTGTCAGCTCAATTAATGAACCTATAACAATTCGCGATGAAGTGTTTCAAATAGGAGTGTCTATTGGCATAGCCATGTTCCCCGCAGATGGGTATACATCTGATGAGTTAATAAAGAATGCCGACACGGCAATGTATGTAGCCAAAAATCTGGGCAAGAATAATATTCGCTTCTTCTCTACTGAAAATACCGATCCATAAGAGTGAGTGCTAATAGCCGTCGGGAACTTACAGCTTTAGCTGAAGCTACAAGTCTGCCAAAACCTGTGCAGCCCCCCTGTCCAGGCACATATTTTTCTAGCTTACAGCCGGGATTTTGGGCATTGTATCGCTGTTACTCACTGTAACAATTGGAATTGGGTCTGAGCTACATATTATATTTAGCACATTTCATGGATTCAGATAAGGAATCAGGAGAATTGGCACATGGGTATGATGAGTGAATTCAAGGCCTTCGCGATGCGTGGCAACGTTGTCGACATGGCGGTCGGTATCATTATCGGTGCAGCTTTCGGGAAGATAGTATCGTCGTTCGTGGCAGATGTGATTATGCCACCACTGGGTATGATTCTCGGTAAGGTCAATTTTGCTGATCTTGCCTTCACACTCAAGGAGGCGAGTGGTGAAGTGGCCGCTGTAACGCTGAACTACGGTGCATTCATTCAGACTGTTGTAGATTTTTTGATAGTGGCATTTGCGATTTTCATGGTTATCAAGTGGATGAACTCCCTGAAGAAAAAAGAAGAGGCAGCACCGGCGGCACCTGCCGCGCCGTCAAAAGAAGAGGTACTTCTGGCTGAGATCAGAGATCTTTTGAAGCAGAAATAACCTGACTAGGCGAAAAAGCCAACACGCTGCTGAGCGGTACGCACGAAGAGTGCTGCCGTCAGCAGCAACCCTGATGTCTATGCCCCGGTCATTCCATCTCTGAATACTCAATCTATAGTAGCTTGTTTGGTATTTTTATTTGTAAGTGTTTCGAACTATGAGGAGTAGATCGTTATGACTCATCCCGTCAGAGTAGCCATTGCTGGCTATGGAAATTTAGGGCGAGGCGTTGAAGCTGCCCTGAAACAAAATCCGGACATGCAGTTGGTGGCTGTCTTCAGCCGTCGTGATCCAGCGGATGTGGCCTTGCTTGATACAAAAGTACCGGTTTATCCAATGGCCGATGTTGAGCAATATCAGAACCATATCGACGTAATGATTCTTTGCGGTGGATCCAAAACCGATCTGCCGGAACAGGGGCCGTATCTGGCACGTTTTTTCAATACCGTTGATAGTTTTGACACTCACGCCAAGGTTAATGAACACCACGCAGCGCTGGATCAGTCTGCCCGGAAATCCGGGCATGTTGCCATGCTTTCGGGTGGCTGGGATCCGGGATTGTTTTCATTAAATCGTTTGTTCGGTGAAACTATTTTACCGGAAGGTGAAACCTATACCTTTTGGGGCAAAGGGTTAAGTCAGGGGCATTCTGACGCGGTACGTCGCGTGCAGGGGGTTAAGCGGGGAGTGCAATATACCCTTCCTTCTGAAGACGCCATCGCACGTGTGCGCAATGGTGAGCAGCCAACCTTGAGCACCCGTGAAAAACACACCCGTGAATGCTATGTGGTACTGAAAGACGATGCAGATGCAGAAACGGTGCGAAACAACATTGTAACCATGCCTGACTACTTTGCGGACTACGATACGGTGGTCAATTTTATTGATGAAGCGACGTTTGATCGAGACCACCGCAGCATGCCCCACGGTGGTTTTGTTATTCGTAGTGGTGTCACGGGTGAAAACAGTAAACAAACCATAGAGTACTCTCTTACACTTGCCAGTAATCCGGAATTCACTTCCAGTGTACTGGTGGCCTATGCCCGCGCCGTTCATCGGTTAGCCAGTGCAGGTGAAGTAGGGGCAAAAACGGTATTTGATATCGCCCCGGGTTTGTTGTCTCCAAAAGACCCTGCACAGTTGCGTAAAGAACTGCTTTGACGCTGCTTTCTCCCTATGAGGCCTATCAACAGGCACTGGCCTCGGGGTTTAAGGAGGATGTCGCCCAGTATCAGGCGGTTATGAGCATGCAACGCTGCTATGAGCAGTTGCAGGCGCACGAACTGAATATTCAGGGTGTGTACTTGTGGGGGCCGGTAGGGCGTGGGAAAACCTGGCTGATGGATCGTTTTTATCAGGCCTTGACTGTTCCTGCACGAAGGCAACATTTTCATCACTTTATGCGCTGGGTACACCGTCGTCTTTTTCAGTTGACCGGGCAAGAGGATCCGCTGACACAACTTGCGCTGGAGTTGGCGGAAGAGGTAAGGGTGTTGTGTCTGGATGAGTTGTTTGTCAGTGATATTGGCGATGCCATGCTGCTGGGTGGATTGTTACAGCAACTATTCGCCCAGGGGCTGGTACTGGTATGTACGTCTAATCAGCAGCCGGATGATCTGTATAACGATGGCTTTAACCGGGCCCGTCTGTTACCGGCAATTGCAGCAATCAAGCAACATATGCAGGTATTGAGCGTTGATGGGGGCGAGGATCACCGGCTACATCCGGGGCAACGAAGGCAACGCTATTGGGTCAATGAACCCCAGGCTTTGGCGGCCGAATTTACCGAATTACTCAGTGCAGGGGAGTTGGCTCGTAGTGACCCGCTAACGCTTGGACACCGCCAGATAAAGGTAGTGAAGCGTAGCAAACACCTGTTTTGGTGCCGGTACGATGATTTGTGCGAGCAACCATTGGCAGCTTCAGATTTTATTGAACTGTGTGATCAGTATTCACATGTCTTTTTAAGTGAAGTGCCTGAGCTAACCGGAAACGGCCAGGCAGTCACTATTGCGCGTGGCACTGAAGATGGGGCTGTTCAGGTTATAGCGGGTGATCGTCAATTTCCGGAACTGTCCAGTCAGGACGACGGTGTGCGAAGGTTCATTGCTCTGGTAGACGAGTGTTACGATCGCGGGATTCCATTATATCTGGATGCAGCGGTGCCCATTGATGAGCTATACAGCAAGGGTGCGTTGGCCTTTCCGTTCCGTCGCACCCTTAGCCGCTTACAGGAAATGCAATTACAGCGCTTTGCTCAATGAGCAGGGCTTGCCGGGTTCGGGGCGAGCCCTGACTTAATTGCTTAGTGGCAACCACCACAGCATACACCATTCTCGCCGTGCTTAGGCTTCTTTTTACTAGCTTCACTGGTGCTTTTTACTTCCTGAGCCAGATCTGCTGGAGAGTAGGCCTGAACCTGCTCCACCTGTCCGGCAGCGCTCTTGTTTTTCTTAAAGATGTTCTTGATGGAGAGTGCGATCGGGAATGCCATGTAATCGTTCCTTTATTGAAGCTGTTAACGAGCATTAATAATACATCTTATTGCAGGGGTTCTCTTTGGTCAACGACTAAGTCCATTATATGAGTGCTTTCACCGACCCCGATTGACTTTAAGCAAGAGCCATTTGGGCCTGTGTATGAGATTGCTACTATTAAGTCTAAAGTTCAGAGAGGATTTGTCGATAACCGCTATATAGGATTCCTTCAGGAGGAAGAAATTATGGTAGCGCCAATCATTGGACAAGGCCCGGATGTAGCGGGTCGGGCGAATGCAGGGGTGTCGGCACCCAAATCTGTGGTTTCAGCAACAGCGGAAAGCCGCGCTGATAAACAAGCGCAGATTCGCACTCCGGCAGATGCAATTAACATACTGCGTACACGGCTGGAGCAGCGGCTGCAGCAGGCCATGGGCAACTTCGCTAAACCGTCAATGGTCTCAGATAAATATGAGGCTCAGGCGCAACCGCCTACAGCGGCAGATGTAGCCAGTCGGATTCTGGGCTTCGTGCAGAACCGTTTACAGCAAGAAGCAGACGCAGGTGCCGATGTTGAGCGATTATCGAGTTTGTTTTCCCAGGCCCGCGCGGGTATCGAGAAAGGCTATGCGGAAGCGCGGGAGCAAATTATCGCGCTGGGTATGATGACAGAGACTCTGGGCACTGAAATTGACGACGGATTTAACCTCATCCAGGACGGGCTGCTGAACCTCGAGCGACTTTTTTTAAATAAAGAGCCGGAGTGAGATAAGCACAGAGCTTTCGTTGTTACTTTCTGATAAGTGAGATGCTGGCAGTCGCTTGCATCTCACTTAATGCTGCCGCCTTCTTCCCCAAAATACGCACTGCTGCTAGAGTTATATTTCTTCCGTTTGTTTTGAGACTTCCGTTATTGATGCCACTTTTAATGTGACCCATCAGAGAACGAATTTTCAGACTATTCTCTTGTCGATGTGTATTCGAATATTCGAATCGTAGTGTCAACACTCCAGGCAACAGGTTGCTATTTTGCGTACCTTTTTTATCGAACCTCTGGTAATGCTTGCCACTGTGCTTCAGTGGCTGGTGCTATCGACAATTGTCGGAGCGTTGGTGGGTACAGGTGTAAGCTTCTTTCTGATCGCGCTTTTTGCATCAACGGATCTTACCGCTGATATTTCCCTGTGGTTACAAATGCTGCTGTTACCGTTGGGTGGTCTGGCTAACGGGTTATTGCTTTACTACGGATACCGCCTGAATCGTACCGGCCTCTCAGACAGCGTCATTACAGCAGTGCACGATCAGCGCGGCCGCATGCCTCTGAAAACGCTCTGGATAAAGCCTGTGGCAGGAATTATTACACTGGCAAGTGGTGGTGCTGCCGGTAAAGAAGGGCCTTGTTCCCACCTTGGAGCTAATCTGGCTTCAGGACTAGGTCAGGCGCTCAAGTTAAACTCCGAGTTGCGAAAAAGGCTGGTGGCCTGCGGGGTAAGTGCTGGTTTTGCGAGTGTGTTTGGTACACCCATTGCCGGGGCAATTTACGGTGTTGAGGTTTTGGCAGTAGGACGCATTCGCCATGATTTTCTGTTGCCCGCAATCATTGGCGGTGTCACTGCTCACCAGGTGAGTTTATTTTGGGGAGTTCCCTATGATAATTATCACATTCCCTTTCTGGAGAGCTTTTCCCAATTGATATTTGTGAAAACAATAATCCTGGGAATTGCCTGTGGTCTGATCGCGCGCTTTTACGTGGATGTTGTTCATGGTGTTCGTAAGCTTTTCGAAAAATTGCGCAGCACATTCAATATCTGGCCTCTGCTGTTGCCATTTATCGGGGGTTGTCTGATCGCTGTGCTTATCTTCTGGATTCCCACAGATTATCTGGGGTTGTCATTACCTTTGATGGATTCTGCTCTTGAGGGAAACGCCATTCACTGGACGGGTTTCATCTGGAAAACGCTGCTGGTGGCAATCACTCTGGGGTCGGGGTTTTATGGCGGGGTCGTTACTCCACAGTTTGTAATTGGCGCAGTTGCTGGTAACGCGTTGGCTATCTACCTGGGTATAAACCCGGCGCTGGGTGCGGCCATTGGTTTGGTCGCTGTTCTGGCTTCTGCATCCAATACACCCATAGCGGCAATTCTGATGGGGGTTGAACTGTTTGGTGGCACGGGACTTTTATATGTTGCCGGCGCGAGTATCAGCGCTTATTTGCTGATTGGTCACCGTAGCATTTACCCAGATCAACGGCTGGCCTATGCAAAATCCACCTGGATACACTTACAATCCGAATTACCAATAGGCCAGGAAAAAGTTCGTCTTTCTTATGGGCTGTTAAAGTGGTGGAGCCAGCGTAAAAACCGGAAATAAACCAATGAGAGGCTTTATTTATGGAAAAGCGTATTGATATTAGTGAATTAGAACCCGGTGCTTACAAGGCAATGATAAACCTGGAACAATATCTGGGGAGCACAGATTTAACAAACACCCTTAAAGAGTTGATAAAAATACGCGCCTCACAAATAAATGGCTGTGCCTATTGCATACAGATGCATGCAGAGAGCGCATTGAGGCAGGGAGAAACGCAGCGCAGAATTTTCGCCATATCGGCATGGAAAGAGTCACCGCTGTTTGATGAGACGGAAAGAGCTGTGCTGGCACTTACCGAAGAAGTCACGTTAATCTCGCAAAACGGGCTTGGCTCCGACGTGTACGATGCAGCGCTGGCTGCCCTGGGGGAGCAGGTTCTTGCCCAGGCAATTATGCAGATTGTTGCTATTAATGCCTGGAACCGGATTGCAGTTGCTACCCATAAAGTGCACGAGTAATAAACTTTGCTGATGCCTTGTGGGCTGGCACAAGAGGTTGAGCCAGCCCGTCAGCATGTTCAGTCGCCCGTTGGGGAAATACGAAACGCCCGGACAATATTCATTGTGCGCAGCGCGACGGCAAACGTAGACATGTTTTCCAGTTTGGTTGTGCGTATAACCATAAAGTACTCAAAGGACAAGCTGTCGTCCGTAAGGCGATAACTCATGTTCGCGATTGTAAAACCATTCTCCATTACAAATGCCCTTAACTCGGGCTCGGACATAGCCATATCTCTGTCGAACCGAATGAAGTGGTGCGCATAAAAGTGAGAGGGCAGCCGGTCTTCAATCCAGCGGAATACCGACAGGGTGCCAACCGTCAGCACCACGCCAAGAACGGCTGGGAAAATAAAGCCGACGCCAATCAGGATACCAACGGCTGCCGTGATCCAGATCGACGCGGCTGTGGTTAGCCCGCGAACAGAAAGTCCCTCTTTAAAAATAACACCAGCTCCAAGAAAGCCGATGCCGGTCATAATTCCCTGGGCCATCCGGGTTGGATCGGTACGAATTGTTTCAGAAGCAATCCCCGGCATCCATTCTCCCTGATAGACTGTAACCAGCATAAGCAAACTGGATGCCAGACAAACAAGAGCATGGGTTCGAAAGCCGGCCGGACGGCCATGGAAGCTTCGTTCGATACCAATAGCGCCACCTGCAATAAGCGCCCCAACCAGGTGAAGGGTAATTGACAGGAAATCGGTGTACATAGTTGTGCCTTAAATATGAGTGTGTTCAAGCTAAGCTTAGCTTACAACCCAAACCCTTACGCTCTAACCGGCGTAGCACTGAGTATTATTCCGTACAAGTGAGCTAACACTATTTCAGCCTGTATCGAGGAGAGTATTAATGAGTAACTCTGTTTATATACCACCAAAAGTGTGGAAGTGGGATTCAGAAAGTGGAGGTAAATTCGCCAATATTAACCGGCCCACCGCCGGTGCCACTCACGATAAAGAACTGCCACAGGGGAGCAACCCGTTGCAGCTCTACTCACTTGCCACACCGAACGGTGTGAAGGTGACAATCATGCTGGAGGAATTGGTGGAGCTGGGAATTAAGGGCGCCGAATATGACGCTTACCCTATCCGGATTACCGAAGGCGAACAGTTTGGTAGCGGCTTTGTGAGCGTTAACCCGAACTCAAAAATCCCGGCACTGCTGGATAAGAGTACAGATCAGACGATCCGTGTTTTTGAATCCGGATCAATACTGTTCTATCTCGCCGAAAAGTTCGGAAAGTTTTTGCCTGAAAACATCGCAAAGCGCACCGAAACCATGAACTGGTTATTTTGGCAAATGGGCAGCGCGCCGGTTTTGGGGGGTGGTTTTGGGCACTTCTATGCCTATGCGCCGGAGAAATATGAGTATCCGATTAACCGTTACGCTATGGACGTCAAGCGCCAGCTTGATGTACTCGATCGTCAGCTAGCCCACAACCAATACGTAGCAGGGGATGAGTACACCATTGCCGATATGGCAATCTGGCCCTGGTACGGAGCGTTGGTGGTGAATAAGGTGTATGAGGCCGCCGAATTTCTGGAGACTCACACCTATAAAAATGTTTTGCGCTGGACAAACGAACTGGCCCAAAGACCCGCCGTGCGGCGCGGGCGTATGGTAAACCGGACCTGGGGTGCACCTGAGGGGCAGTTGCACGAACGCCATGGTCCGGAGGATTTCGAGAATAAAACCGAAGATAAATTAAGCCTTTGAAGCCTTCTTCGGGCGCCGGTCTCCTTCCATGATTTTGGCAACGAACACGGATTTCCCGTAGGTTTCGAATGACCACTTCATAGTGTCGGACAGTACCTTCATGACTTCATCGTATTCACCGAAGATATCGGTGCTCATACGGCCGGAATAAACCTCAAGGCCCGTCTTTTCGAGGCGGGCAATGAGGTCCCAGATTGGTTGTTTGTAATCATCCTTCAGGGGATAACAACTAAGTTGTACAGACAGGTACATGATTGCCTCCATTAAAAACATGTTCTTCCTGAACTATAATACGCTGAATAGCGGTGATAACGCGAAACCCCCTGAGCGTGGCCAGAAATCGATTTTTCAGGTTTGTTGGTGGGGTGCCCATACCTGTCGCAACTCCTCGTTTCCGGCGCTCAGATGAGCTATGATAGCCCCTCATTTTAATGGATGCGTATTGTTAACCTGTCGTGGATTCCGTCAGGAGTTCCGCTGCGCACCTGCTTTCCCGGATTCCGAGTAAGGAACGACTTTCATGGAGCACACTTATCGTCTTGTGATTTCCTGCCCTGATGGAGTGGGAATTGTCGCCAAGGTGAGTAATTTTTTGTCCACCTACAATGGCTGGATTACTGAAGCCAGTCATCACTCCGATAGTCATTCGGGTCGGTTCTTCATGCGACACGAAATAAAAGCCAGCTCGATACCCTTCGGTCTGGACCAGTTTCGCGCCTCATTCGAGCCCATTGCCCGTGAATTCAATATGAGCTGGCATATTGCTGATTCAGCCCAGCCCAAAAAAATTATCCTGATGTGTAGTAAAGACTCTCATTGCGTCGCCGACTTGCTATATCGCTGG
Source organism: Marinobacter sp. (assembly GCA_035497695.1). Classification (GTDB taxonomy): domain Bacteria; phylum Pseudomonadota; class Gammaproteobacteria; order Pseudomonadales; family Oleiphilaceae; genus Marinobacter. The sequence goes on along the minus strand of DATJDA010000096.1, from coordinate 17,367 downwards.
CATACCCATGAAATGAATGCCCAGATTGTTGCCGTTATTTCCAATCATGATGACTTGCGGCGCAGGGTTGAGTGGTACGAAATCCCTTATCACCACATTCCGGTTAGCAAAGAAAACAAAGCGGAAGCGTTTGCCCAGGTTGATGAGTTGCTGGAGCAGTACGAGGCAGATGTGGTCGTTCTAGCTCGTTATATGCAAATTCTTCCCCCAGATCTGTGTGAGAAATACGCTGGAAAAGTGATTAATATACATCACAGCTTCTTGCCATCGTTTGCGGGTGCACGCCCGTACCATCAGGCCTACAGCCGGGGTGTAAAGCTGATTGGTGCCACTTGCCATTATGTCACTGAAGATCTGGACAAGGGGCCAATTATTGAACAGGACGTCATCCGGATCAGCCACAGTGACTCCATTGACGACATGGTTCGCCTTGGCAGAGATGTTGAAAAGAATGTTTTGGCCCGGGGTTTGCGCTCGCACATTGAAGACCGGGTGATTACCTATGAAAACAAGACCGTTGTATTTGATTGAGGCTGCACCGCAAGTGCCCGATGAGGGTACGATTGTGGTAGACTTCGCGGCTTATTGAAGAATAACTATGGGGCCGGGAAACGTCCCCGACACGACTTCCAGATAACGTAAAGGAACCTTTCTCGATGGGTGAGTTAGCCAAAGAGATCCTGCCGGTAAGCATTGAAGACGAGTTAAAACAGTCCTACCTCGACTACGCCATGAGCGTAATCGTTGGCCGGGCTTTGCCGGATGTAAGGGATGGCCTCAAGCCAGTGCACCGTCGTGTTCTGTTCGCAATGTCCGAACTGAACAACGACTGGAACAAGGTCTATAAAAAATCCGCACGTGTGGTTGGTGACGTAATTGGTAAATATCACCCCCACGGCGACTCTGCTGTTTACGACACCATTGTTCGTATGGCACAGCCATTTTCATTGCGTTATCCACTGGTAGATGGTCAGGGTAACTTCGGCTCGATTGATGGTGATAACGCGGCAGCCATGCGTTATACCGAAATCCGCATGAAGAAGATTGCCCATTCGCTGCTTGCCGACCTCGAGAAGGAAACGGTTGATTTCGTCGACAACTACGACGGCACTGAACGCATCCCTGAAGTCATGCCGACCCGGGTACCAAATCTGCTTGTAAACGGGTCATCCGGTATTGCTGTTGGTATGGCAACCAATATTCCGCCACACAACCTCACAGAAGTGGTTAATGGTTGTCTGGCACTTATTGAAAATCCTGATCTTACCATTGACGAGCTGATGGAATTTATTCCTGGCCCGGATTTTCCGACTGAAGGCATTATCAATGGCCGTGCCGGCATTGTTGAAGCCTACCGAACCGGCCGTGGTCGGATTTATATACGGGCTCGCCATGAAATTGAGCACGACCCAAAGACTAACCGGGACGCGGTCATCATTACCGAGTTGCCGTACCAGCTTAATAAGGCAAAACTGATTGAAAAAATTGCCGAGCTGGTGAAAGAAAAGCGGCTGGAAGGCATCACCGAACTGCGGGATGAGTCAAACAAGGAAGGTATTCGTGTCGTAATCGAACTACGCCGCGGTGAAAACCCGGAAGTGGTGGTTAATAATCTGTTTACTCACACCCAGCTACAAACAGTATTCGGCATTAACATGGTTGCGCTGATTGATGGCGAACCAAAAACGCTGAATCTGAAACAAATGCTGGATGCGTTTATGCGTCATCGCCGAGAGGTTGTGACCCGCCGTACCATTTTTGAGTTGCGCAAAGCTCGCGAACGGGGCCATCTGCTGGAAGGCCTTACTGTAGCGCTGACCAATATTGATGAAATGATTGAGCTGATCAAGGCGTCCCCGAGCTCCGTGGAAGCCAAAGAGAAGCTGATGGCCCGGGGTTGGTTGCCTGGTGATGTTCTGGCCATGCTGGAACGCGCAGGGAAAGACGCTTGTCGTCCAGACGATCTGCCGGAAATCTACGGGCTGCGGGATGGGCTGTATTACCTGTCTCCTGAGCAGACTCAGGCGATTTTGGATATGCGTCTGCATCGCCTTACCGGTCTGGAAACAGAAAAGCTTCAAAACGAATACCGGGAAATCCTCGAAAAGATTGCCGGCCTGCTGGAAATTCTGGGAGACCCGGATCGTCTTATGCAGGTTATCCGCGAAGAGCTGGAAGCCATTGTTGCTGAATTTGGTGATGAGCGCCGCACGGAGATCACCAGTTCTCAACGGGATCTGACCATTGCAGATCTGATTGATGAAGAAGATCTTGTGGTAACCATTTCTCACAATGGCTATGCCAAAACCCAGGCAGTAGAAGATTATCAGGCTCAGCGTCGTGGTGGTCGGGGTAAGGCTGCAACGTCGATGAGAGACGAAGACTTCATAGAGCAACTTCTGGTGGCCAACTCGCATGACACCATTTTATGCTTCTCGAATCGTGGAAAAGTATACTGGTTGCGTGTATTTGAGATTCCGCGAGCCAGCCGCGCGTCTCGCGGTCGTCCGATGGTGAATATTTTGCCGCTGGATGAGAATGAGCGAATAACCACGTTCCTGCCGGTACGAGACTATCCTGAAAATCAGTTTGTGCTGATGGCTACGGTGAACGGAGTTGTTAAGAAAACACCACTGACGAATTTTTCGCGCCCCCGCAGTAGCGGTTTGATCGCCTTGTCTCTTGATGAAGGTGACACGCTGATTGGTGCCGCGATCACCAAGGGCGACGCAGAAGTCATGCTGTTTTCTTCCGCTGGTAAAGCAGTGCGCTTTGATGAGGAGCAGGCCCGTCCGTTAAGTCGCACAGCCCGTGGCGTACGTGGTATTAAAATGCCGGAAGGTCACCATGTTGTAGCCTTGATCATTCCTCAGGAGGGGGGTGTTATTCTGACCGCCAGTGAGCATGGCTACGGCAAACGCACCGCAATTGACGAGTTTCCGGTTTACAAGCGTGGCAGCCAGGGTGTTATCGCCATGCAGTGCTCAAAGCGTAACGGCAACCTTGTAACCGCCCTGCAGTTATTTGACGGTGACGAGATAATGCTTATCTCTGACAAGGGAACTTTGGTGCGCACACGCTCTGATGAAGTTTCTATACTCAGTCGAAACACCCAGGGTGTGCGTCTGATTAAACTGACACAGGAAGATGAGCGTCTGGTTGGCGTAGAGCGTATCGCGGAGACTGACGAAGACGACGAAGCCGTTGAAGGTGCGGAAAATGTTGATGGCACCGAACAGGTCAGCCGTGCGGCATCCGATGATAGTGACGCATCTGACGAAACCAGCTCCGATAGTAGTGAAGATAATGATGCCGGCGAGGAATAAGCCGGCGTTACCAAAGGCCAGGTAAGTAACACTCAAGAGAACGCAGAAATATGAGCAGGGCGTATAATTTTTGTGCAGGTCCGGCAATCTTGCCGGAGCCCGTGCTGCAACAGGCGCGGGATGAAATGCTGAACTGGAACAATTCCGGCATGTCCGTGATGGAAATGAGCCATCGCGGTGAAGACTTTATCCGGATTGCTGAAACCGCCGAGAATGATTTCCGTGAATTGGCTGGAATATCAGATGATTACGCCGTACTCTTCATGCAGGGTGGTGCGTCCAGTCAGTTTTCATGCATACCTCTTAACCTCTTGGGCGATAAACCTTCTGCGGACTATATCAATACGGGCATCTGGTCGGAAAAAGCCATCGCTGAAGCAAAACGCTATGGTGATGTGAATATTGCGGCGAGCTCCAGAGACAGTGGTTTTACCACCATTCCTGATCAGTCAGTCTGGCAGACCGATGCTAACGCGGCGTACCTGCATTACACACCTAATGAAACCATTGGTGGCTTGGAGTATGACTTCATTCCAGATGGCGGCAATGTGCCTCTGGTGGCCGATATGTCGTCCACCATTCTTTCCCGCCCTCTGGACGTTTCAAAGTTCGGCATGATCTATGCCGGTGCACAGAAGAATATTGGGCCATCCGGTCTGGTGGTTGTCGTCATTCGTAAAGATCTTTTAGGTAAAGCCCGCAAGGAAACACCTACGATGATGAATTATCAGATCTTTGCGGACAACGGTTCCATGTATAACACCCCGGCTACTTTTTCCTGGTACCTTGCAGGATTGGTATTCAAGTGGCTGAAAGCGCAGGGTGGTGTACAAGCCATGGGCGAGATTAATGCCCGCAAGGCAAAAAAACTGTATGACTTCATTGATACCAATGATTTCTATGGAAACCCGATCGACCACCGCTTCCGCTCTTGGATGAATATACCGTTCACTCTGGCCGATGACGCGCTTAATGGTGAGTTTCTTAAAGGAGCTGATGCGCGGGGGCTGCTCAACCTGAAAGGGCATCGCTCGGTAGGTGGCATGCGTGCCAGTATCTACAATGCCTTGCCCGAAGCTGGTGTTGATGCTCTTGTTCAATATATGGCAGAGTTTGCGAAGGAGCGGGGTTGACCATGAGTGATGAGGCGGCTCGTCTGGGCGAACTCCGGGTAGAGATAGACCGGATTGACCAGCAAATCATGAAGCTGATCAGTGATCGTGCCCGCTGTGCTCAGGAAGTGGCCCACGTCAAAATTAATGCAAAGTCGGATCAGGAGGTTATCTTTTACCGGCCTGAGCGCGAAGTACAAGTACTGCGGCGAGTCATGGAGCAGAATCCAGGCCCGCTATCCAGCGAAGAAATGGCGCGGTTGTTTCGTGAGATAATGTCGGCCTGCCTGGCGCTTGAGAAGCCCATGCATATTGCGTTTCTTGGGCCGGTTGGTACCTTTACCCAGGCTGCAGCGCTGAAGCATTTTGGTCATTCGGTTATCAGCGTACCGCTGCCTGCTATTGATGCTGTGTTCAGGGAGGTGGCATCAGGTGCCGCCCATTATGGTGTGGTGCCGGTTGAGAACTCGACAGAAGGCATGATCAACCATACTCTGGACATGTTTATGACTTCGCCACTAAAAATTTGCGGTGAAGTGCAGCTTCGCATTCATCATCATTTCCTGATTTCTCCTGATAACAGTGATCAGGAGATTACCCGGATATACTCCCATCAGCAGTCATTTGCCCAGTGCCGGCAGTGGTTGGATGCCCATCGGTATGGGGTTGAGCGGGTTACCGTCTCCAGTAATGCCGAGGCAGCCCGCCGTGCAGCAAAAGAGCGGGGCGCGGCTGCGATAGCCGGGGATATGGCTGCTGAACTGTATGGTCTCGATATCCATGTGACTAATATAGAGGATCGTCCGGACAACACGACCCGGTTTTTGATTATCGGCCGTGAGGACATACCGCCGAGCGGTCACGACAAAACCTCTATTCTGGTCTCAATGCGTAACAAGCCGGGCGCACTCTATCAGCTTCTGGAACCGTTCCACCGTCACGGTATTAGCCTGACCCGTATTGAAACACGGCCGTCGCCAAGTGGCACCTGGGCCTATGTGTTTTATATCGATTTTGAAGGGCACATGGATGATGAACGAGTGAGCAAAGTGCTTGCTGAGGTGGGTGAGGAATCAGGTGAGCTCAAGAAACTGGGTTCCTACCCAATGGGTGTTCTTTAAACCAGATTGCCGGAAAGCTGCTATGACGATTGATTACCAAGCCCTGGCGGTAAAAGGAGTTCAGGCACTATCTCCCTACCAGCCAGGAAAACCAATTAGTGAGTTAGCCCGTGAATTCGGGTTGAATCCGGCCGATATCATCAAGTTGGCCAGTAATGAAAATCCTTTGGGGCCGGGCGAAAAAGCGATGGCAGCGGCACGGACGGCGTTATCTGAACTCTGCTTGTATCCGGACGGGAGCGGATTCGAACTGAAACAGGCACTTGCTACCCGCCTTGATGTTGAGGTCAGCCAGATTACTCTCGGCAATGGTTCGAATGATGTACTGGAGGTCATTGCCCGGTGCTTTGCAGATGCCAGTTCCGAAATCATTTATTCGCAGTATGCCTTTGCGGTATACCCCATTGTTACCCAGGCGATTGGCGCCAAAGGCCTGTCCATTCCTGCAAAAAACTGGGGGCATGATCTCGAAGCCATGGCCGCTGCAGTTACAGACCGCACGCGTCTGATTTTTGTTGCCAACCCCAATAACCCGACAGGAACCGTGCACGATGCTAAAGCACTTGAAGCGTTTCTGGAGAAAATCCGGGCTGATGTGTTGGTCGTGCTGGATGAAGCTTATTGTGAATACCTGCAGGGGGATCAGTATGTCGATGGAGTCAGCCTGCTGTCCCGTTTCCCCAACCTGATGGTTTGCCGTACTTTCTCCAAGGCATGGGGGTTGGCAGCATTGCGTGTCGGGTACTGTGTCAGCTCGGCTGACGTAGCAAATATTCTCAACCGGGTGCGTCAACCATTCAATGTGAACAGTGTCGCGCTGGCCGCCGCGACAGCAGCGCTCACCGATGAAGGGTATCTCGAGCGTTCCCGAAAGAATAACACTTCAGGGCTGAGCCAGCTTGAGCAGGCTTTTGAACGCATGAAGCTGAACTACATACCTTCCTCTGGCAACTTTGTTGCGGTGGAGGTAGGCGATCAGGCAATGGATATTTACCAGTTTTTACTGGCCCGTGGCGTTATCGTGCGTCCGGTTGCCGGCTATGGCATGCCACGACATTTGCGGGTTTCCGTAGGCTTGCCAGCGCAGAATGAACGATTCATCGAAGTGTTGGAGCAGGCCCTGGCATCGACGGGGCAGGGAGCCTGACGTGTCGATTTCGCAGCCTATTTTCCAGCGAGTTGCGATTATTGGCCTTGGCTTGATCGGCGGGTCGCTTGCGGTTGCTATTAAATCCCGTGGGCTGGCCAGTGTTGTGGTTGGTGCGGATAAGCGCCCGGATGAGCTGGCGCTCGCCAGACAGTTGAACATTATTGATATTGCAGCAGCTTCGCTGGAAGAAGCCGTCACTGGCAGTGATCTTGTCGTTTTAGCGGTGCCAGTCCGTGCTACCCGGCAAGTTCTGGAAGACATTCAGCCGTGGTTAGATGAAGCTGCAATACTGACCGACGTAGGTAGTACAAAGTCCAGTTTTGTTGCGGATGTAGAGGCGGTTTTTGGCTCTTTGTCACCCCTGGTTATTCCTGGTCATCCCATAGCAGGCTCGGAAAAAAGTGGCATCCGGGCTGCCGACCCAGACCTCTTTGATCATCACAAGGTCATCCTTACCCCCGGAGACAACGCCAGTCAGCCAGCTCTGAACCGCCTCAGGCAGCTTTGGGAGCAATGTGGTGCCACTGTTCTGACCATGTCTGTCGGTTATCATGATGAAGTGTTGGCCGCTACCAGCCATCTGCCACACCTCATCGCATTTTCTCTGGTGGATACCCTTGCCGGAGAGGATGGCAATATGGATATCTTCCGTTACGCTGCGGGCGGATTTCGGGATTTTACTCGTATCGCCGCTAGCGATCCGGTGATGTGGCACGATATATTTCTATCTAACCGGGATGCCATTCTCCCGATGATTGATCATTTTACCCATGATCTCAATCAGCTACGCACAGCCATAGTTAATCAGGATGGCACCGCGTTGCTCAGGGTTTTCAGCCGTGCAAAGGCGGCACGGGAACACTTTTCCAAGATGCTTTCAGGGCAGGCGTACGTGACAAATAACAGTGAACAAGAGCTAAAGTTTTATCTTCAGCCCGGTGGGACGATCTCTGGAGATGTCCGGGTGCCCGGTGATAAATCCATCTCTCACCGCGCGATTATGCTGGGTGCTCTGGCGGAGGGTGTTACGGAGGTTAAAGGATTTCTTGAGGGTGAAGACAGTATTGCCACCATTCAGGCATTCCGCGATATGGGTGTAACCATAGAAGGCCCGGATGATGGCTTCGTCCGCGTCCACGGTGTTGGCATTCATGGGCTTCAGGCTCCTCGTGGTTCTTTGTATCTGGGCAACTCCGGTACCGGCATGCGTCTTTTTGCAGGCTTACTGGCAGCCCAGCGGTTTGATTCAGAGTTGAGCGGTGATGCCAGCCTTACCAAACGTCCGATGGGGCGTGTTGCCGACCCCCTTCGGGCCATGGGAGCTGTTATTGATACCGCGGAAGGGCAGCGTCCACCACTGAACATCCGTGGCGGAAACCAGCTAAAAGGAATTCATTACGAGATGCCCGTGGCCAGTGCTCAGGTGAAGTCCTGCCTGCTGCTGGCGGGACTGTATGCTGACGGCTGCACATCTGTAACTGAGCCGGCACCCACTCGAGATCATACTGAGCGAATGCTTGCAGGGTTTGGATACCATGTTCACCGGAATGGTGCTACAGCCAGTGTGACTGGCGGCGGTAAGCTGACAGCAACAAACATTGATGTTCCTGCAGATATCTCATCGGCGGCTTTTTTAATGGTGGCGGCCAGCATTGCTCCGGATTCCGATCTTACTTTGCGTCATGTCGGAATAAACCCGACTCGCATTGGTATCATTAACATCCTCCGTCAGATGGGAGGAAATATCGATGTGTTGAATGAGCGTGAAATTGGTGGCGAACCAGTTGCTGATTTGCGTATTCGCTCGGCTGCTCTGAAGGGAATAACGATCCCTCAGGATCAGGTGCCTTTGGCTATTGATGAATTCCCGGTACTGTTTATTGCTGCTGCCTGTGCCAGCGGCCGAACTGTTTTACGTGGGGCAGAGGAACTCCGGGTGAAGGAGTGTGACCGCATTCAAGTTATGGCCGATGGTCTCGCTACTCTTGGCGTGAAAACGGAAGTGCTCCCAGATGGCATTATTATTGATGGTGGTCAGACCATCGGTGGTGGGAGTATTGACAGCCACAGTGACCACCGTATTGCCATGTCATTCGCTATTGCTTCATTGCGAGCTACGGCCGACATTGAGTTGACTGGTTGCGCCGTTGTGGCAACGTCATTTCCGGGTTTTGTTGAACTCGGACAGAAAATTGGGCTCAACATCTCTACCGGGGGTGCTGGCTGATGCCTGGTGCCAACGTACCGGTCATTACCGTAGATGGCCCAGGAGGTGCTGGCAAAGGGACGATTACCCAGATGCTGGCGAAAAAACTTGGTTACCACCTTCTCGATAGCGGTGCGTTGTATCGTTTGACCGCGCTGGCAGCCGTGCGGCAGGGAATAGCGCTGGATGACGAAGCAGGCTTGGTACGAGTAGCGTCCGGGCTGGACGTACGTTTTGAGCCAACGCCACCGGGAGAGCCCGTAAAAGTCATTCTGGCAGGCGCCGACGTAACGGCGGAAATCCGTACCGAAACCTGTGGCAATAATGCCTCACGGGTTGCGGTTATACAGTCTGTTCGGGATGCGTTACTACAGCGGCAGAGGGACTTTCATAAGGCTCCGGGATTGGTTGCGGATGGCCGTGACATGGGAACCGTCGTCTTTCCTGATGCGCCGGTGAAAATTTTCCTTACCGCCAGCGTCAAAGAACGAGCCAATCGGCGTTACAAGCAGTTGAAGGGCGCCGGTGTCGATGTTAATATTGACGCCCTTTTAGAAGAGGTAAGGGTTCGCGACGAGCGGGACATTAACCGTTCAGCAGCCCCTCTCAAGCCGGCAGACGATGCGCAAGTCATTGATTCTACGGGATTGAGTATAGAGGAGGTGTTGGTTAAGTGTATGGCAGCAGCAGGCCAGGCTTGACTACACCTTTTTGTCGCTAAAATTCCGGACGTGGTGCTATCGGCCAGCCACTGACCATAGCCGGACATTATTAACAGACCGTGTTGCTGGTAGCACGGAGCATACTTGCGTTGATCATATAGGACTCATAATGAGCGAGAGCTTTGCGGATCTTTTTGAAGAAAGCCTGAAAGAAATTGACATGAAACCCGGTTCCATTGTTCAGGGAGTCGTTGTAGATGTCGATCACGACTGGGTTACTGTACACGCCGGACTGAAGTCCGAAGGTGTTATCCCCGCCTCCCAGTTCCTTAACGAAAAAGGCGAGTTAGAAGTTGCCATCGGTGATGTTGTCGATGTTGCACTGGAGGCAGTGGAAGATGGTTTTGGTGAAACCCGTCTGTCCCGTGAAAAGGCCAAGCGTGCAGAATCCTGGAAGGTACTCGAGAAGTCCTTTGAAGCGCAGGAAGTGGTTAAGGGCATTATTAATGGCAAGGTCAAGGGTGGCTTCACTGTTGATCTGGCTGGTATTCGTGCGTTCCTGCCAGGCTCGCTGGTAGATGTTCGTCCGGTTCGTGACACTGCACACCTGGAGAACAAAGAGCTCGAATTCAAAGTTATCAAGCTGGACCAGAAGCGTAACAACGTAGTTGTTTCCCGCCGCGCCGTTCTGGAAGCTGAAAACAGCGCTGAGCGCGAAGCTCTGCTTGAAACCCTGACCGAAGGTCTGGAAATCAAGGGTATCGTCAAGAATCTGACCGACTACGGCGCGTTCGTAGATCTGGGTGGTGTTGACGGCCTGTTGCACATCACTGATATGGCCTGGAAGCGCATCAAGCACCCGAGCGAAATCGTGAATGTTGGCGACGAGATCAATGTTAAGGTTCTGAAGTTTGACCGTGAGCGCAACCGTGTGTCTTTGGGTCTGAAGCAGTTGGGTGAAGATCCCTGGGTTGATATCAAAGCCCGTTACCCGGAAGGCAACAAGGTTACTGCCCGCGTTACTAATCTGACAGACTACGGCTGCTTTGCCGAACTGGAAGAGGGCGTTGAAGGTTTGGTTCACGTATCCGAAATGGATTGGACCAACAAGAATATCCACCCGTCCAAAGTTGTTCAGGTTGGCGACGACGTGGAAGTTATGATTCTGGATATCGACGAAGAGCGTCGCCGGATTTCCCTGGGTATCAAGCAGTGTGTATCTAACCCATGGGAAGATTTCTCCAGTAACTTCAACAAGAGTGATCGCATTTCCGGCAAGATCAAGTCAATCACAGACTTTGGTATCTTTATTGGCCTGGATGGCGGTATCGATGGCTTGGTTCACCTGTCTGACATCAGCTGGAACGAGACTGGCGAAGAGGCGGTTCGTGAGTACAAAAAGGGTGACGAAGTTGAAACCGTTATCCTGTCTGTAGATCCCGAGCGTGAGCGCATTTCTCTGGGTATCAAACAGCTGGAAAGCGATCCGTTCGCTGAGTTTGTGCAGCTGAACGACAAAGGCTCTATTGTGAAGGGTATTGTCTCTGCTATTGATGCAAAGGCTGCCACTATTACTCTGAGCGATGAAGTTGAAGCAATACTTAAAGCCTCTGAGATCAGTCGTGATCGTGTAGAAGATGCACGCAATGCGCTGAAGGAAGGCGAAGAAGTAGAAGCCAAGATTATCAGTATTGATCGTAAAAACCGTATTATTAATCTATCTGTGAAGTCTAAAGATGTAGAAGAAGACAAGCAGGCGCTGGATACCGTACGGACCAAAGCAGCAGAAACTTCCGGTGCGACCACCATTGGTGATCTCATCAAGGAGCAAATGCAGCAGCAAAATGCCAATAAAGAGTAAACTCTCCGATTGGTAAGAAAAAAACGGGCCCTAAGGGCCCGTTTTTTTTGTGTTTTTTTTCGATTTCGCTAAACTGGTCTTGTGGGAGTCTAATATCAACAGCTGAATAATAATGATCGAGGGAAACGTCTCATGACGAAGTCCGAATTGGTAGAGTTGATCGCTTCAAAGCAGACCCAGCTCTCTGTTAAAGATGTGGAGTTGGCAGTTAAAACAATCATCGAGCACATGTCGCAATCACTCGCTGATGGCCAGAGAATCGAAATTCGCGGGTTTGGTAGTTTTTCTCTCCATCATCGGGCTGCCCGTGTCGGACGTAATCCTAAAACCGGAGAGGCTGTTCAATTGCCCGCCAAGTACGTGCCCCACTTTAAACCGGGAAAGGAATTGCGCGAGCAGGTTAACGAAAGTCTGAAAAAGGGTTTTTAAGGTTTTATCTTGGTACACATTGAATCCGGACCTTAAGCCGGTCCATATCGGAGTGCTACTGCTATGGCAGGATTGCAGAAGATTTTAATAATTCTGTTGGTATTGGTTCTTATCCTGCTAGCACTTGTATTTTCGTTGAATAATCAGATGTCGGTTTCTCTCAACTTTCTGCTATTTGAGACTCAACCCCACGGAATCGCTGTCTGGATTATTATTTCTTTTATTATTGGCGCACTCTTAGGTGTGTTGATGGCGATGTTGGCGACCTTTCGAGCATCAGTTTCCCGACGTACCCTTCAAAAACGGCTTAATCGCGCGGAGCAGGCATTGGAGAAATCCAGGGCCCAGAACGACCGGACTCTTTAATGGATATAATGCTTCAATGGCTGCTGCTGACTGTGGCGGTTGCGGCTGGCTGGCTAATTGGAAGGCTGGATAGCAGCAGTCGAAGAACCAGAAAAGTTATTGCAGACGAAGACTCAGTACGTGATCGCCTTCAATTCCTTTTTACCAACTATTCGGACCAGGCCGTTGAGAACTTCGTTCAATCGCTGGCCGTAAATAAAGACACTGTCAGCTTACACCTCTCTATTGGTAGCCAGTTTCGTTTAAAAGGCGAGACTGACCGGGCGATTCTTATACATCAGAATCTTCTGGCGCGCCCCGAATTACCGAGCAGATACACTCCTCAGGTAACTCTGGAACTGGCCAAAGACTATCTGAATGCCGGGTTGTTAGATCGCGCAGAGGCTTTGCTGCAACAGCTATTGGGGGACAAAGAATACGGGCGGGTAGCCGCTCAGCAACTCATTGAGGTTTATCAGCAGGAAAAGGAGTGGCGGAAAGCCGCCGATGTTGCCCGCACGCTCACAGGTGGCAATGCAGACCCTGAAATGTTCAAGATTCTTGCCTACCTAACCTGCGAACTGGCTGATGAAGCATTCAAGACTGATGATCGTTGGGCCGCACAAAAGCTTGCCAAGGAGGCACTTGATTATGATCGCTCTTGTGTCAGGGCAACGTTTATTCTTATGAACCTGTTTATCCGCCAGGGCAGTTTTCGAGAAGCTGGTGCGCAAAGCCTGAAAGTTTTTGATCAGAATCCTGAGTTTGGTCCCGAAGCAGTAGACCGGCTTATGAAGCTGGAGCATGAGCATGGAGATGTCGGGCGGCTCGGAAAGAAGCTGCGTAAACTTTATACCAGTTACCCAAGCACGAGCTTGTTATTGGCTTTGGTTGAGTCTGTTGAGCACTCGGCAAGCAGGCCGGCCGCGATCCATCTGCTGCGCCAGGAGCTGGAAGTTCGTCCCAGCGTTCGCGGCCTTCTGCGTCTGGTTGAGATGGCCGGTTATGAAAAAGGCATGACAACGGATGAGGGCAGGCTGGTGAGCCGTATCGGGCATCTGATCCTTGTTAACAGGCCAATCTATCGCTGTTCTAATTGTGGCTTTGATGGCCAGCAACTTCACTGGCTATGCCCGAGCTGTAAACGATGGGAAACCGTCCGCCCGATTCAAGGCGTTGAAGCTGAATAAATTCTTCTGATTTTCCGCAGGATACTAACCGTGCAAATCGCTAATGACCCAAAAATTATTGTAGCGCTGGACTTTCCATCAGCCGATGCTGCTCTCTCGCTTGTGGATAAGCTGGATCCGGGAAAATGCCGGCTAAAGGTAGGCAAGGAGTTGTTTACACGTTCTGGCCCACAGTTGGTTCAGGCGTTACAGGGCAGAGGCTTTGATGTATTCCTCGATTTGAAATTTCATGACATTCCCAATACCACCTCAGCGGCTGTAGCTGCAGCAGCGGACCTGGGTGTCTGGATGGTAAACGTCCATGCATCGGGTGGTGAAAAGATGATGGTCGCCTGCAGAGAGAGGCTGGTGCCTTTTGGTGCGGATCGGCCGCTGCTGATTGCCGTTACTGTGCTGACCAGCATGAATCTTGGTGACCTTGCCGGAGTTGGGGTTGCTGACACACCGGAAGTTCAGGTTTCGCGGTTGGCTACGCTGACAAGGAACTGTGGGCTGGATGGTGTTGTTTGTTCCGCACAGGAAGCAGCAAAGCTTAAAGCAGAGCAAGGTAACGACTTTAAACTGATAACCCCTGGAATCCGGCCGTTGACTTCGGAAAAAGGCGACCAGCAGCGCGTTATGACGCCTGTTGAGGCGCTTGAGGCAGGATCTGACTATCTGGTTATTGGCCGGCCCATTACGCAGGCTGCTGATCCTTTGGCTGCTCTGGAGGCGATTTACTCTGAGGTGGCCAGTTTCTCCGACGGTCAGCCAAAATAAAAAAGCCCGCTGATTCAAAGAATCAGCGGGCTTTAGAATAATGGCTCCCCGAGCTGGGCTCGAACCAGCGACAAACGGATTAACAGTCCGTTGCTCTACCAACTGAGCTATCAGGGAACATCGTTGGGTAACGAGGCGCGTATAGTAAGTTGGCTATAACGCCCCGTCAACCCCCCAGCTCTAACTTTTTAGTCGAGTACCTTGTGGAGGCGCTCAACCGCTTTTTTCAGATTATCCATGCTGGTAGCAAAGCTGAGTCGCATATGGCCAGGGCAGCCAAAGGCAGATCCCGGAACCAGAGCAACGCCCGCATCGGTGAGTAGTTTCTCTGCAAATTCCACATCGGTGCTCACGCTGGGGTTCGCATCAATAGCGCCCTGAAAGCTGGGGAATACATAGAATGTGCCATCGCCCGGCAAACACCTGACGCCGGGCAGTGCGTTCAGGGCATCTACCAACCAGTCGTGACGTTCCTTGAATGCTTTAACCATCACGCCCACACAGGTCTGGTCGCCATTTAATGCGGCAACTGCCGCTGCCTGGGAAATGGAGCACGGGTTAGAGGTACTTTGAGACTGAACCTTCTTCATGGCGCCAATAACTCTGGCTGGGCCTGCTGCGTAACCAATGCGCCAGCCAGTCATTGAATAGGCTTTAGACACACCGTTCAGAACGAAGGTGCGATCGTATAACTCAGGGGTGGTATTCAGAATGTTACAAAAGGATTTCCCTGACCAGAGAATCGGTTCGTACATGTCATCTGTTACAATCATGACCTGTGGGTACTTTTTCAGAACCTCACCAATTGCCTGCAGTTCTTCTGCGGTGTAGGCCATGCCGCTTGGGTTAGAAGGGCTGTTAATAACAAACAGGCGAGTGCGATCGGTAATCGCATTTTCCAGTTGTTCTGGTGTAATTTTAAAACGGGTTTCCGGGCTGGTTTCGATGATAACCGGCTTGCCTTCGGCAACCAGAACCATGTCCGGATAAGATACCCAGTAGGGTGCAGGGATGATGGCTTCGTCGCCCGCATTCAATGTGGCAAGCGCGAGGTTGAAAAAGCTTTGCTTGCCGCCACTGGATACAAGTATCTGGTTGGCTTCGTAGTTCAGATCGTTGTCCCGCTTGAACTTTGCAATAATCGCTTTCTTCAGGGCTGGCGTGCCATCCACAGCAGTATATTTGGTCTGGCCACCGTTAATCGCGTCAATGGCCGCCTGCTTGATGTGATCTGGAGTATCAAAGTCCGGTTCTCCAGCACCCAAGCCAATAATGTCCTGGCCGGCGGCACGAAGTTCTGCAGCCTTGTTGGTCACTGCTAGGGTGGGAGAGGGCTTGATTGCCTGTACTCTGCTGGATAATGGAAGGTCCAAACTTGCGCTCCTTAAAGCTGCGTCTGATAGGGCGTTGACCGATGAAACGGCCGAAAATGTATCGGTAAGTTTACCAGTTTATTTTCGACCAGCCATCGAACGGGACGATGGTATCATGAAGCCGGAGTATCGCTAAATTTCTTGATGGTATGAGCTCTTATGGTGGCTCTTGATCGTTTATAAACCGAGGTTATCTGCCAATTATGGCCAAGAAAGAACCCAGTATTGCATTCAGAGTGGATTCACCCTTCCAGCCTGCAGGTGATCAGCCTAAGGCGATCGAGCAATTGGTAGACGGTATACATTCCGGGCTGGCACACCAGACCCTGCTGGGGGTAACCGGCTCCGGTAAAACATTCACCATTGCAAAAGTTATTGAGCGGATCCAGCGGCCAACTATTGTTATGGCCCATAATAAAACGCTGGCAGCTCAGCTATACGGTGAATTTCGTGAGTTCTTCCCCGATAACGCCGTGGAATATTTCGTGTCATATTACGATTACTACCAGCCAGAGGCTTATGTACCGTCGTCGAACACGTTTATAGAGAAAGACGCGGCTGTTAATGAGCACATTGAGCAGATGCGCCTGTCTGCTACCAAGGCTTTGCTCGAGCGGCCAGACGCCATTATTGTCGCTACCGTGTCTGCTATCTATGGCTTGGGCGATCCAAAGTCCTACCTTAAAATGATGCTTCATCTGGATCGGGGCGATCAGATTGGCCAGCGTTCCATTCTCAAGCGCCTGACCGAGCTTCAGTACACCCGCAATGACATTGAGTTTCACCGGGCCAATTATCGGGTCAGGGGCGACGTAATCGATGTTTTCCCTGCTGAGTCGGAAAAAGAAGCGATTCGGATTGAGCTGTTTGATGACGAAGTGGAAAATCTGAGTTACTTCGATCCCTTAACTGGTGAGATGTTGCGGCGGGTACCCAGAGTAACCATTTATCCGAAGTCACACTACGTCACTCCGCGCCAGACCGTTCTCGATGCCACCGAGCATATTCGTGTGGAACTGGATGAGCGCCTGCAACTGTTGCGTGACAACAGTCGGTTGGTAGAAGCCCAGCGTCTTGAGGAACGAACCCGGTACGATATCGAAATGATGATCGAGCTCGGCTACTGTAACGGTATTGAAAATTACTCCCGCTATTTGTCGGGCCGGCAGCCGGGTGAGGCGCCGCCGACGCTCTTTGACTATCTGCCTGACAACGCATTACTGGTTGTTGATGAGTCCCACGTTACCATTCCGCAGATCGGGGCTATGTATAAGGGCGACAGATCACGAAAGGAAACGCTGGTTGAGTACGGCTTTCGCTTGCCTTCGGCACTGGATAACCGGCCCATGCGCTTTGATGAGTGGGAGCGCATCGCCCCTCAAATGATTTTTGTTTCTGCTACCCCTTCGGTCTATGAGGCAGAGCATGCCGGGCAGATAGTAGAGCAGGTGGTAAGGCCAACCGGTTTGCTGGACCCAGAGATAGAAGTGCGTCCGGCGTCCACGCAGATTGATGATTTGCTATCGGAGATTCATGCCCGGGTGGCGGTCCAGGAGCGGGTTCTGGTGACAACATTGACCAAACGCATGGCTGAAGACCTTACCGATTTTCTTATGGAGCATGATATTAAAGTACGTTATCTGCACTCTGATATTGGCACGGTTGAGAGGGTGGAGATCATTCGGGATCTGCGCCGGGGTGAATTTGATGTGCTGGTTGGTATCAACCTGCTCAGGGAAGGGCTGGACATGCCGGAAGTGTCTTTGGTGACCATTCTGGACGCCGACAAAGAAGGGTTTTTGCGCTCGGAACGGTCATTGATTCAAACCATGG
>DATJDA010000095.1:0-2238 GCA_035497695.1 Marinobacter sp. | reverse complement strand
CATTACCAAAGTGAAGCCCGCCAGCTACTCCTAATAAAGGACACACCACCGCCGCTAGCAAAAATATGCCAAATGGTACGCCCAGCGTCATCTGCCACATAAAGACAGAAGACTTCCCGATACCAAAATCCAGATAACGGTCATTCATCACACCGACTGCATGGCTATAATCCACCGGCAACCCGCCGGTCGGGAGCGGCTTTGGGGCCAGGTAGGTCATATGACCTGTCGGGAAAGTTTCGATTTCACCAGCGTGGTGTTGTTTACGATGAGGGCGTATAAGTGGCGCCTCAAATTGACTCATTTATACAACTCCAAAGCCAGTAAAGGCTGCTGAACGGGGCGCCAAACTGGCTTTTCGTTCGGCGTTTCGTCTACCGGTGTTACCGGAAAGGTACTGCTCGGCGGTAGCTTTAACAGGTAGTCGTCCGTGCGGTACTGATTGTCAGGTTGGCGGGTTTCCAGCCGAACCATCAACATCAACTGGTCTGCTTTGCGCCCGAAGCGGGTTTTTATTGGTGCAGGAACCGTAAATTGTAACTGTAAGCAGGATTCACCATCCAACACTTTCATTGATTCAACAACATCAAACGTACAGCGTTCCCAGACTTCCCCCACCGGGATAAATTTGCTCATATCCGCCAGCTGCACCTGCCAGGCAGACAGTGATAACCGATAAGGCTGATCAGAAGATAAAGCTAGGCGTTGCACCAATGCGTTAGGGGGCCATCCCTGAACATTCAGGATGACAGATTTTTGCCCTACTTCCGTAGTCTCTACAGCGGGTGTAATGCTGACTGGTTCGCTGAGCTTTGCGAGGCTGGCCTCATATTCCGCCAGTGATGCTTTGCGGTTTTTATCAGAATTTGTAGTCCAAGGTGTGCTGAGCAACCATTTGTCCCGCTCGCTCAAATTGTAATGATTGTAAATCCAAGTGCCAGCCAGCTCTAGCACCGTGAAAGCCAACCCAAATAGATTCAACCGAGCAAACAGGCCTGAAAGACGCGTTCCGGCAGTGGCCCAGGCCTGCGCACGCGCTTCACCGGTAACTGAGACTATTTGTAAAGCCGATCCAAGAGTACGACCAAAACCATAAGTACTTGTGACTGTTAGGCCGGCACTGCCCGACATTGCCATCGCGGCCCCAGCTCCTGCTGCTGAATTGCCTTGCTTGATCGCATCGAGCCACTCAGCTCCATGTTTATACGTGCTCATAGTGTAGCTCAATAGACTTAATCCATAACCGAAGAGCCCCAAGCCGACATGAAGTTGCCCCAGTCGAATATGAACCCCTTTAAGTGCACCAGCCTGCCAATTATTCGCCAGTGCACTAGCACGCGCGGTTAGCAAGGTATCCGCAATGCCCTGCGCAGTCACGAAACCAGCACTCAATGTGGCAAAAACACTCTCAACGAAAGGCAAATTGGATTTATTAGCACCACCATTTGAAAACGTTTCACTAGCAACCAAATACAAGTTTACAGCCTGCGCCACGGCCACCAGCACACTCAACCCATCCCCCAGCATATTGACATGCATCGATGGCATTTTCCCCGAACGGGCCACCTCCATCGCACTGCCCATCGCTCGACTTCGTTCGGCAGAAAGTATGAGTGTCAGGCCCGCCCGGCCGGTAGTGGCTGGCTCCAGTTTCAATCCAGCATGAATCTCCTCTACCGGGCTAAGAGCTGCTGCAACCTGGCGGCCCAGCGTCCTGTGCTCTTCTCTGGTTGCCTTAAACTCATCAATCAGGCTTTGAGCCTTCGCTGAGCGATGACCATGGTTAGTCTTGGCTCTGTCATGTTCTTTTGAAAGCTCGCTCAGCTCGTCAGTGAGCGCCATCAACCGCTGCAAATTGCCCCTGAAGGTATTCAATGCGTCAGGGCTATCAATCCGGAACTGGGCTTCGCCCGCGTTTATTGCATCCAGCATTTTCCCTTTGAAGAAATACGGCAAGTCGCGGAAAATGTTGTCCAGCGAGGGTAGGGTTCCCGTTGCACTGGCCTCATAAAGTGGCTGCAAGGCCCGCGCCAGCCCCATAGACATGGCTGGTGACAATGTATCACCCACGGCGGCAGCCTTACGTTGAATATCCATAGACAGTTTTTTGAGATCGGGCAACTTGCCTGATTCTGCTTGCTTAAGCTTTTGCGCCCACTTCACTGACTTTTCAACCAGTACGTAGCCGCTTTGCATAATGGTCGCGTAGGTGGCCGCCGGCTCCGTGTCTGGCACTTG
>DATJDA010000094.1:0-8141 GCA_035497695.1 Marinobacter sp. | reverse complement strand
GGTCACTACAGACAACGTTACCGTAACCATCAATGGCGCCCTGTACTACCAGATTATTGACCCGCGCCGGGCGGTTTACGAAGTTGCCAATATGAGCCAGGCAGTGGAAGTACTGGCCAAAACCACGTTGCGTTCTGTCGTCGGCAAAATGGAGCTGGATAAGCTATTTGAGTCCCGCAATGAGGTAAATAACGCCATCCAGGCTGAAATGGAGGAGGCGGCTTCCAAGTGGGGCGTGAAGCTGACCCGTGTTGAGGTTCAGGACATCAACATGCCAGAAGAGGTAGAAGAGGCCATGCGCCTGCAGATGGCCGCTGAGCGAAAACGGAGAGCCACGGTAACTGAGGCGGAAGGTGAGAAATCAGCCGCTATCGCCAAGGCTCAGGGCCAGCGCGAATCTGCCATTCTCAACGCCCAGGGCGATAAAGAGTCCTCCATTCTTCGGGCCCAGGGTGAGCAGGAATCAATCCGCCTGGTACTCAGTGCCATGGGTGAAACCGAAGAGAACAAGAAAACCGTCATCGGCTACCTGCTGGGCCAAAGCTATATCAAGGTATTGCCAAACATGGCGAAAGAAGGCGAACGGGTGTTTGTACCTTATGAGTCTTCGGCCTTGCTGGGTTCCATGGGCATGTTCCGGGAGTTGGCCGGCAGCCCTGAAGATATCGTTCGCCAGTCACTGAAGCAAGATAGCCTGCGCAGTGGCATAGTTGGTTCCGCCGGTACTATCTGAAACGAGACTAACCTGCTGAGGCCTTCACCTCAGCAGGTTATCCAGCGGTTGATCGTAGCTGGGCGCAAACACTGCCATAAAATACTCCACCTCTGGCAGCATACCTTCTTCAAGACGGCCGCGTATCTGACGCTCTGCGGGTTCAAACTCTTTATTACCCGCATGGATCTCCGCCCGACACTTAAGCCACGCAGACAGCCGATCGGCAGCTTTAATCAGTTCCCGTTCTTCTTCCGGTAACCGAGACTCTTGCAGATACGGGGCAAAATCACTCTGCAGATCATCCGGCAGCAAAGCGAGCAATTCGACCTCTGCCTTGTGTTCAATATCACCAAAAGCCTGACGCATTACTTGTGAGTGATATTTAACAGGAGTTGGCATGTCGCCGGTAATAACTTCTGTAGCATCATGATACAGTGCAGTGGCTGCAACGCGATCCGGATTAACTTCGCCACCAAAGTGCCGGTTACGTATCAGTGCCAGAGCATGAGCCAGAGTTGCCACCTCCCAGGAATGGGTTGCCACATTTTCCTCAATAGCATTGCGCATTAACCCCCAGCGTTTTATCCAACGCAAGCGGGACACATAAGCAAAGAAATGGCTGGGAACACGAGGCATAGCTCACCTTCTGATTTTACAATACTTTATGTATCAGGGCTTTAGCAAAGACCGTGGCAGTGCTAACCTGAGCAAACGTTCATTTATTAACAGAGCAAAACTCATTGACAATCAGGAAGCGTTTTACAATACCAGCCGTACTTGCTCTTCTGGTACTGGGATGGGCGCCTGCCAGCTCTGCAAAGACGGTGATAACCGTCGGTGTCTACTATTTTCCGCCAATTGCAGAGGTTGATCGGCATCAGCACGCAACGTATTTGCTGGGCGATCTGCTTCACCAAATTGAAGCAACAAACCCGAATATCGACTTCCGCATAGTATATACCTCACCCAGGCGCCGTTATCTTGACTTTGAAGCTGGTCTCTACGACGTCATTTTTTTTGAAAGCGCCGATTGGGGCTGGCGAGACCGAAACGTAACAATCAGCCCGCCTATTATGATCGACGAAGAGCTCTATGTTGCCTTAAAAAAGCCTGGGCGCGGGCAATCTTTCTTTGATGACATTGCCAGCCATCGCGTTGCCGCTTTGTCTGGGTATCACTATCGCTTTTCAAATTTTAGAATCGACACCAAGCAACTGGAAAAAGAGTTTAACATCGAGTTTTCCGACAGCCACAGTCGGAACCTGCAACTGATTATGGCTGATCGCCCATCCGTAGCGGATATTGCTGCCACTAACCGTGCTTACCTGAGAACATATTTTTCAGAGCATCCGCAGAGCCGGGATCTGTTTTTAATTTCAGAGAAGCCAGACTATCAGCTTGAACTCCGCATCATAGCCCGCAAAGATGGCCCGGTGAGCGCCAACGATCTTTACAACATGCTTATCCCCATAAGCGAAGACGGCACCTATCGCTCACTGGCCGAAAAATGGGGGCTTGAAGTGCCGCCCGGCTTTCCTGTTAAACTGCCCGTTAGCCAGGAATCCGCACCTTAAAAACACAATACTAACGGACGTTGAGAGTAAACTTGTTTACGACCTCGCCATCGCCATCAACCTCGGCATTACCTGACAATTCTCGCAGAAACAGTTGGCCAGGTGGTACATCATAAGTGTCCTGCAGAGCAACTCTGACAACGTTTGCTCGTGCACTCGCCAAGCGATTCAGCGCTTCTGGCGGCAATGCTCTCTCGCCGGCAATATAAGCTTCCCGTGCACTAAGCCAGGCGTCCTCAGACAGCGGTTCTTTGCCATTATTCGTCAACTCATTCCGCAACAACGCCAAGCCATCGGTTTCAGGAGAAAAACCACCCCGAATATTCAGCATCAGGTTCGGGCGCTCCCGTAAAGCTCCTGCCAATGCCTTGAGCTTTTCAGCCTCACTGTCTGCCAGTTCGGCGCTGCCTGGCTCAAAACTGACCTGGCCGAGTTCTTCCCCACTTAGCCCAGCCATCTCCGCAATGGAGCCCAACATGCTAAATGGTGACGCTGCCGCTTTAACCAAAAGATTTACAAAGGTCCTCATAACCATCTGGCCCACACCAAAGGCAGGGTCAGAAAGATCACCGCTGATTGGCAAGTCCACCTCAATAACTCCATTTTGATCCCGCAGTAATGCCAGTCCCAGTTTAACCGGTGCATTTACTGCCTGATCACTGGCCACAGCCTTACCCAACTCCAGCCGGTCCATTATTACCACATTGCTTGCATCAATGCGTGTTCCCGCAATCTTATAATCCAACTTCAGGTTGAGCTTGCCGCTGTCAACGCCGTAACCAATATAACGGCCAAAATAGGGCGTCAGCGATGGCATGGACAGGTCTTTCATCGTTAGTTTCAGATCACTGACGTCATCCGATCCCAGTGTGCCGAGTTCGCCCTGGAAATTTACAGTGGCAACCTGGTCGACAACGCCACTTATGGCTACCTTGCCCTGTTGAGGAGAGATATTACTAAGCCCGGAGATCGAACCACTCAGTTTCTCCAGCGAGGTGCTGAATACCGGGCTTATGGTTCTGTCGGTATAGGCCACAGATCCATTATCCAGCAGTACATGCCCGATACGGAAAATGAAACCGGGCTCGCCGGTATTATTATCTGCCGCTGAAGGCTCCGCCTCTGTTGCCTGGTCGCCTCCGGAAGATTGCACAACCTGCTCCAGATTGGAGATATTATCCTTACCCAATACCACATTAACGGCTGGGTGCTTCAGGGTAATCGTGCCGATTTCCAGGCGAGCCGGATAGACATTATATTCGATAGGGGAAAGGCGTAGGGTTTGCCAGGAGACAAGCGGGGATTTTTCCCCCGGAAGGTTCATGGCAAGCCCTTTAATTTCAGCCGTACCATTAAACGTTCCGGTTAAGGGATCTTTCTGGCCGTCCAGATCAAGGTGGCCGTCAACACCCAGCTTGCCACCGGCAATTGTAAGATTAGCGCCCTCCTGTAAGTAGGGCGTGAATGCCGCCAAAGCAATGTCTGTGCCTGACAATGCCATCTCCAGATTAAACGGCGCTGGCGTAACCTGCCCCTGCAGCGATAACGTGCCACCACTGGCAAGTGTCATATCTGCTTTATAGGTTACTGGCTCTTCAAGCTGGTCACTGAGTTTGCCGATAGACACAGACACGTGTTCAAGACGGAGATCCACGCTTGTGTCGGGCTGGCTGTCTTGCCATTGCACCTGGCTATTTGACAGCGCAATGCCGGCCACAGACCAGTAGAAAGGCTGGCTTGCTGAGGCATCATCTTCAGCGGGCGGCGACGGCTCTTCACCGGCTTTATTTAATGGGACCAGCCAATCAATAATGCCTGCGGTGTCTCTGGCTAGCGCCAAACCAAGCGTATCCACAGTCACCTGGCCAACCTGTGCTTCTCTCGCACTGAGATTGAAGCCTATGGTGGCTATGTTTATGGTGCCGGTTGTAAGGCGGGCCTCGTCACTTTGTGCATCAATGGCAACCGCCAGATCTTTCAACGACAGTGTGCCCTGGCTGGCAGTCAAATACAGGTTTTCGCCAGCCTGCAGTTCATAATCCGACTGGAGGCTGACCTGGCCACCGCGAAGATCATAAGGCAACACAGGCGCCAGGAAGTGCTTCAGTGTTTCATAACCAACATCCGAGATCTTTAGCGTACCTTTGGAGTAGAGCGGTGTAATGCTGAGTTCGCCTTGCCAGTCAATAGTCTGACTGCCAATAGCCGCCAACAGGTGATAACGACTGTCTTCATCATCCCGTGCCCAGGTGGCCAGATCGTTCAAGGTTAAATCCAGTGGCTGTATCCGAAACTCTGCAGGCTCCTGCTGACTGAAATCCCGGAACAGAAGTTCACCTCCCTGAATCGCAATCTTCCCGAAGTAAAGCCGTGGAGGAGTTTCATCAGCATCTGCCTCCACGCTTTGAGGTTCAGGCTCATCTGCAGGTGGATTATGGCTCTGCCAGTCTTTGGCAAAATTGACGCTGTAATCTTTAAGCAGGTCTAGCCGGATAAACGGCTCTTGTAGTTCAATTTCCTGAAAACCAATAGTTCCCCGAACGAGCTGGAAGAAACCAAGATTCACAAATAACCGATCAAAGCCGACAACCTGTTCGCCGTTACTGTCTTTCGCATCAAGGCCTGTCGTCTCAACGCTGAGAGTAAACGGGTTAATCCGAATGTTTTCAACCGCCGCCTGCCAGCCCATTCTCTGATCCAGTTGCTCAGGCAACATGCGCTGCAACCACCAGGGCAACAACAGGAAGCCTGCCAGGGCGTAGAGAATAAGGAGCACAAGGCATCCGATAACCAGATTTCTTGCTATACGATTACGCGAATGGCTTTCGGCCACGGATATCTCCTTAAACTGGGCGATACGAAAAGGCGGCGACAGTTTCCTGCATGGCCCTAAAGGATAGCCGGCATACGTCTGCTTTGTCAGCTGTCTATGATAACAGTAGCCACAGATTTTACCCTGACAGAAGAAGCCGAACCGGATATGCTCATTGCGCATAAAAGCTTTGAATATTTATTCGCGAGGAGCGACATATGGACATCGGCAACATGCGCCGGGACTTTGAAAGTGAAGGATTGGATCGCGACGCCCTGGATGACCATCCCGTTCAGCAGTTTGAAAACTGGTTTGAGGATGCAAAAAAAGCGGGCATTCTAGAGCCAAACGCCATGTCATTAGCCACCTCCGGCGCTAATAACATGCCCGATCTTCGAACAGTACTGCTCAAGTATTTTGACGAACACGGCTTTGTCTTTTATACCAACTACAACAGCCGAAAAGCTCACGAGATTAGTGAAAACCCTCAGGTTGCCCTGCTATTCCCATGGATAGGCCTTAACCGCCAGGTGCGCATTCAGGGCACCGTTGAAAAAGTCAGCAAAACTGAATCCCTGCGTTACTTTGCGTCCCGGCCCCGCGGCAGCCAGATTGGTGCTTGGGTATCGGAACAAAGCAAAGTTATTACCTCCCGGGGGTTACTGGAGCAGAAAGTTGCCGAGATAAAACAAAAATTCAGTGCCGGCGAAATACCACTTCCAGGTTTCTGGGGAGGCTACCGCGTAGTCCCCGAGCGTTTTGAGTTCTGGCAGGGTCGCCCCAGCCGGCTGCATGACCGTTTCGAATACGTGAGACAACGCGATGACTGGCTCATACAACGCCTGCAACCCTGAGCTCTCAATCTGGCTTTGCCACGAAAGCACTGAAGGCACACCGACGGTGCCTCACTGGCTGACCACCACTGAGCAGCAAACAGTGGCAAAATTCAGTGGCCCACGCAAGCGCGAATATCTGACCAGCCGCTGGTTGATACGCCAGGCAATTGCCGGGGCCAGTGGCCAGAACGCATCTGATTGCTGGCCGGTAGATGGCCGACCAGTTTGCTCACAAAACCCGTCGGGCTGGCGACTGTCACTTAGCCACAGCCATGGACTGTCGGCCTGCGCTACCAGCCGGAACATGCCAATTGGCGTAGACATCGAACCCCTCGGGCGCCATCCCCGATGGCAAAAGCTGGCAAAGCGCTGGTTTACACCCCAGGAGCAGGATTGGCTCATTAATGCAGGCAGTGCCGAGACATTTCTGACCGTATGGACCTTGAAAGAAGCCTGGTTAAAGGCAACCGAAAGAGGCATTGCAGGCCATCTTCAGGCGCTGGAAGTGGAACCGGGTTTTAAATTGAATGGAGACCGGCCAGAGCAGGGCTGGCAGGCCTGCTGTTATCATGTGAACGGGTTTCTGGTAACTCTTGTTTATCAACAGCCAGCTAACTCAGATACTACATGCATACCAGGCATCCGCATTTTAGTACCACCGACAAGTAGTCTCTTGTTAGGCCAGCCGACTGTGCTCGCCACCTTGACTGTTCCTGTACTGCAGCGGAGGATTGCTCCGGGCAGTGCTCCACGCAACCCATCACAAAGGAGATAGAAAAATTACCATGGTTGATGCTAAACGTTGCCCCTGGTGCGGAACAGATCCCTTATACGTTCATTATCACGATACCGTTTGGGGCCGGCCGGAATACGACGACTATGCGTTGTTCGAGAAGCTGTGCCTGGACGGCCAGCAAGCAGGGCTGAGCTGGATCACCATTCTCCGTAAGCAGCACACGTACCGTGAGGCCTATGATAATTTCGATCCGGAAAAGATCGTGACTTACGATGACCGCAAGATTGCCGAATTACTGGAGAACCCGGGAATTATCCGAAACCGGCTGAAAGTGCATTCCATAATTAAAAACTCAAACGCCTTTCTTTCTTTAAAAAACAAAGGGGTGAGCTTCAGTGAGTTTTTATGGTCATTTGTAGGTGGCAGCCCGGTACAGAACGCCTGGGGAAGTTTTGAAGAGGTACCGGTAAGTACCCCTGAATCGGAAGCCATGTCCCGCGAACTGAAGCGGGCCGGTTTTAACTTTGTCGGCCCGACGATTGTTTACGCATTCATGCAGGCAACCGGCATGGTTAATGACCACATGATTTACTGCCGCCAGCATCAGGAATGCCAGCTACAGTAATCATGACGCTACCGTTGCTGCAACAATCGCATATTCGTGGTTGTAGGCTTCAATCAGCACACGGTGCAGGGTAACAATCGCTTTTTCGTAATTGTTATCATCCACCACAAATTGGATATCCACCTGGCGCATACACTGGTGCAATGCCAGCACGTTGATATTATCCTCTGCCAAGGCATTAACAGAACGAGCCAGAACACCAGGCACTTTCATATCGCTGCCAATAGCCGACACCAGAGACACCTTGCGGACATTAATCTCACCATTTGGAAACACTTCTTCCAGTGCTTTAACCACGCGTTTGGCGTGCTTCAGCGTTGTGTCTACGTAATGGGTGATGGTATTTGCGTTGGTATCTTTTGACATAAAGCGCACTTTAAAACGGCTTAAAATGTCAAGAATCTTCCGGTCAGAGCCCGGTTCGCCCTGCATGTCCTGATCAAACACTTCAATGGCAAACACGCCTCGGGCACCGGCAATAATCTCAACTTGCGGGGTTTCACTGACGTAATCGCCCGTAATCAGGGTGCCGGTGTGTTCCGGTTCAAACGTGTTCATTACCCTTAAGGGAATTTCGTGCTGACGCATTCCCTTACCAGCACGGGGGTGAATAGCTTCCACACCCAGATTGGCAAGCTGATCTGCCACATCGTAATTGGTGCGCCCCAGCGGCACCACTTTGTCTGCGCCAACAATATTCGGGTCTGCAGAACTCAAGTGAAATTCTTTATGAATAATTGCCTCACGCGCTTGGGTAATAACCGCTACCCGGCTAAAGGTCATTTCACTATAGCCACGATCGAAGGTGCGCATCAGCCCCTCTTCACATTGGGCATAACCCGT
>DATJDA010000093.1:0-15917 GCA_035497695.1 Marinobacter sp. | reverse complement strand
TTTACAGCTTTGCAACATTTGGCGTAGTACCTTTGGCTATTTTTCTGTCTCTGCTCGTTATTTTAGTGCTGATAAAAAAAGGGTTTAGCAGTTAGCGTGCAGTTTTCCCTTGAGCTTTGTTTTTAAAAGCGATAAACAATGAGCGAAAGAATGAAACCTAACAATTGCCCCTTATGCAAGCGTTAGCATTTACCAAATAAGGAAGTCATTATGAGCTCTAAACCTCAAATATTGTTCTTGTCGCATGGCGGCGGGCCAATGCCTCTTTTGGGCGATGCTGGGCATACAGAAATGGTTGATTGCTTGAAAAGCATAACATCTTTATTACGTAAACCATCGGCCATTGTGGTTGTGAGTGCACATTGGGAAGAGAAATTGCCAACAATTACTGCTGGCGAGAGCCCATCGCTTATATATGATTATTATGGATTTCCAGAAGAGTCTTACAGTATTACCTATCCCTGCAAGGGCGAGGCACTGCTTGCAAATAAAATCCATGAAAAGCTAGAGCGTGCTGGCATTGCTTGCAATCTCGATAAACAAAGGGGCTTTGATCACGGTTTGTTCATACCACTAAAAATAATGTACCCAGATGCTGATATTCCTTGTATTCAGTTGTCGCTTATGAATAACTTAAGTCCTGCCGAGCATATTAGTATTGGTCAGGCGCTACAGGGCTTAGACTATGAAGATTTACTTTTAATAGGGTCAGGATTTTCTTTTCACAATATGGAGGCCTTTTTTACTCCAGAAACTACGGAGTCAAAAGATTTGAATGAAGCATTTGAGTCTTGGTTATTGGATACTTGTTCAAACACAAATATCTCTGAAGAAGAAAGAAAACAAAGATTGTGTGAATGGGTAAAAGCGCCGGGTGCTCGGTTTTGCCACCCTCGAGAAGAGCACCTATTGCCTTTGCATGTCTGCTACGGCTTAGCAGGCGGCGCATGTGCAGAATCGTTCGAGCTGAAGATTCTCAATAAGAAGTCAAGTATGTACCTATGGTAAGCAGAATGCTAACAAGGCGCTCAAAATCGGCCACAAAATACGTGGCCTCGGACGCTCACTTCTTTCGCGCCGTTTAGGGCGTCGTTAAGTTTCGTCAGCAATAAACACCCGAGTATATTTGTGAGATATTTTAATGATTGAAGTCTTAATTTTGGCAGTAGCACTGAGCATGGACGCATTTGCGGTTTCTATAGGGCTTGGATCAAAGCGTGTCAAGAAGACAAAGTCGCTAGCTATAATTGCTGCAATATATTTCGGGTTATTCCAAGCGCTAATGCCATTTATAGGCTACTTTGGTGGAAAAGGTGTGCTCGGCTGGGTTGAGAATTATGCACATTGGATTGCATTCTTCCTTCTTATAACAGTTGGAGGAAAAATGATTTATGAAGCCATTAGCGAGGGTGTTGAAGAAGATATTGCACAAATCACTCATAAAGTGATGCTTATTTTAGCTATTGCTACGAGTATAGATGCAATGGCTGCTGGGTTTACATTAAATCTACTCGAAGTCAACCCGATAGTTGCTTGCGGAATCATTGGTGTTACGACATTTATATTCAGCTTGGTTGGTGTGTTTATTGGTGCTAGAAGTGGGACATGGCTAGAAAGCAAGGCAGAGCTTTTGGGCGGTATAATACTCATTATAATTGGGTTGAAATTTCTGGTATTTTGAGACTCTGCAGTGAAGCCAAAAACACATAACAATCGCAGTCACAGCGACGGCTTTTTCGTTGCGGCTTCGCCTCCACTACAAAGCCGCGCGTGCTGCGGGCGTTAAGCTTTGTTGTTGCGCGATGCGCAACGTGCTAGCATTCCCTTATGATTAAAACATTCCGTCACAAAGGACTGAAACGGTTCTACTCAACTGGCAGCACTGCTGGAGTGCAGCCTGACCATGCCAAGAAGCTGCGTATGCAGCTGGCTGCCCTGAATACGGCGACTTCGGTAGAAGATATGGACATTCCCGGTTTTCGGCTTCATCCATTAAAGGGTAAAGATAAAGGGCGGTGGTCGATTCGGGTCAAAGGAAACTGGCGTATGACGTTCGAGTTTCGGGATGGCAACGCCTACATTCTTGGTTATGAGGATTATCACTGATGACTATGCATAATCCGCCGCATCCTGGTGAGTTCATTCGGGAGGTATACTTGGAGCCTTTTGGCATCAGTGCCCGTCAACTGGCTTCCAGTCTGGGCGTTTCTCCTTCCACTTTGTCCCGGTTGCTCAAAGGGGATAGTGGTATAAGCCCGGAAATGTCTCTGCGGCTATCCAAGGTTCTCGGGCGCACTCCCGAGAGCTGGTTGTCGATGCAAGACATGTATGATCTAGGTGTGGCTCGTCGGACAGTCAATTTGGATGGTATTCATCCTTTGGACTTCGAAGCAGCTTAACCAGTGGCTGTTGTCGGGCGCGCCTACGCTGCGCTCCGGCACGCCGCAAAGCCGGGCGTTAAAACTTTTGCCGCACTTCGAAGACTATGATGTAATACATTGTAGTTTCAAGTTCGAGGGTATAGCTATGAGTGTCACTACAGTTCGTCTTCAGGCAGAAGTTGAGCAGCACCTGGAAGCAATAGCGAGCAGGCTCCAGCGGAGCAAAGGCTGGGTAATCAACCAGGCATTGTCGGAATACATAGAAAAGCAGCAACTTGAGCAAGAGCGTTGGAAACAAACGCTGGAGGCAATGGAATCTGCTGCCCAAGGCAAGGTTGTTGATGCTAGCGAGGTTCACGGCTGGCTTAAGCGCTGGGGAACAGAAAACGAGCAGGGCACACCGAGGTCGGGTAAGTGAAACTGGTTTACACCGACGAAGCCATTGATGATTTGAAACGCCTCAGGGAGTTCACTGCGGTGCACAACCCGATTGCGGCAACTCGAATTGCCTCCGAGCTAGTTGGCGGAATCGAATTACTTCCAGACTTCCCCAAAATGGGCACACCCGTTGAAATGGCTCTGGTGCCTGACTCTGTTCGAGATATGATTTTCGGAAAACACGTCGTCCGATATTCAGTTCATGCCAGTACCATCATTATTCTACGGGTTTGGCACGGCCTTGAGGATGAACGATAGCAATTTAACCAAACGTGGCACTCGGACGCCCTTGTCTCCGCTTCGCTGCGTCAAGGTCGCCGCTGAATAAAAAACGTTAGGTCCCTGCATGATATATATCCGCAATGTTGTTGAGTCTGATCATAAAAGTATCGTAAAACTTAATGATACTGAGGTTCAACAAACCAGTGAGATGAGTTTTGATCATCTTCGTTCGCTCATCGAGCTGTCTAGCTATTGCAAAGTTGCAACAGTGGAACGTCAGGTAGCAGCTTTTCTGATCGCGCTCCGGGATAGCGCACCATACGAGAATGACAACTACAGATGGTTCAGCTCTCGCTTTCAAAATTTTTTGTACGTAGATCGAATTGTTGTTGGCTCGGATTTTTCAGGCCGCAAAATTGGTAGTAAGTTATATACGGACATGTTTGAGTTCGCACGGTTACAGGGCATAAAAACTATCGCTTGCGAGTACAATATTGAGCCGCCAAATCTGCCATCTCGTGCGTTCCACGATAAGTTTGGCTTTAGGGAACTTGGCACTCAATGGGTTGCAAGTGGCACCAAGCTGGTCTCACTTCAAACGGCAGAGACCTAGCAAAGCATTTAGGGCGAACGGCTACACCGCTGCTCAACTTCAGCGTTAGAGTCCACGGGAACCTTTGGAGGTGCAGTGAAAGTTTGTCGGATTGTCTCTAACATTGAAAGCAAAGAATTAGCCAAGGCTCAAGCGTTCTATGGTGGCTTTCTAGGCTTGGATATTTTGATGGATCATGGCTGGATCAAAACGTTTGGC
This sequence comes from Marinobacter sp., assembly GCA_035497695.1. Taxonomy (GTDB): domain Bacteria; phylum Pseudomonadota; class Gammaproteobacteria; order Pseudomonadales; family Oleiphilaceae; genus Marinobacter. The sequence goes on along the minus strand of DATJDA010000093.1, from coordinate 12,065 downwards.
TCCAGCGAAACAACGACTTTGCAAGTTAGCGTTGCATCGGAGGGTGGTTCAGGCACGCCGGTTCCGGATCTGTCCGTCGAGGTGGATGATCTACCTTCAGCACCAGTGACCAAGCCAGTGCATTGTGTTCTAGCCAGGCGCTGCCGCCACACGCGCTGTGGGCCAGGTTGCTACCAGTGTTGGCGGATGCATGTGCGACTCACACCTGCGGTGCGGCTTGGCTCAGGTGTAGTATGAATCGTTTTTCCATTAGATGTGTGGGCCAGCGACAACATGACGTATTTCTTCAACGTTTTTTTCGGCTTCGTTTTTATTTTAATTGTTTCGCTTGGTCTGATTCTCACGCCACTAAGGAAACATGTTTCACGGAAATTGATTGTGGTAGCAGTGTTTTCGGTACCGCCGATCTTACTGGTCACGACTTTGTGCGTTTCGCAGTTTATCGTGGTTGGCGTTGATGGATTTTTAGCTGGCGACTTTCTGTGCTCCAGTCTGCACGGCGGCGGTTCGCACAGATGCGATTTGGGTGGGGCTTTCTTTGATGCGTTTGTGGTAGCAAGTCTGTTCAGTCTGGCCAGCTTCGGACTGGTTCCCCTGGCGATATTTGTGGTTATCCTTGTGGTTTTTTCGACATATAAGATGCTCGTTCGACCGGTATGAGTGTTCACGTGCGCCGCAATGCCAGGCGCTCTTCCAACTGAGGCATGTCAGCCTTGGATATCAGCATTAGTGGTAAGGGAGGTTGTCGGGATACTCACTCTACTATGCTTACGAGCGTAGATGCGCATAACCGAGTGTCTACTTTTCGTGGATAAGGCCAGTTCAGCCTGGCGTACAATGTGGGTTCTTATCAGGAGGTTGATCAAGTTGTGGCCCAGGCTGCATCAGTTGGTGCTGTTGTGACCAAGTCAGCCCAGTGTGCCAAGTGTTTCCCGCTAACGTCGCCGCCTCGACTTTGTTTGCCACCACGTTGGCTTGGGGCAGGGAGAATGTTTCGACTCAGGCCATGTTGATGGTTGATAATGATCTTCGCGGCGCGATTTTTCTCGCGCCTGATTCTGCCTCTTCGCGTTTGGAGAGCTGGCTTTTTCACGGTTCTTAAATGCCCAAATCTACACCTGAATCACATACCGCCACTGATATCAGCATCGACCCTATTCGTTGGCGAATTCTGGTGGTGATACTCATGGCGATTATTATGTCGCTCATCAGTGTCAGCGTGGTTAATGTGGCTCTTGCGTCGATACAAGATGGCCTGAACGCCAGCCAGTCTGATATCCAATGGGTGCTGTCCGGCTATGCTCTCACCTTTGGTGTGGTGTTGGTCAGTGCGGGCCGGGCCGGTGATCTCATGGGCCGCGGCGGATTTTTTATTCTCGGCGTTGTGCTCTTTACCCTGGCATCAATTGCCGCGGGTTTCGCGCCGGATGCGCAATGGCTTAATGCGGCCCGATTCGCTCAGGGTGTTGGCTCGGGGTTTTTGAATCCCCAGGGCATAGGCATGATTCAACAGTATTTCCGAGGCTCGGAACGGGGGCGGGCCTTTGGTTTTTTTGGCACTACGGTGGGCATTTCCGTTGCTATTGGTCCGGTTCTTGGTGGGTTTCTCATTGAGCTGGGCGGGCCAGAGTTCGGCTGGCGGCTGACCTTTCTCATCAACGTACCAGTGGGTTTGTTAACCATCTTTCTGGCGTGGCTGTGGTTTCCCCGCCCCTTGATATACAAGCCCAAGCTACACGAGCATAAGGGTTTGAGTTCTCTTGACCCTGTAGGCGCCTTGCTGCTGGGCTCCGGTGTGTTGGCGGTATTATTTCCCTTTGTTGAGTCAGACTCATCCGGGCTCCTCTGGCTGTTGTTTCCGGCAGGATTACTCATATTTTACCTGTGGGTGCGCTGGGAACGCTGGTACACCCAGCGCGGTTATAGCCCTATGGTCGATTTAAAGATCTTTGCCACCTCAAGCTACCGTAATGGGGCGATTATTATGACGCTGTACTTTTTGGGTATGACCAGTGTCTGGGTGCTGGTTCCCCTGTATGTGCAGCAGCATCTCGGGTTTTCAGCGCTTGAAGCCGGGGTGATCGGCATTCCCTCGGCGCTGCTCTCTGCCTTTTCTGCCCACATGGCGGGTAAACTGGTTAATCGTTATGGTCGCAAAATTGTTATTGGCGGCCTGGGTTTTGCTGTTTTCGGGCTGCTTTGCAGTGTCGCAGTGGTGCTGCTGCACGAGTACGTTGGCTTGAGTATTTGGTGGCTGTTGCTGTCTCTGGCATTTTTTGGCTTCGGTCAGGGCTCCGTGATCAGCCCCAATCAAGCCCTGACTCTTGCTGAAGTGCCGCTTGCCTACGCAGGCAGCTCCGGTGCCATCATGCAAACCGGACAACGGATCGGCACCTCAGTGGGTATTGCGGTTATCACAGCCATAGTGTTCGCCGTGCGTCCCTATAGTTCGTGGGCCATAGCGATGAGTATTGGTTTGCTGTCAGTTGTGTTGGTCACACTGCTCGCATTAGCCATGGCTTTTAAAGATCTGCGTGACCGCCGCTCTGAGCATGGCGTATGAACGGCGCGAGATGGCGCCGGGAGTGATCCTGCATTTGGATCGACAAACCCACCGAGCTGAACAATACGTTTATAGGTTTCGATGTTGATGTCGAATATCTCCAATACCGATTTTGAATGTTCATTTTAGAAAAAAATACATTTTTTCAATTGAACAACTCCTGGTACAGTCCGCTATTATAACCCGCTATTTCTCCGTAAAAATCCAAATTTTAACGATTTTACTTCAGCTTTCTGGCTTACATGTTCGAATTTTGTTGCTACCATCATGTTCAATTGAACATTCCAAAAAAATAAAATCATGGGGTTGGTTCTTTCAGGATGTTCAAGGTAAACCACGAAATCGCTCAAATGTGGATCACCCCAGCTGGAGAAAAACATGACTCTTCACAAGAAAACGTTTCACGGCCTATTGCCATCTTTAACTTTGGCAGCATCAGCGTTGTTTCTCGGTTTTAGTGGTCAGGCACTGGCTGACTGTGAGCGAGGCGCGCTGGATACACTGTATTGCGATGCAAATGGCGATATGGTGGCGGATCTTCCAACAGACAAGTCACAGTGGGTTGATCCAAAAACACTGATTTTTGCTTACACACCTGTTGAAGACCCGGCTATTTATTCCGATATCTGGCAACCGTTTATTGATCATTTGGAGAAAGTTACCGGGCGGAATGTTCGTTTCTTTGCGGTACAGTCCAACTCGGCACAAGTGGAAGCCATGCGAAGCGGCCGTTTGCATATTGCAGGCTTCTCCACCGGGCCAACGCCGTTTGCAGTTAATCTCGCCGGTGCCGTTCCTTTTGCACTGATGGGGTCAGAGTCTGGTCAGTTTGGCTACACCCTGCAGGTGTTTACCCACGTGGACTCAGATATTCATGAGATGGCAGATCTGAAAGGCAAGCGAGTTGCCCACACGTCACCCACATCCAACTCTGGTAATCAGGCACCTTTGGCCTTGTTCCCTGAATTGGGCATCGTACCTGGTGAAGATTACAAGATTTCCTTCTCTGGCAGCCATGATCAATCCATGCTTGGTGTGGTTGCCCGTGACTATGATGCGGCGCCGGTCGCTTCTGAAGTGGTAGAGCGTATGGCTGCGCGCGGCCTGTACGATGAAAAGGATGTGCGCCTGATTTGGGAATCCGACCGTTTCCCCACTACGTCTTATAACTATGCACACAACCTGCATCCTGATCTGGTCGAAAAAATCCGGGAGGCCTTCTATACCTTCCGGTTTGCCGGCACCGAGTTGGGTGACGAGTTTGAGGGCGTCGAGACGTTCGTGCCGATCAATTACAAAGATAACTGGAAGGTCATCCGCACCATCCAGGCCTCGAACGGCGTGAAATACACTCGCGATAACCTTAAATAAGAAAAACCGGAGTCTTCGGCTGGCCGCCGGAGACTCCATTCGGAGTGAACTACATGTTAGAGATAACCAGTCTCGTTAAGCGATACGGAAATAACGATCCAGTACTAAAAGGTCTTGATCTGGCTGTTGAAGGCAGCAGTGTGGTTTCAATTGTCGGCGCATCGGGTGCTGGGAAAAGTACGCTACTGCGCTGCATTAACCGCCTGGTTGAGCCCACATCAGGTTCCATCAAACTTAATGGGCAAGAGCTGGTCAATCTGCGCGGTAGCGAGTTGCGTAATTCCCGGCGACGCATTGGCATGATTTTCCAGGGCTTTAATTTGATTGACCGTTTAACGGTCATGGAAAACGTGTTGTCCGGACGCCTGGGCTATGTGTCTTTTTTTCAGGCATTAACCCGCAGGTTTCCCCAGTCGGATATAGATCGCGCCTTCAGTCTGATGGAAAGAGTGGGGATCGCTCACTATGCAGACAAACGGGCTGATCAGCTATCTGGCGGTGAGCGGCAGCGGGTTGCTGTGGTGCGTGCACTTATGCAAGAGCCGAAAATTCTGCTGGCCGATGAGCCGACGGCATCACTGGATCCAAAAACCTCTCAACAGATCATGAGCCTGCTGCAAAGCCTTGCCAGCGAGATGTCGCTACCGGTATTGATCAATATTCATAATGTCACTCAAGCCCGAATGTACACAGATCGTATTGTCGGCATGCGTCATGGCCAGATGATTTTTGATGGTGCACCAAAGGATTTCAATCAGGACGCGCTGGATGCCATATACGGTGGTATTGAGTCGCCAGATGAGGAGGGTGCTGATTCAGCCAGACAAACATTTCAGACTCAGGAGGCTTCGGCATGACACCTCTCCGGTCTGCAACTGGCGTTACGTCGGCCAGGGTCTGGAAAAAACCTCCCTTTATAACGAACCCTTGGGTTCGCTATGGTTTGATCGCTCTTACCCTGGTGTATTTGTACTGGGCATTCGCAACCCTGCCATTTAACTGGGTGCGAATTGCAGAAGGTCTGCCGCGCGCTGCAAAAATTTTTGGTGGCGCAATCCCACCCAGTTTTGAACGTGCGGGCCTGTTATGGACGGGTTTCAAAGAAAGCTTCCAAATTGCCTTTTTGGCAACTCTGCTGGGTGTTCTTCTATCGGTACCAATCGCCGTTATGGCGGCGAAGAACGTTGCTCCCTTACCTGTTTATTTGCTCGGCCGCACAATCATTATTGTGTCTCGCAGTTTTCACCCGGTTATTGTTGCCATCCTGTTCGTTGCAGCGGTCGGGTTCGGTCCTATGGCGGGCATCCTCACACTGACTCTGTACTCCATTGGATTTGTGGCCAAGTTGCTTGCAGAGGAGATTGAGGAGATTGACTGGGGGCAGGTTGAAGCCATGCGTTCAGTTGGTGCCGGCTACCTGAAAATGCTGGTGTATGGTGTGTTCCCGCAGATTATGCCTCGCCAGATAGGGTTGTCGATGTACCAACTCGATAGCAACTTACGGGCATCCGCGGTGGTGGGAATTGTTGGTGCGGGCGGCATAGGTGGCACCCTGATGAATGCCTTCGGTCGTTACGATTACGATTTCGCACTCGCTATTCTGCTGACGATTATTGCAATCATTTTGGTCAGTGAAGGTATCAGCGGATGGGTGAGGAAAAAAGTATGGTAGATCACGCTGTAAATATGGCCGATCGTGTGTGGTCACGCTACGACCCGAAAGAGCAGTGGATCCGTTATGGAATCTACCTGGCAACCATAATTGCGATTGTTTGGACAGTACGCGATATCGATATTTTCTGGCCCTGGGTCTGGGATGCTCCCAGCCAGATTCAAAGTCTGGGCGCTCGCATGTGGCCACCGGAGTTTAGTGCCTGGGAGGCAATCTTTAACGCTATGCTCGAAACCGTCCACATAGCGACGCTTTCCACCATGCTAACGATATTCATCGCGTTACCGGTGTCTTATATCGCGGCACAGAACACCACGCCAAATAGGGCAACACTCTGGCTTGGCCGATTTATATTGGTTTCCAGCCGCTCGGTAAATACCATTATCTGGGCACTTTTGTTTGTGGCTATTTTCGGGCCTGGCGTGCTCGCCGGAATTCTGGCGGTCATGTTCAGATCAGTGGGTTTCATCGGCAAGCTGATGGGTGAAGCCATTGAGGAAATAGACCGTCGCCCTGTGGAGGCAATGGAAGCCACCGGCGCAAGCAAGATGAAAGTAGTGCTCTACGCCATCGTGCCCCAGGTTATGCCGGCATTTTTTGCCATCACCATTTTACGCTGGGATATCAATATCCGTGAATCTACGGTTCTTGGCCTGGTTGGTGCCGGCGGTATTGGAGTGCTGCTTCAAGGTTCCATTGACCTGTTCGCCTGGCAAACCGTCGCCACCATATTACTGGCTATTGTTGTACTGGTCATTATTGGTGAAGCAATCACCGGCGCTCTGCGCAAGAAGGTAATTTAACCCAGAGCGATATGCTACCCGGAGCTTCTGGGTAGCCGCTTTCACTGTGACCTGGGAAGTTTGACATGACGAATATGATTGAGTTTGGTGACGCGGACATTCTGTTCACTGATGTAGACGATACGCTAACCACCGGGGGCAGATTATTGCCCGAAACGTATCTGGCCATTTCCCGTCTGGCGGCAGAGGGGATCAAGGTGATTCCGGTAACAGGAGGCTGCGCTGGCTGGTGTGATCAGATCATCCGAACCTGGCCGGTAGAGGCTGTTATTGGAGAAGGTGGGGCCTTTTACGCCGAGCGCACAGACGCACAAACGGTTCGTTGGCATTATTGGGATGACGAGTCCTCTCACCGCAACGATCAGGCAGCAATACTGTCTGCCGTTAATGCACTTAAACTGGATTTTGATTTTCAGCTTGCCAGTGATCAGCCGTTCCGTTTTGTTGATGTCGCCATAGATTACAATCAACAGCAGTCCCTTACGCCTGAACAGGTAACAACCATCTACGAAGCCTTGATTAAGCAGGGCTTCAACGTTCGGCAAAGCTCAATTCATCTGAATGTGTGGCTGGGTGATTTCGACAAATCCACCATGGCATTGCGGGTCGGTAAGGAGGTGTTGGGGCTTAATGAGCAGGCATTGCAGCAGCGCTCGGTATTTATCGGAGATGCACCAAATGACGAAAGTATGTTTCGTTGCTTTCCATTAAGTGTAGGCGTCGCAAATATCCGGAAACATCTGCCGGTAATGAGCCATCGCCCGGCGGCAATAGTCACCCAGCCTTCGGGGCTGGGATTTGCAGAGATGGCGGATGCCTGGCTGCAGCAACGGGCAGAAGCTAGTGTAAAATCCACGGATACTTCTCTTGTGTGATAGTGGTGAGGGTGAATTGATCGAGTACCGGGTTTAATGGCAGCCAAAGAGCGGCAGCGCAGCATCCTGGAGTGGGTGCATAAACAAAAGCATGTTGAAGTTGAAGACATTGCTCAGCGATTTGATGTTACGACACAAACCATTCGTCGCGACATCAATAAGCTGTGTGAGCAAGGCTTATTACGCCGGCGATACGGCGGGGTCAGCCTGCCAGCCAACGCTGCACCACCACAAACCAGGGATGCGCAGATACGCAATCTGCTGGCCAAGCAGCAAATGGCGAGAGCCGTTGCTGCGGATATTCCGGAAAAGGCAACGGTCAGTCTCGGTGTTGGCAGCACAATTGAACTGGTCGCGCAGGCGCTGGTTCATCATCGGTCACTACGGATTCTGACCAATAATCTTAGTGTCGCCTCGGCGTTATCCGGAAATTCCGGCATTGAAGTGATCGTCTCGGGTGGTCAGTATCGACACAAAGACAACGATGTAGTCGGCCAGGAGGTGACCAACTTTTTCAGTTCTTTTATCACGGATTTCGGCATCGTCAGCACTGGCAGCATGGATTTGCAGATTGGCCTGATGGACTATGACATCCGCGAGGCCGAGGTAAGTCGTGCCATTATTTCAAATACCCGAACCCGTATGCTGGTGGCAGATAGCAGTAAGTGGGCTAACAGCTCACTCTGTAAAGTAGCTTCATTTAAATATGTTGACCGTTTTTACACCGACACTATCAGCGTAGAGCATCGGGTTGGTTTGCCGGGTTCAATAAAGGTTATCGAGTGTGGCAAACTGGAGCCCGATTTGGACCGGGACAGCAATTTGGCATAAGCGCCCAGCTATTCAGTGTGGCAGTTTACTCCCTTGGTAATGAGTTGATACCGGAATTCCTTTGTTGCCGGTGCGTTCGATGGCGCTGGGTATTTTTCGCGTGTTACTGGTTTTCGCGGGGCGGCACAGTCGATCGGCCCTATTTATGGCTCGTACTATGAATAAGCCTTAGCGACAAATCTTTCTCCAGCCGGTAAGTATCAAAATCCCGTGCCAGAAACAGTTGGCCTTGATAGTACTGCATGGCCTCTTCGGCCACTAAGCTGATATGGGGCGTGCCGCCCGGCGCAGATTGATATCGAGAGCTGAAATGAGTAAGTACCAGACTGGGTAGCCGAACCTGCTGGGCAAAGCGCGCTACCTGTTTGGCAGAGCTGTGTTGTGGCCATGGGCCAACCCGGTCAGATACTTCCTGGGTGTAAGTTGCCTCGTGAATCAACACGTGAGCACATTCACAGGCGTCGGTTAGCAATTCGGGGTTATCATTGTCGCCAGCAACAATCAGGCGGCGGGCAACACGGGGTATGCATGTGTAATCGTCACTCCTCAGCAATCGGCCGTCGTCCAGCATTGTGTCGTTGCCCTTCTGCAGTTCGCCCCAACAAGGCCCCGGTTCAATACCATCCTTTTTAAGTTTCTCTTGTAATAACTGTCGCTCTACATTTCTTTCCGTGAATACAAATGCGTTGCACGGCACCCGATGGGATAAGGCTACGCTTGTTACCGCAACGTGTTGATCTTCCCAGTAGAAATCAGGTGCCTCAGAGTTAATGAAGTTAAGGTGGTAGCTAAGGCTGGAATCGCTGTTTTCGAGTGTTGTAGTGACGAAGTGTTGAGTCTGAATTGGTGCGATAACATCCAAAGGCTCTGTGCGGCCCAGCATGGATGCACTGGCGAGTAATCCCGGCAGGCCAAACGTGTGGTCGCCATGAATGTGAGTGATGAATATAGCCCGCAGTTGCATGACAGAGTGCGGGGCGCGCAGAAGCTGGTGCTGAGTGCCCTCGCCGCAATCAACCAGATACCAGTGTTTATGGTCCGACGGCGACAAGGCAAGAGCGGTGACATTGCGGGCGCGCGTTGGTGTTCCGGCCGAGGTGCCCAGAAAGGTAAAATCCATTATTCCTCCTGCCTGCTGTTTCAGTAATTGCCACTTGAGCTGAACGTGGAACACGTAAACATTACAGCACAGAAAGTGGGGCATTTCTGAACATAAGTATATGCTCGTAACGTAATCATCAATGGCCGTCCTCACACTTATATGGCAGTCGAAGTAATTTTCTAAATCAACCAGATAAGAGGGGATGATTATGAAATTTATCTTTAAGCCGGTGTTAATTGCAGCAGCTCTGGTGGCGTTTTCCGGCACCGCGTTTGCGGCTGAGCACGTTGTGGAAATGAAAAATGCCGGAGCCGATGGCGCTATGGTATTCGACCCGGGCTACGTGAAAGCCGAGCCGGGTGACACGGTGAAGTTTGTTGCCTCTGATCCTGGCCATGATTCTGTTTCCGTTGAGGTGCCAGAAGGTGCCGATGGCTGGGAGAGTGGGATTGGCAAAGGGGTTACCGTAACCCTTGATAAAGAGGGTGTCTATGTTTACAAGTGTGCCCCTCACGCCGTCCTTAATATGGCGGGCATTATCCAGGTGGGCGAAGCGACCAATTATGATAGCGCCAAGAAGGCAGTAGACAAACTGACCTCTGCCGCCGCTACCAATAAGGATCGCCTGACCGGTTACTTTGAGAAAGTGCAGAAATAAGCGCACGGTATAAGAGAACCTCAAGGCAGGATAAGCGCCTTGAGGTTTTTATTCAGCCTGTTGAGGTACCTCTAATAGCGGGCGTCTTTTGGTTTGTTTCCAGTGGGCCAGTCATTCACCTTGCCAGCAAAGTCAGGGCGAGGCTTATGGGTGAAAAATTCTGACACATCAACGGCATCCTGATCGCTCAGAACGTTGCCGTGGCCCCATAAACCCTTGGTTTGAATGCCCATAGGCATGTTGTATTTCACAAACGCCGCAGCTTTGTACGTGCGTGCCATGCCAGCGCCAATGTTAAACGATTCATCACCCCATAACGGCGGGAATACAATATCACCGCGGCTGTCTTTGATACCCTCGCCATTGTCGCCGTGACAGGTGGCACACTGAACCTGATAAATCTGCTCACCTCGCACCGGGTCCGGGGTAAGCGAGGTATCAATGGTGCCCGCGTTATCGATGTCTACCTTCTGGTTTTTAGGTGTGTTCTGGGAGAGCCATTTCATGTAGGCAATCATTGCCAGCATTTCAGGCGACTCACGTTCCAAAGGAACGCCATTCATTGAACGCAGAAAACAACCGTTAATCCGGGCTTCCAGGTCCACCATTTTCCCGGAGCGCGGCATAACCCTTGGGTAGTGGTTGTAGCTGTTTATGTAAGGGTCGCCAAGTGGGATTTTACCCTGGGATATGTGGCAACTGTTGCAGTTCATGCTCGCGCCAACATGCTCGGGCAGCAGGCGCTTGGTCTCATTAAGTAAGCGTTTGCCGTAGAAAATTTCATCCGCATTTGGTTCATCAAGAATGGCAGTGTCCTGGGGTAATACGTACGTGCCAATGTCTTCATTGGCGTCATCAGCGGTAACCAGGTTGAACTCGGCGGCTTTGCGATCTACTGGTTCAGGCCTGGAGCAGCCACTGATGCCGATAGCGCACACGGCGGCAATGACTGTCAGCGGTATGCGGCAATTTATAAGGCTGGTAATAACGGACAGATTTGGCTGTGTTTTATTCACGGTTCACTCCTTGTTCCGCAGCAGAAACGCTCAGGTCAGGTGGTAAGTCTGTGGCCGTTTTTGGCTTTTTGCTCAGGAAGTGCCGCATCTGAACAACATCGTTAACATCAATTTCGCTGGCCTGGTTTGTCCAGCTATTACGGATGTAATTAACGACTTCTGCGATATCGTGGTCACTCAAATTGATAAACTCAGGCATTGTAAATGCCATGCGATCGTGAGGCGTGTCAGGCATCCGGCCGCCACTCAGGGTAATCTGGAGTACAGAGTCGGCATTTTTTGAGTAGACCGCGCTGTTGCCATCCAGTGCCGGGAAAATACGCGGAACGCCCTTGCCGTCGGCACGATGGCAGATCTGACAGTATTCTGCGTACAGAATTGCACCGCGGGAATCGTAAACGCCGTCCAGAAGTTTTTGGGTGGTAACGTCTGCTTTCTCGGGCAGGGTTAATTCCTTGCCGGGTGCTGGGCTCAGGGTTTTCAAATAGGCGGACATGGCGTACAAATCGTCTCGGGTCATATACTGAGTGCTTTCTTCAACAACTTCCGCCATGGCACCAAAGGCTGCGGTGATATCAGTACGGCCGGTTTGGAAGAAATCAACCAGTTCTTCAATGCTCCAGGTAGCAAGGCCGCGGTGCTCTCCGCGCAGGCTCTTGGCGCGCCAGCCATCAATAACCGCACCGCTCAAAAACTCGTCAGAGTCAGCGTTCGTCAGTGCCACCTCCTGAAAACCTATACCGCGCCCGGTATGGCACGAACCACAGTGGCCGGGGCCCTCAATCAGATACTGACCGCGGGCCAGTACGGGATCATCAGATTCAGGGATAAACTCGCGTTCCGGAGCAAACAGCGCCTACCAGTACGCCAGTGGCCAGCGCCAGTTAAGAATGGGTGGCAACTCGCTTTTTCGGTTTGGTTGATTGACCGCTTTAACGCCAGACATAAAGTAGGCGTACATGGCGGCTACGTCTTGATCTGGCATAATCTGGTATGACGGATAGGGCATGGCAGGGTAGAGCGCGCTTCCGTCTTTTCGTACACCGTGTTTGGTGGCGTTGTTGAAGTCATCAAAGGTGTAACTGCCAATGCCGGTTTCTTTATCCGGCGTGATATTGGTCGAATAGATAGCACCAAGAGGTGTCAGCATGGGCAGGCCGCCAGCAAAATCCTC
>DATJDA010000092.1:0-2346 GCA_035497695.1 Marinobacter sp. | reverse complement strand
AAAATCCTCATGGGGGCAAGAAGCATCAGGAAGAACACGAAACGATTAACTGGGACAAGTTGGGTATTGGCAAATTTGATGTGATGAACCTTACAATTGAAACCATGCAGAGTGCACTGGTGCAATACAAAATTGCTGGCTATCCCCCCGATTTACTCATCAATGTTCCCAGGAACTCCTGTCGAAGTTATGACTATCATAAAGCTCCGGAACTGATACAGCTTGGCAGGGAGTGTATGTCTGCTGCCCTTGATAAATTTGAAGGAAGCCGTGCTTACCCCAACCGAAACCGGGATTTGTGACGTAACGTTTAAACCAATTTCTATAAAACATTAAATAAAGTGCTGAATTATGTCAGGAAATACATTTGGAAAACTGTTTTCCGTAACCAGCTTCGGAGAAAGTCACGGCGCTGCGATAGGTTGCATTATTGATGGCTGCCCCCCGGGGCTGGAGTTGTGTGAAGCCGACATGCAGCGAGATCTGGATCGCCGTAAGCCGGGCACGTCACGTTTTACCACCCAGCGCCGCGAAGCCGATGAGGTAAAGATTCTGTCCGGAGTGTTTGAGGGCAAAACCACGGGTACGCCTATCGGCCTGTTGATCGAGAATACCGATCAGCGCTCGAAGGATTACTCTAAAATTGCAGATCAGTTCCGGCCGGCTCACGCTGACTACACCTATATGCATAAATATGGGGTTCGTGACTACCGTGGTGGTGGTCGCTCTTCTGCCCGCGAAACCGCCATGCGCGTAGCGGCAGGGGCGGTTGCCCGGAAATTTCTTGAGCAGCGCCTGGGTATTCGTATCCGGGGTTATCTGTCACAGCTAGGTCCGATAAAAGCGGAAAAAATGGACTGGGATCAGGTTCATCAGAATCCGTTTTTCTGTCCGGATGCAGATAAGGTTCCGGAAATGGAAGCTTATATGAATGCACTTCGCAAGGAAGGAAACTCCATAGGTGCCCGGATTAATGTGGTGGCCGAGGGCGTCCCCCCAGGGCTCGGTGAACCGGTGTTTGATCGGCTGGATGCCGATCTGGCACACGCTTTGATGAGTATTAATGCTGTAAAAGGTGTTGAAATCGGAGCCGGGTTCGGTTGTATTGATATGAAGGGCACCGTGCATCGGGATGAGATGACACCAGAAGGCTTTTTGTCTAATAACGCCGGCGGAGTGCTTGGCGGTATTTCTTCAGGCCAGCCAATTCTTGCCAGTATCGCGCTGAAGCCGACATCGAGCCTGCACTTGCCAGGGCAGGGTATTGATGTGAATGGCAATGCTGTTGAAGTTATCACTACCGGGCGGCATGATCCCTGCGTTGGTATTCGCGCAACACCAATTGCCGAAGCAATGATGGCGATTGTTCTGATGGATCACTATTTGCGCCACCGCGGGCAGAATGGCGATGTTACCGTTACCACGCCGGTGCTTGCACAGCTCTGATAGTTTCTCAGGCGGGAGCTAACACTGCTCCCGCTCTTCACTCTGGACAATATCCAGCAGCGCCCTGGCGGCGTTGCTTAATTGCCGGCCTGTCATTCCAACACTCCCCAAAACCCTTGAAACCGGCTGTCTGATCTGCAAAGGCTGCAGGCTCTTATCCACTATGCTGGATGGCAATACGCTCCATCCTAATCCCACGCTGGTCATCATCTTTATGGTTTCAAGATAGTTTGTTGGCATTTGCGGGTTCAGAGGGACTTTGGCTTCCAGAAACAGCCGGCTTACAACGCGGTAAGTTGCTGTTGAGGTGTCTGGCAAGATTGCCGGATACGTTGCGAGATCGGTTAGCTGAGGAGTTTTCAATCTGGCCAGCGGATGGTCGTTAGCGGCAACAAATAGCATCGGGTCCGGCCACTGGGCAAACACTTTGAAGCTTGGCTCCATACTGTCACTCAGGGTGACGAAAGCCAGCTCTGCATTGCGTTTGCGCATTTGTCCGTAAGCCACATCAGATTCCATAAATTGCAGATTAAGCAATACCTGTGGGTAGGCCTTTTTAAAGCGCCTGAGCCAGCTAGGCAGGTGATGCAGGCCAATATGGTGGCTGGCAATGATCAGAAGTTCGCCTTCCACCAGCGTGGAGTCTGGTGAGAGAGCCACCCGCGCATTGTGAATTTCATCAAGAATACGGCGGGCGTGGGGAAGCAATCTGGCCCCGGCATCCGTTAACCGGATTTGCCGATGACTACGGTCGATCAGTTTTGTATCGAGCTGTCCTTCGAGTACCGCCAGCCGCTTGCTGATGGCGGGTTGAGTGAGGTGTAATATTTCAGCAGCTTCAGAAAACGAACCTTGATCAACAATGGTTAAAAACGCCAGCAGGGAGTTTGATTCCATAAT
>DATJDA010000091.1:0-15419 GCA_035497695.1 Marinobacter sp. | reverse complement strand
TCCAGCGGGTCGATTGTAGAAATAGGCCAGTGGGTACTGGATCAGGCATGTATGCAGGCCGCCCGCTGGGCTTCCCAGGGAATACTCATAAGGGTTGCGGTCAACCTTTCGGCCGTCCAGTTACGCCAGAAAGATATCGTGGATGACATTCTCGAAACCCTGAAGCGCCACAACATCCCTCCTGGCCGGCTTGAGTTAGAGGTGACCGAAACCAGTTTTATGACCAACCTCACAGATGCTGTTGAGAAATTGCACCGGTTAAACAAGGCTGGCATCCGCATTGCCGTAGACGACTTCGGCACTGGCTATTCATCACTCACTTACCTGAAACAGATGCCGGTTCATCATCTGAAAATCGACAAACAATTCATTCGGGATTTGCTGGTTAACGAAGAAGATACCCGTATCACCAACACCATTATTGATTTGGGCAAGAGCCTGAATCTTTCGGTTGTTGCTGAAGGTGTGGAAACCGCTGAGCAGGAGTATTATCTGAACCAGCGCGGTTGCCACCTGGCCCAGGGGTATTACTTCAGCAAGCCTCTTCTCCCGGAGGATTTTGAAATCTTTACCGTTGATTTCCATAAAAAAATCATCGAAAGTGACGCCTAACCACTATCCCAAGAGGACTTGCCATGGGAACTACCTTAATCGGCCTGATCATTATCGCCGTTGCTGTTATCTATCTGGTACTCATCTACAACCGCTTGGTGGCTTTCAGAAACCAGTTTAAAAACAGCTTTGCGCAAATTGACGTGCAACTGCAGCGCCGACACGACCTGATTCCTAACCTTGTAGAGTCCACAAAGGCTTACATGGAGCACGAAAAGAGCACCCTCACCCAAGTGATGGAAGCGCGCAACAACGCAGTAAGCGCCCAGAAAGATGCTGCCCGGGATCCTGGCGATGGCACTAAAATCCAGCGCCTTGGCAGTGCTGAGAACCTGTTGACCAAGGCTCTTGCCAACTTTTATGCGGTTTCCGAAAACTACCCCGATCTGAAGGCTAACGAAACCGTTCAGCAACTGATGGAAGAGCTTGCCAGCACAGAGAACCGGGTGGCATTTTCACGCCAGGCCTACAACGACAGTGTTATGACCTACAACACTTACCGGGAGCAGTTCCCTAATAATATCCTTGCCGGAATGCTTGCCTTCAAAGAAACCGCACAGTTGGAACTGGAATCGCCCGAGGCTCGCCAAGCCCCCAAAGTCGCCTTCTAAGGCACTGAGGTATGGCTGCTCATCATGGTTTTTTTCAGCGCCAGGCTTCAGCCCGGCGCAATACCAGTTTGCTTGTGATTCTGTTTCTGACCGCAGTTGCACTGATTACCCTGTCGGTGTGCCTGGTTGGCTATTATGGTACCCGCAGCGAATCTACCGGCCTGGCCTTCAATGAATGGCTGTTGTCCAGCCATGGCCTGATAACCGCACTGGCTGTTGTTTTGCTGATTTTCATTGGTTCACTGATTCGCTGGGTTGATCTGGCAGGGGGCGGCACCCGGGTTGCCAAAATGGTTGGTGCCCGGCCCATCGACCCCGACACCCGGGATACCGATGAGCGGAAACTCCGTAATATTGTTGAAGAAATGGCCATTGCCAGTGGTGTTACCGTGCCAGACCTCTATGTCATGGATAACGAAACCGGCATTAACGCCTTTGTGGCTGGCTATACACCCAGCCAGGCAGTTATGGTTGTTACTCACGGTGCACTCACCCAGTTAACCCGGGATGAGCTGCAAGGCGTTGTAGGCCATGAATTCAGCCATATTTTTAACGGCGACATGCGCTTGAATGTGCGCCTGATTGCACTTCTGGCCGGCATACTTATGATCGGCCAGATCGGTACATTCCTACTTCAGATGTCCTTTGGCAGCTCCCGGTACGCACGCTCTTCACGGAGTGACGACCGCAGCAGAGCGCCAATGCTTGCGATTGGCGTGGCACTGTTTGTCATCGGCTACGTAGGTGTGTTTTTTGGGCGGCTGATTCAGGCGGCTGTTTCCCGGCAGCGGGAAAGGCTTGCAGACGCCTCCTCCGTGCAGTTCACCCGTAACCCTGAAGGTATTGGGGGCGCACTGTTCAAAATTGGCCTGAAGGGTGGCTACCTGGAGACAACAAGCCACGCCAGTAACATGAACCATATGTGCTTTGGTGAAAGCACGCGAATGAAATTCAGCTCTTTACTGGCCTCTCACCCGCCTATTGAAGAACGCATTAACGCCATTCAACCGGGGTTACTAACAAGGTTACGCAGCCGCCTCAGAGACACCGAACCCGAGGCCAATCTGCGTGCTGCCACAGCATCGGGGCCACGAATACAAACATCTGGATTTGCCGACGCGGTTACCGAAATTTACGGTCCCATAAGCCGAAAGAGCACATCGCCACTTGCTACTTCCGCACTGGCACCCGCTCCGATGGCTGTCACTCGCCTTTCTGAGCGCGTTGGTACCACTAACCCCCAGGGCGAAGACTTTGCCATCCATCTGTTAGAGCGCTTACCGGCCACATTTCGCAGCATGCTTTATACCCGCGCGGGAGCAATACAACTCTGCTATGCGTTACTTGTTTGTGAACTTTCACGGGAACTACAGCAGGAACGGTTAAAGCTGCTCCCTGTCCACCCGGTATTAAACAGCAGGCCAGAACTTATAGAAAAGCTGGTGCCAGCACTCAGAACTCTTGGCGAGGCTGTGCGCTTCCCGGCACTGGAACTGGCGATGCCTGCACTACGCAAACTGGATCCTGAAGAACGTGAGCTGCTAATTGCCAATGTCCGGACACTGGTGCATGCAGATAACCGGGTAACGCTGTTTGAGCTGACACTGAACAGCTTTTTATCACGGCATCTGAGCGCAACTGCTGGCCGGGTAGTCCCGGTGAAGTACCGTCGCTACTCCGCCGTTATGCCGGCATTACAAAGAGTTCTGAGCTTGTTGGCACGAGCGGGGACAACCACACCAGCAGATACAGAAAAACTCTACCTGGAGGCTATGGCGGGCTTTACAAGTGCTGGCAATGCAAACCCACCATTACTTGGGAAAGTGACCATGCAGCAACTGCAGGAGGCGCTGACCATGCTTAATGGCCTCTCCCCACTCCTCAAACCAGCCGTTATTGACGCCTGTGGTTATTGCGTCACCTACGATGGTAAAATTGAGGTAAACGAATACGAGTTAATGAGACTGGTAGCAGACCAAATGGACTGCCCAATGCCTCCCATGGCGATCTGAGCATTCGGGTTTATTCCGGCGACCGATACTGGCCTGGCTCAAAAAGAACGTTTGCGTCAGGCCGATGATCCAGCTCTGGCATGCCCAGCTTCTTCCGAACATTAAGATTTACATCCCACAACTTATCAAACTGGCCAGAAGTAACCTCTACGGCTTCGCCTTTGTTCAACAAAATCTTCGGGCGCAGAAAGACCAGAAGGTTGCGCTTCACCCGGCGTTCAGATTCTGATGAGAACAACCGACCCAAAAGCGGGATATCCCCCAGCAGTGGCACTTTGCTTTTAGTCACCTGGTAGTCATCGCGAGTCAAACCACCAAGTACAATGGTCTCGCCGTCATCAGCCAGCACCGTCGTTTTTATTTCGCGTTTATTAGTCACAATATCCGAGGCGTTATCAACGCTGTCTGCGACGTTTTCTGTAGTTTGCTCTACCACCAGCCGCACAAGGCCATCTGCACTGATAGTCGGTGTTACCTTCAGGGTCAAACCAATATCCCGGCGCTCAATGGTGGTAAACGGATTGGTGGTACCATCGCCACTAACCGTGGACTGGCCCGTCCGGAAAGGCACATTCTGGCCAACAATGATCTCGGATTCCTGATTATCCAGAGTGATAATACTTGGCGTTGAAAGAAGGTTTGCCGCCGTGGAAGTTGATAGCGCCTGCAGCAGAACGCCCCAGCTTATACCGTTTTTGTCTCGCTGGCCTGCACCAATGGTGACACCACCAACAGCAGGCGTAAGAGCCGAGCCTGAAATAATGGCGCTCAACACATCGCCCATGCTGCGGCCGACGTTACCGAAATTAGTTCCCATTACCGGCGTGGATTTACCAGATTCATCACCTACCACCATCTGAACGCCAAGGTCTGAGCCTAGCTCATCGCTGATTTCCACAATCGCTGCCTCAATCAGTACCTGAGCGCGACGCACATCCAGTTGGGCAACAATTTCCTCTGCCTCCTGCATCAACGATGGCTCACCCCGGACCACCAGCGCGTTCAGGCCTTCGTCGGCAAATACCGCAAAGTTACTATTCCGGCTGGTGCTGCCTTTAGCAGTGGTGGCGGTGCCTGTAGTTTCTTTAATCAGTTCACCCATCACACCCTTAAGGAGTTCAGCCAATGCCTTCGCATTACCGTGCTTAAGCCGGATCACCTTGGTCGTACCGCCCGTTGCTGACGGCTGATCCAACTGCCGAATCAGACCACGCATCTTGTCCCGAAAATTCTGATCGCCACGAAGAATCAGCCGGTTGCTGCGCTCATCTGCAGTAACGCTGTACTTGCGCGCGGCATTGTCGCCGCCAGCCCGCCCTAATTCATCCGGAGCCAGTTCCTGCAGCAACGTTACCATATCGCCCACCCAGGCTTCGTTGAGCTGAACAACTTCAACCTCATACTTGGATGGACTGTCCAGCTCACGAACAATCTGTTCAATTCGCTGAATGTTCGATGCGTGATCGCTGATAATCAGAGCATTAGCTGCAGCAACGCCCGCAAGATGCCCATATTTGGCAACCAGCGGGCGCAGAATTGGAACCAATTCCAGAGCATTGGCATTATCAATTTGAATAACGCGGGTAATAAGCTGTTCAGACGGTATCGAACTAAAACGAGACAAAGACTCCGCAGACTGTTTTGCATCTACCTGCTGAACAACTTTGATAACTTCCTCGCCCGGGATTGCGGTAAATCCGTGCACGTTAAGCACCGCAAGGAAGAGATCGTAAATCTCATCCTTATTCATAGGTGCACTTGAAAGCACAGTTACCTTGCCCTTCACCCTGGGATCTACCACAAAACTGTAGCCGGTTATATCAGCAACCTGGGTAACAAAGGCCCGAATATCGGCATCTTTAAGATTCAGCCGCCAGGTCTCCTCCTGCGCGTATGCCGTCGACATCAACGGAAGAAGAATAAATAGCACAATGGCCCGTAAAAAATTGGTCTTGTAGTTATACATCTGGCGATTTCGTCCTGTTAGTAATGATCCCGGTCAGCGCCACTGCTCGGGTATGGCGTAGCTTACGGTGAGAATGGATCCGCCACGCTCAATTTCTATATCAAGCTGGGCCTGGCCACGCCAGTTTCCCAGCAAAGATTTGTCCTGTTCAACATCGCCAAGCCGCTGGCCGTTTATGGCGGTAATCACATCCCCCGCTTTAAGGCCAACCGCGTTCAGCATAGCGTTGGAACCGCTGTAAACGTAGCCGCCCTGCCCGCTATCATCAGCAGGGCGCAAGCCGTAAGGATCGAGGGCAGCCACACCCTGGCTGTCCAACTGAGCCCGAGCCTGATCAACGAAGGCATCTGGCGACATTTCGGTGCCCTGTTCTGCTGCTTCGGCAACCAGCATTCCCGAATCTGCCTCGTCGAAGGTCAGCGATTCGTATCGCCCCCCACGGCGAATCAGTATTCGTGTTGCCTCAACTTCCGACAGTTCCGCATTGCCAGGCAGCATTTCTCCAACACGGTAATACGCTGTTTCGCCGTTGCTGCCAGCAACTATAGCACCGGAGTCTTCCGGCCGCTGTCCTACCAGCACACCTTCAAGCCGTAACCGTAATCCTGTTTCAGGTGCCGAACGCTTTACCGCCTCCGCAACACCAACCTGCTCCGGGGGCCGGCCAAAAAACTCGTAACTTGCCATCGGATAAACCTGCCCCGAAGCGGTAACAGAACCGCCAACTGACACGGGCACTACAGGAACAGGTTTGTCGTTCCAGGCAATCAGCCAGGTAATCTTCGCCAAAGCCACCCCGGAATAAATTGCCAGCAACAGCAGCAACACATTCGCCAGTATTCGGGCAACCCGATTTTGTGCCGCCGGGCTTTGCATCCTCATATCAGCGTGCACCTGGTAACAAAGGTTGCCTGACCCTGAACACAACATCCCCAGGGCTGGCGGAATCTGGCCAAGGCTGGCCTGCGAGATCCACCATACGCTTGTATACCCGCACTTCCATCATCCCGTTCCACAATATACTGGCATCTGCCGCTGGCCCATCGCCACCCTGTTCAATAACCGTCAGGGCAACACCGCCCGGGGTGGTGTCCAAATTCGCTTGCATTGGCGGAAACTGCGCCTGCCCAATCTGGTTCCCCATGGGCCAGCTCACCTGCCCGCCAGCCCAGCGGCCTATGCCCTCTGCCCGGGCAACCTTACCATCAGCCCATGCCAGACTTAACTGGTCAATCGTTACATCGCCCTCAATCATGGCTCCGCCGCTTTGTCGAATCAGCCCTTCAAATTCTGCAACGGCCACATTACCGTGTGCATCCATTTGAATCTGCGCCGGCCAACCGATCGTAACATTGCCGTCAAGGGAGGATTGTGACGAAGCCAGTGAAATATCAACAGGTAATGACAGACTTGTTATCGAAGGCCAGCCAAGTTGCCAACCCAAACGCACCGGAAAGCCACTAACAACGATGCCCGCTGCGCCATCCCATATGCGCCCCGAAACCTGTTGAACCTTCACCTGTTCCGGTAGCGGAACATAGGCTGAAGCCTGATGCCAAAGCCACCCGGCAGGGACCAGAACAACCACTGACGCCAGATAGACGAGCACCGCTAAAACAACAAGAAGAAGTATCTTGATGGGGTGAAGAAAAGATTTTGGTTCAACGTCACTCATTCGGTCAGTTACACACAGACAATTAG
The DNA here is from genome assembly GCA_035497695.1 of Marinobacter sp. Taxonomy (GTDB): domain Bacteria; phylum Pseudomonadota; class Gammaproteobacteria; order Pseudomonadales; family Oleiphilaceae; genus Marinobacter. Next base: position 8,517 of record DATJDA010000091.1, on the reverse strand, counting down.
CCGGGAAGTGAGTCTAACAAAGGCGTTAAGCAAGTTCATGACAAAAAAATAAAAAACCCCGCGTCAGTGTGAAACGACGCGGGGTTTTTAAGGGTTGATCAGGCCACATCCCAAAAATTGAGACGTGGTTCGGATCAGGCTGGCATCACATCATACCGCCCATGCCACCCATACCGCCCATTCCACCCATACCGCCCATGCCACCCATATCTGGCATGCCACCAGCGTCTTCCTGTGGCTCGTCTGCAATCATCGCCTCGGTGGTGATGATCAGAGAAGCAATAGATGACGCCGCCTGCAGTGCAGAACGGGTTACTTTAGCGGGATCAAGAATACCCATTTCCAGCATATCGCCGTACTCTTCAGTAGCAGCGTTATAACCGAAGGCACCTTTGTTCTCACGAACCTTGGCAACAACAACTGAAGACTCGCCACCTGCGTTGTACACAATCTGGCGCAATGGTGCTTCCATAGCACGGCGCAGAATGTTTACACCGGCTTTCTGGTCATCGTTGATGGCATCTACCTTGTCCAGAGCTGCAATAGCGCGGATCAGGCTAACACCGCCGCCCGCAACAACACCCTCTTCAACCGCAGCGCGGGTAGAGTGAAGCGCGTCTTCAACACGGGCCTTCTTCTCTTTCATTTCGACTTCAGAGCCAGCGCCAACCTTAATAACGGCAACACCGCCGGCCAGTTTGGCTACACGCTCTTGCAGCTTCTCTTTGTCGTAATCAGATGAACTGTCTTCAATCTGCTTGCGAACCTGCTCAACGCGTGCCTGAATGTCGGCTTGTGCACCAGCACCATCAATAACAGTGGTGTTCTCTTTGGTGATATTGACACGCTTGGCGGTGCCCAGATCATCCAGTGTGGTGTTTTCCAGAGACAGACCAACCTCTTCAGAAATCACAGTACCGCCAGTCAGAATTGCCAGGTCCTGCAGCATTTCCTTACGACGATCGCCAAAGCCCGGTGCCTTAACAGCGGCGGCTTTAACAATACCGCGGATGTTGTTAACAACCAGTGTTGCCAGCGCTTCGCCTTCGATGTCTTCAGCAACAATCATCAGCGGCTTGCCAGCCTTGGCGACAGCTTCCAGCACCGGCAGCAGTTCGCGGATGTTGGAAATTTTCTTGTCGATCAGCAGGATGTACGGGTCATCCAGCTCAGCAGACATATTGTCCTGATTGTTGATGAAGTAAGGAGACAGGTAGCCACGATCGAACTGCATACCCTCTACTACGTCTAACTCGTCGTCCAGGCCACGGCCTTCTTCAACGGTAATGACGCCTTCCTTACCAACTTTCTCCATGGCATCAGCAATCAGCTTGCCAATGGTTTCGTCGCCGTTGGCAGAAATGGTTCCTACCTGGGCGATGCTGCGGTTGTCGCTGCATGGCTTGGCCATTTCGCGAATCGCTTTTACTGCTTCTGCCGTGGCTTTATCGATACCACGCTTCAGGTCCATCGGGTTCATGCCGGCTGTAACCGCCTTAACACCCTCGTTTACAATCGCCTGGGCCAGAACCGTCGCGGTTGTTGTACCGTCACCGGCAGTCTCGTTAGCCTGGGATGCCACCTCTTTAACCATCTGGGCACCCATGTTCTCGAATTTGTCTTTCAGTTCGATTTCTTTGGCAACTGAAACACCGTCTTTGGTGATTACCGGGGCACCGAAAGACTTATCCAGAACTACATTTCGGCCTTTAGGACCAAGTGTTATACGTACTGCGTCTGCAAGAATATTGACGCCTTTCACCATGCGCGTACGAGCGCTATCACCGAATTTGACTTCTTTTGCTGCCATGTCTTCATATTCCTGTTGTTAAACCGAATCCGTTAACAGACCCGGATTAATAAGAGTTTGTGCCGGTCGCCAATGCGATCACTCAAGCACGCCATAAATATCGCTCTCACTCATGATGAGCAGATCTTCACCGTCAATCTTTACGGTGTTACCGGCGTACTGGCCAAAAACAACGCTGTCACCAACTTTAACTGCCAGTGCACGAACGTCGCCGTTCTCAAGAATACGGCCATTACCCACAGCGATTACTTCACCTTGGGAAGGCTTTTCTTTGGCGTTACCCGGTAGCACGATGCCACCTGCAGTTTTTTCTTCTTCTTCCTTACGGCGCACGACAACACGATCGTGTAGCGGACGAATTTTCATTGCTCGGTTTCTCCAAATTGTAAGATCAAATGTGGCAATGACATTTGCTGTTAAAAAGGTCGGAACGGGATACCCGGTCCGGCCAAATTGCCCGGCCTCTAACCTGCTGTTTTTCAGCCGTTATCAGCCTATGGCGAACCTGTGAATCCTATGTGGGGTTGGTGTAGTGGTTTTCAATACCCACCAACAAAAATTTTTCACTTTTTTTCGATACGATCATGGCTCGTTTTTGTTTCGTCCCGATACTCGCCTTCAATAATGTCGCCATTACCATCGCGGTCGAATGGACGCTGCCCTCCAAACGGGTTTTGGCCAGTGCCCGAAACGAAGTGAAAACTCTGGCTTTGCCCGGCAACCACCATCCGCTTCAGCACCTGAGCCGCCAGTAGATGGCGGATTCCCGGAATCAAACACAGAAAACCAATCGCATCGGTAATAAATCCGGGGGCAAGTAATAGTGCACCACCTACCGCCAGAATCAGCCCTTCGGCAACTTCTTTGGCGGGCAGCTCACCGCTGTTCAGGCGCTGATTGGCTTTCAGCAGAGTCGCCAGGCCCTGTTTGCGGAGCAGCCATACGCCAACAATGGCGGTCAGCAGTATCAGCCCAACGGTATTGAAGACCCCGATAATTCCGCCAACCTTGATAAGCACTGCCATCTCGGCAATGGGCAAAATAATAAAAAGAAATAAAAATACAGGCATCAGGCCCTCACGGACTCGCTGTGAATGTCTTAAATAACTTAGGGCAAAAAATGAAACTTCAAGACAGGAAGGCGGCACTCACAAAAAACCATCTCACAACCAACGAAAGCGGGACATGGCAACCCGCCCGTTAACCACCTCTACACCTTCTGCCTCCAGCAAGCTGACCTGTTCCTGGTAAATGTCTGAGCCTTCAGGAAAGGCAATCTGGCCGTTACTTCGGATAACCCGATACCAGGGCACTGTGTGGCCTTGTGGAAGTTTGCCAAGGGCGCGGCCAATATAGCGGGCCTGGCGGCCCAAACCTGCCATTTCAGCCACCTGGCCGTAGCTTGCAACCTTGCCGGCAGGAATTGCCAAAACCACTTGCCAGATTTTTTGATCTTTACCCGGTTCTGCTACCATTATCCGCCAGCTCCCTCCTCCGCTTTCAGAATGCCATCTCCGGAATGTTGTGGAGCCAGCGCATCCAGCCTGGCCCCGTGGCGAATCATGAACAATGCAAGCAAAATAGCAGGTACACCCATAACACTTGCCACGAAGAAAAACTGAGCATAACCAAAGTCTGCAACGATAATACCGGAAAAACCCCCGATGAACTTGCCGGGCAACGTCATCAACGAGCTGAACAGCGCATACTGCGTTGCCGTGAACGAGGCACTGGTCATGCCAGATAGCCAGGCAATCAACGCCACATTGGCGATGCCACCACTTAAGTTGTCCGCGCTGACAACCATCGCCAGTGTTACCAGGTTAGGCGGGTACTGAGCCAACACAACAAAAAGCAAGTTTGTGGCCGCCGTCATTATTGCGCCTAACAACAAAATCCGGCGCACGCCGTAACGCACCACCATCACACCGCCCAGAAGCGACCCGCCAATGGTCATAAAAAAGCCAAAGATCTTGGTGACATCAGCCACCTGAACTTTACTAAAGCCCAAAAAGTTCAGATAAAAAGGATTGGCCATTACTCCCATAGCAATGTCTGAAATCCGGTAAACCGCCACCATCAGCAAAATGGCTATAGACAACTCTTTATAGCGCTTAAAAAAATCCAGAAACGGCCCGGCAATCGCCGCGTAAAACCAGGCCACAATACGTGCCAGCCGGTGATCAAGGTGGGTAAGCCCTGCGGCCTCCTGCTCAATTTTCCTGGCGATATCCTGTGCTGCCGCATAATGATTGACTTCCGGTTCACGCATGATCAGCGCGGTCAGAAATCCCACTCCTACAAGGCCGGCCATCACCTCGTAGGAAACCTGCCAGGACCAGAATTCAGCCAGGTACAGAGCGCCTGCGCCTGCCACCAGTAAAGCCAGCCGGTAGCCAAATATGTACGTGGCCGCCAGCGCGGCCTGCAACCGCTCCTCGGCAATTTCAATCCGGTAAGCATCAATGGCCACATCCTGAGTGGCTGATGAAAACGCAACAAGCAGCCCACACAGAGCCATCGTCTCCGGCGCAGTGATTGCGTCTACATGAGCCATCAGGTACAGACCGGTGGCAATACCCGCCTGAGCAAGCACAATCCAGCTACGACGTTTACCGAGCAGTTTGTCCAGCAGGGGCAGCTTCACGCGGTCTACCACCGGAGCCCAGAATACCTTTATGGAATAGGTAATGCCCAACCAGCTAAAAAAACCGATGGTAGCGGTTTCTACCCCGATATCCGCCAAGCGGGCATTCAGGGTGGAAAACACCAACAAGAAGGGCAACCCGGCAGAAAAGCCCAGAAATAGCAGCGCAACAACCTGCCAACGGGTATAAATGTGGAACGCATCCCCAAACCGGGCCAGACCGTTAGTAGGTGAAATAGTCAGGCCCCCGGTTCAATCGCGAAAATTATTAAATTGTAATGGAACATCCAGTTCAGCTTCTCTCAGCAAGGCCATGGCCGCCTGCAGGTCGTCTCGCTTTTTGCCCGTCACCCGTACCTTGTCCCCCTGAATACTGGCCTGAACCTTCAACTTGGCGTCTTTGATCAATTTAACGATCTTTCTTGCCATGTCTATTTCAATACCCTGCCTCAGCGTCAAATGTTGTTTTACTTGCTTTCCGGCTTTACTCTCGCCGTTTTCTGCCAGTGCCCGGCCATCAATATTCCGTTTGGCAAACGCCAGGCGAAGCATGTCCATCAGTTGCTCCAACTGGAACTCCTGCTCAGCACTGATAGTAATGCCTTTGGCGTCTTGCTCGATACTCGCTTCCACATTCTTGAAATCCCAGCGAATACCAAGCTCGCGCTGAGCCTGATCTACCGCATTTGTAACTTCGTGCATATCAATTTCAGAAACAATGTCAAAAGAAGGCATGATCGTTATTCTCCAGTGGACACTACAGGTATACTGTGGCCTTTATTAATTCCCGGATGTTGAAAGTGGCAAAGCATAGCAAGACCCACGCCGGCACGCACCCGGCATAAGCCACCAAACCATCAGGCAATGGACTGTTGAGAAGTAAAAACAATGCCAAATCTGGACCTGCCTATCCTAGTAGTAGATGACGCGAAATTCAGCAGTATGGTGGTCGGGCGCACCTTAAGAAATGCCGGTTATCGCGATGTACGTGTTGCCAATAATGCGCCCGCTGCCCTGAAGCTTATCGAACAGCGCCCGGTGAGCGTGCTGATAGCCGACTGGCTAATGCCGGAAATGGACGGCCTGGAGCTTACCGATCGCGTCAGGCAACAAGACGAGCAAATCAATCATTACACTTATGTGATTCTGCTCACCGCCCGGGAAAGTGTCGCTGCCCTGGCAGAGGCTTTCGACCGGGGCGTAGATGATTTTATTTACAAATCAGATATGACCAAACAACTGATCCCCCGGATTTTTGCAGCAGACCGCACCGCAGACCGCCAGAATACACTGCTGAAAGCCAACTCCCTGCTTATTGAAAATAATCGGGAACTGGAAGCAACCAACATTATTGATCTGGAAACCGGCCTGTGTAATAACAAATACGGGCACCGGAAGCTGGAAAAAGTACTGCGCCACGCGGAATCCCGTGGTGGCTCCTGTGCCTATGTATTGTGTGGCATTCGCAACTGGCAGGAACTGAAGCGTAAATACCCGCCCACTGTAATGGGTGAGCTGGCCATTGGCATTGCCCGTCGCTTAAGCACTCTGATTCGCCCCATAGATACTCTGTGCAGAGTGGGTGATAACCAGTACGCGATTATTTCTTATTTCGCAAACAGCGATCATTGCACCACAACTGCTTTTCGCCGGATATTCGATGGCATAAACCATAAGGCCTTAAAAACCACCGTGGGCTATGTTTCCGTTGAGGCTGGCATGGTGCTGTGCCGGGCAGACGCCCAGAATGGCACACCATCAACACAAAATATGGAGCGTGCGGCTGTTCAGGGCCTGGTAGATGCGTACGAGACCCGCCGGTTTACCGAGACATCACCCAAAATCGGGCAAGATGCCTGACAGCAACTTTGTGATGTGGGTCAGAAAACAATTTGTAACAGTGATACACACATCACATACAGACTCAGCAGAACGAAAGACTTATCCTGCAATTGTGGATTTAAGCAGTATCCCCCATGACGGAGGAATCGAGTAGTACCTCCGTCGATATGGGGACACAGCATCCACCGGATTAACGAATTTTTCAGGCACTTTCGTTCTTTCCTCCTTTTTTAGGCCAGCTCATTAGCTGGCCTTTTTGTTTTCCGGGCAACAAATTTTAGGCTGGGTACAGGATTGCTATGGGAACCCCACTACGCCAGGGGCAGATGCTTGCCACAATCCAGGTCCAAGCTGCCTTTTTCACATGGTACAACTCAACTTCCGTTATACTGTTGTCATAACCAAAACAACTCCAAACACCGTGCTGTAACCATGACAACCCTTGGAACTGCTTCTGTTGCTGCCTTTCGTCAATACGCTCGTGCTGCGGAATCTATTGGCATCGATACGGCAGACATTTTTGACAAAACAGGCCTGAACCCCAATATTCTTGATACGGATGACGGGCGAATAAATGGCGAGGAATTCCAGCAGTTTATCCGCTTGCTGTGCGAGCACACGGGCAACCCGATACTGGGGCTGGAAACCGGCGATTTTGTACAGCCTGGCTCGTACAGCGTGCTTGGTTACATCACCATGAGCTGCGCCACGCTGGGCGAAGCAGTAGCGAGAATTGCGCCGTTTGAAAAACTGGTGGGCGACATGGGAACCACCAACCTCTCCATGGCCAAAACCACAATAACGCTCACCTGGAATTGCATTTATGACGACCCCATTGTGCGCCCCCAGGTTGTCGATAACGTGTTTGCATCCTGGATTAACTATGCACGCTGGCTGGCCGATAATAACGAGGCCTCCCCCACCCGAGTGCGCCTAAGGCGGACCTCACCGGGAACCAAACTGGAGCAGGCGTATCAGGACCGATGGAGCTGCCCCGTTCAGTTCGATGCACATGAAGACAGCATTACCCTTGAAACAAACCTGCTGGACACCCGCCTTCGCCAACCCGACCCACTTCTCAGAAAAACGCTCGAAGCCCACGCGTTAACCCAACTTGCCTCGCTGGACACCGACAGTGATCTGACCTCCCAGGTAAAACGCAGTATTCAGCAACATCTGCAGCATGGGATAACACGGCAGGATGTGGTGGCGGAGGATCTGGATATGACCAGCCGAACGCTGCAGCGCAAGCTTAGTCAGGAAGGGGTGTCGTATCAGAAGCTACTGGACGACGTTCGCATGAAAATGGCAGAAGACTATTTATTGAACAGCAACCTGCCCATACCGGATATTGCATTAAGGCTTGGCTACAGCGAAACCACCTCGTTTCACCGAAAGTTCAAAGCAGTAACCGGAAAAACGCCGGGGGAGTTTCGGCAACTATAAAACATTGGCAGAACCTGAACGACCAAGGCGGGTACAGGCCCCCGAAAAACGCCTGTAAATACATCCATGTAGGGCTCGGTCGCGCCATCCCTGGCGCTCCACGTTTTCGGGGGCCTGTACCCGCCTTGGTCTGCTTCGGGGATTCGGTCAGCTTACAGCTTGCGACCCTTAGTGGCCGCAATCCGCAGCCTAAGAGCATTCAGCTTGATAAAGCCTTCCGCATCTTTCTGATTGTAAGCACCCTGATCTTCCTCAAAGGTTGCGATCTTCTCATCAAACAGAGAGTCGTCTGACTTACGGCCAACCACATCCACGTTGCCCTTATACAGCTTCAGACGAACCGTACCGTTCACATAATTCTGAGTCTGATCAATCAGTGCCTGCAGAGCTTCACGCTCTGGCGACCACCAGTAGCCGTTATAAATGACAGACGCATAACGCGGCATCAGGCTGTCTTTCAGGTGGGCTACTTCTCTGTCCAGAGTAATTGATTCAATCGCACGGTGGGCTCGCAGCATTATGGTGCCGCCCGGGGTTTCGTAACAACCGCGGGACTTCATACCCACATAGCGGTTCTCAACGATATCCAGACGGCCAATACCATTAGCCCCACCAACCTTGTTCAGAGTTTCCAGCACCTCATGTGCTTTCATCTCCTGGCCGTCGACAGCAACAATGTCGCCCTTTTTATACGTAAGTTCTACATACGTTGGCTTATCCGGCGCAGCTTCCGGAGACACACTCCAGCGCCACATGTCTTCCTCGGCTTCCG
>DATJDA010000090.1:0-8554 GCA_035497695.1 Marinobacter sp. | reverse complement strand
CAACCCGAACCTTCCCGAAATAGACGACTACTACGAACCGTTTGATTTCGACTATCAGCACCTGCATACCGCTGGTGACAGTAAGCATCAGCCGGTGGCCCGGCCACGCTCACTGATTTCCGGCAAGCGTATGGAGAAAATCGTGTGGGGCCCGAACTGGGAGGAAATTCTCGGTACCGAGTTTGCCAAGCGCCGAAAAGACGTAAACTTCGACCAGATACAGGCCGATATTTACGGTCAGTTTGAAAACACCTTCATGATGTACCTGCCGCGTCTGTGCGAGCACTGTCTGAACCCCGCCTGTGTTGCTGCCTGCCCAAGCGGCGCTATCTACAAGCGTGAAGAAGACGGCATTGTGCTGATTGATCAGGATAAGTGCCGCGGCTGGAGGATGTGCGTATCCGGCTGCCCCTACAAGAAAATCTATTTCAACTGGAAAACAGGTAAATCCGAGAAATGTATCTTCTGCTACCCACGTATTGAAGCGGGTATGCCGACCGTATGTTCTGAGACCTGTGTTGGCCGTATCCGCTACCTGGGTGTACTGCTTTACGATGCTGACCGCATTCAAGAAGTGGCCAGCGCCCCGGGCGAGCATGAGCTCTACGAAAAGCAACTGGAGATCTTCCTCGATCCGTTTGATCCTAAGGTCATCGAACAGGCAACCAAAGATGGCGTTCCAATGAACGTTATTCAGGCAGCTCAGCGGAGTCCGGTCTACAAAATGGCCGTCGACTGGAAGCTGGCTCTGCCACTGCATCCCGAATACCGCACACTGCCTATGGTTTGGTACGTACCACCCCTGAGCCCGATCCAGTCGGCCGCAGAGGCGGGCAAGATCGAATTTGACGGCGTTCTTCCGAAAATTGAAAGCCTGAGGATCCCGGTTAAATATCTTGCCAACCTGCTTACCGCCGGCGATGAGAAACCCGTTGTCCGGGCGCTCAAGCGGATCATGGCGATGCGTCAGTACAAGCGTGCCGAAACAGTTGAAGGTGTTGAAGATTTGCGCGCTCTGGAAGCAGTTGGCCTGACCAAGGCTCAGGCCGACGAAATGTACCGCTATCTTGCCATCGCCGACTACGAAGATCGTTTTGTAATCCCGACGGGACATCGTGAACTGGCAAGGGAGGCATTCCCGGATGCGATGGCTCACGATGAGCGCGGTGGCTGCGGCTTTAGTTTTGGTGATGGCTGCAGTAGCACCGGAGACAGTGAATTCAGTTTGTTTGGTGGGCGTAAAAACACCACCACCATGGTGCAGAAGCTGACCACGGTAAAACAGATTGATCCGAAGCAACTGCAAAAATAGGGAGGTCGGTATGCAACTTTTAAAAGTACTGGCGCGGCTGCTTGAGTATCCGACCCGGGAGCTTCAGACCTCCAAGGATGCCCTTGTTGCCGCAGTTCTCGAAGACAGTCGTTTGCCCCAGAAACATAAAGAGCAGCTTCTGCGCAGCATCGACATCGTGTGCAGTGAAAACCTGCTTAGCCTTCAGGAAAGCTATGTGGGCATGTTCGATAAGGGCCGGTCAACATCTCTGCTGTTGTTTGAGCATGTTCATGGGGAGTCCCGGGACCGCGGTCAGGCGATGGTTGATCTGATGGAGCAATACCGGGCTAACGGGCTGGAAATAGACGTGAAGGAGTTGCCGGATTATCTGCCGCTATTCCTGGAGTATCTGTCTACCCGCCCATGGGAAGAGATCAGGAACTGGCTAGAGGATATACATCATATCCTTGGGCTGCTTGGGGAGCGGTTGTACCAGCGTGAGAGTTTCTATCACGTAGTAATGGACGCGTTGCTGGAGCTCTCAGGACGCAAGGCCGATCGCCAGGAATTGGCCCGGATTGTATCCACGGAAGAGCGGGATGACACCCCCGAAGCACTGGACAAGGTCTGGGAAGAGGAAATGGTGAAGTTTGTGGATGATCAGGGCAGCTCCTGCAGCACGGGTGGCGTTGTCGGCCAGCGTCGCCGAGAGCTGGAACAGACACAGACTATACACCTGAGTGATCAACTGATGGCGGATGTAACTCCGCGCCAGACAGGGCGCCCCTGAGAGCGCAGGAGATAATACGATGACTTATCTAAATACTCTGTTGTTCGGAATCTATCCATACATCGCCCTGGCTGTGCTGTTTATCGGTACCTGGGCGCGTTACGACTCTGCTCAGTATTCCTGGCAAGCGCAGTCGAGCCAGATGCTCCGCAAAAAGAATATGGTCCTGGCCAGCGTGCTGTTCCACGTGGGAGTGCTAATCGTATTCTTCGGCCATCTGGTGGGCCTGTTAACCCCTCACTGGGCCTATGAGTGGCTAATCACCCCGGGTCAGAAGCAGGTAATGGCTATTCTGGTTGGGGGCGTTGCTGGTGCAATGGCATTGGTCGGCGGTGGCATGCTGGCATGGCGCCGGTTGACTGATCCAAGGGTTCAGGCCAGCAGTACCTTCGCAGACAACATGATCATTATTGTTCTGGTCGTGCAGCTTGCACTGGGCCTGTTGACCATCTTGCCGACCATGAGCCATCTGGATGGTTCACACATGCTGCGCTTTGCGGCCTGGGCACAAGGTGTTTTCACCTTCCAGAGTGGCATAGCAGAGCACTTGGTGGGTATGCACTGGATCTACAAGACCCATATATTCCTGGGGCTGACTATTTTTGTACTCTTTCCGTTCACCCGCCTGGTGCACATGCTGAGTGTTCCGCTGGAGTACTTTACACGTCGCTACCAGATCGTGCGCAAGCGCGCCTGAGTATGAAAAGGGGGGCAGAGTGAAAATTCTGTTCCCCCGTTACCAGTAAGTGTCCAAGTTTATACAGGTAAATTACCATGCAGCTAATTCAGACGGTTGAAGTTGGCCAGCCCATCAAGCAGTTTCCGCCGGTTTACGTAGGAGAAACGCTGATTCCGGAAGGAGATATCGCCCGGGAAATGCAGCATCATCCTGCGGAAGAAGTAGCAGAAGCCTGGCACGATGCGGCCAGGAGTCTGGTCATTCGTGAGCTGTTGTTACAACAAGCCAACCGCTTGCAAGTCGCAGATACCATGGATGAAGAAGAGCGGATTGCGCGCGTACTGGAACTCGAGCTGGATGTTCCGGAACTTGCGGATGCCAACTGCGAACGTTTTTACGCAGCCAATCCCGGTCGTTTTCGCAGCCCGACGCTCATGGCGGTTAGCCATATTCTGCTGGCGGCAGCTCCCGATGATGTGCAGGAGCGAATGCGCCAGGAGGAAGTGGGGCGAGAACTGCTGGCCACATTGTTGGATGGCCGCTCGCGGTTTGTTGATGTCGCGAAGCAGTACTCCATCTGCGAGTCCCGCCATCAGGGCGGTAGCCTTGGCCAGATAAGTAAAGGCCAGACCGTTGATGAGTTTGAGCGTCCGGTATTGAATCTGCCCGAAGGCCTGCATTCCGAGCTTATTGAGACCCGCTACGGCTGGCATATTGTGCGTGTGGATCAGCGTATTGATGGTGAGCAACTGCCTTATGAGCATGTCAAGCCAAAAATTCGACAGTATCTCAACGAGAGTGTTACCCGCCGGGCATTTCGTCAGTATCTTCAGGTTTTGGCAGCCGAAACCGGAGTAGAGGGTGTGGATCTTGAAATTCCGGACTCGCCCTTGATGCAGTGATTCTGCGTAAGGGGTCAAAGCATTCGTTTTGACCCCGTCTTTACTCAGACAAACTGTTGCAAGATTAGGTAGGAAAGCAATTCTTTGCGTTAAGTCAATTTATTAGTAGTTACCCTGCAATAACAGCCTTTCTACCCCCATGGGGGGAGCGATTTTCACACCGTATCATTCTAGTATTAAATCAAGATTTGATATGCATGTATGCGCAGGGGAGAAACACTAATGACAATGATGCAATCTGCCGAGAGCCGGTACAGTAAACCCATTTTAATCGCTGTTAATAAGCCGATTGGTGAGAAAGACGGCCTGGAGACTCTGCGCAGCCATTCTCTGTTTTGCAATCTTCGCCCTGGCGACATGGAAGATTTGATTCAGCAGTCTCGTCGCCTGCGCCTTGGTCATCATCAGTTGCTATACCGGCAAGACATGCCGGCACACCATTTCTTTTTTGTGATTTCAGGTCGCCTGCGGCTTTATCGGTTAGATTCGTCAGGTGTTGACCGTACTCTGGATAGCATCGCCCCTGGCGATTGCTTCGCAGAAGTGATGATATACGCCGACCCTGCCCTTTACGCCTGCTATGCCGAGGCGTTGAGATCCAGTGAAGTGCTGATGATTCCCGTCAAGGCCTATCGGGATTTGCTGGACAGGCATCCGGAGTATGCTCAGGCCGCCCTGCGTCACTATGCCATGCGAGCTGTTACCCGGTTTCATGACCTGGAAATCATGACCGTTCAAAATGCCCGGGACAGACTTATCCGTTACCTGATTGATCTGCTGCCTGAAGGCTCGGAAGCCGGGGGAGAAGTTGAATTACCTTTACCGAAATGCCTCGTGGCATCACGGTTGGCCATGCAGCCGGAAACCTTTTCAAGAATTCTGGCAGACCTGAAATCTAATGGCTTGGTGAAGGTAAACCGAAGCAAACTGTTTATTTCAGATCCCAGGCGAATGATCGAGATCAGCCAGTAGTTTCTTATCTGGCACCCGTAACCCAGTGTGGGGGACACCGTGAAACCTAGAAAGCAACGCCCGCTGATTTATTCATGCTCCGGCTGCTCTGATGTGGCACAACTGGCAAACAATGTAGCGGTTAAGCTGGATCATTCCGGCGAATTTGAAATGTCCTGCATTTCCGGGGTTGGCGGCAAGGTTCCGGCGCTGGTGAAAACAGCTCGGTCTGGCCGCAAGATCACCGTAATTGATGGCTGTCCTTTACACTGTGCACGCGCGTGTCTGGAAAATATCGGCGTGACGCCTGATGAGCATGTGCGCCTCTATGAATTTGGCTTTAAGAAACATTACGGGCAGAGTTACGGTGCAGAAGCTGTTGACGAAGTTTGTAATGATATTCTCCTGCTTCGTCATTCACGCGGCTCCATTGTCCGTCAAGCGTAAATTATCCCAGTTTCAGGTACTGAGCTTCATAGGAATATTGCCATGATCAGCAGTTACAGCGACCTTATTGATGCAGCGCGCACCCAGTCAGAGCCACAACGTTTGCTGTTTGTATTTTGTCGTGCCGAATTGCCAGAAGATGCCTCTGCAGAAGAAAAGATTGCTTTTGAGCGGGGCGAGGGTGGCGCACTGACACCGGTTGTCTGCGTAGATAAAACGCCTGATGAAGCACCGGATTTCGCCACTCTGGCTGAAGAGTCCCAGGCTACAGGCCAGCCATGGGATGTTGTCTTTGTTGCTGCCATGTCAGGGCGTGGCGGCGTGCCGCCAACTACCGATGAAACCCAGCAGCCCATGACCATGATGGTAGAGTCCATTCGTCTCGGTCATGTCTCTAATTACCTGCCTCTGGATACTTCCGGAAACGCCGTTGCTCTGGAGTAATAACAATTTGACCACCCACCTTTTACCGGGTGTTCTAGTACTTAAGAGATATATGCTTATTCTTTAAATCGCATATGCTAACTGGCAATGCCAGTTCAGTTTTGGGGGCCAGTGTGAATCGAGTACTGAAATCTGTTTTTGCGTTCCTTGCAATTGTTGTCTGTATTTCTGGTGGTGCCACTTCCGTGGCGCTGGCGGTTTCAGTAGATGCGTTTGAGCCTGTTGCCGAGCGGCTCGTTATTAAAAAAGCATTTCCTTCTGTCACCGACGTTATCCCCCATGAAGGTAATCGTGCCGTTCAGGAGCTGTATGCCGGAGATAAACTCCTGGGCTACGCCTATCAGACCCTGGATTTCGTTCAGACCCCTGCTTATTCGGGGCAGCCTTTGAATATTGTGGTTGTATTGGATACTGAGGGAGTAATCGTACAAGACCATGTAATTGAGCACGATGAGCCGATTCTTTTAATCGGCATACCCGAGAGTAAACTGCATCAATTTACCGATCAGTACATTGGTCTGAAAGCAGACCAGCGAGTAACCGTTGGTGGTACCTCTACAGAATTCCGAAAAGCTGTGGATGGATTATCAGGCGCCACGGTTACCGTCATGGTGGTTAACGAAGTTATTATGCGCTCTGCCCACAGGGTCGGCGCAGAGTTGGGGCTGGTAAAGGGAGAAAGTAAAGACCGGTTACCCACAGCGGAACTGAATATTGGTGAATTCCATGAAAAATCCTGGCAGGAACTGACCGGTGACGGGTCCGTCAGGCGGTTGTTGCTCACCCGTGGTCAGGTAGATGATTCCTTCAAAGGAACAGCGGCCGAAGGTGTTGAGGCTGCTGCTCCCGATCAGCGTGACCAGCCACTGATAGACATGTATGTGGCCTATCTGGATGTGCCGGATATTGGTCGCAGCCTGCTGGGTGAGAGTCAGTATGAGTGGCTGACTTCTGAGCTTAAAGATGGTGAGCATGCCATTGCCGTGATGGCCAACGGAGCATACTCCTTCAAAGGCTCCGGCTATGTGCGTGGCGGTATCTTTGACCGCGTTCAGATTCGTCAGTTTGGCGACACCTTCAACTTCCGGGATCTGGACTTCTATCGCCTGAGTGATGTGTATGCCGCGGGCATGCCCGACTTCACCGAAATGGGCATCTTCATTATCCGGCAGCAATATAATTTTGATCCGGGTACAGAGTGGGCGCTGGAGCTAACCGTCAAGCGTCAGACAGGCCCGCTTGACAGCGAGTTTCAGGTATTCCCGCTCGAGTACCAGTTGCCAGATCAATATTACACCCGCCCTGAACTGGTGCTCACTGAAGAGCAGTGGCTTGATGAACAACCGCTGTGGGTGCAGGTCTGGTACAAGCGCAAGTTTCAGGTTGTTGTCCTGGGAGCTGGCATTTTTGTACTGCTGATGATCCTGTTCTTCCAGGATTGGCTGGTAAGAAGGCCGAACATGACACGTTGGGTCCGCCACGCCTTTCTTACCTACACCTTATTCTTTATAGGCTGGTATGCGTTGGGGCAGTTATCCATCGTTAACGTACTTACCTTCGTACACAGTCTGATCAAGGGGTTCAGTTGGGACACCTTCCTGATTGACCCGGTAATCTTTGTGCTCTGGGCCGTGGTGGCTGGCATCGTGTTGCTGTGGGGGCGGGCGGTATATTGTGGCTGGTTGTGTCCATTCGGCGCCTTGCAGGAACTGATTAACGAGATTGCCCGTAAACTCAAGGTGCCGCAGTACACCGTACCTTTCCCGATTCACGAGCGCCTGTGGGCAATAAAATACATTATTTTGCTGGTGCTGTTTGGTGTATCTCTTGATTCACTTGCTACTGCTGAACAAATGGCAGAGATCGAGCCTTTCAAAACGGCAATCACCTTACGTTTTGATCGCACCTGGCCGTTTGTTACTTATGCCGTGGTACTCCTCGTGCTCAATATATTTACCCGGAAAGTGTTCTGTCGCTACATGTGCCCACTGGGTGCCGCGCTGGCATTGCCAACCAAACTGCGTGTTTTTGACTGGCTGAAACGCCGCAAGGAGTGTGGCAGCCCTTGTCAGTTGTGCGCCAAGGAGTGTGAGGTTCAGGCCATTCATCCGGACGGTACGATCAATTATCAGGAATGTCATTACTGCCTGGACTGCCAGGTAACGTATTTCGATGACAATAAATGCCCGCCGCTGATTATTAAGCATCGGGGTAAACGTCGTGGTCGTAACGCCCCTGGCCATCCGGAGCAAATCCCGGTGGTGCAGGTGACTTAAGTTGTAATAATTAATAATCAGAACTATCTGAAAAACAGAAGAATCGCCATTATCAATAACGGAGTTGGATGAGATGAAAAAGAAAGATGATCTGATCAAGGATGCCCCCGAGACGCCGGAAGGCGGTCTGAGCCGTCGTCGCTTCCTGGGTGCTACTGCACTGGCTGGAGCGGTTGGTGCGGCGGGCTTCGGTGGTGCTGTCATGACTCGTGAGTCTTTTGCTGCTGCAGCGAAGGATGCTCAGAACAAGATTCACGTTGGGCCGGGCGAACTGGACGAATACTACGGTTTCTGGAGTGGTGGCCACCAAGGCGAAGTTCGTGTTATGGGTGTTCCATCCATGCGTGAGCTGATGCGGATTCCGGTGTTTAACGTTGACTCAGCCACAGGCTGGGGTATCACTAACGAAAGTAAGGATATTCTGGGTCGCGACAAAACCTACCTGAACGGCGATTGTCACCACCCGCACGTTTCCATGACTGATGGTCGTTATGATGGCAAGTACCTGTTCATCAACGATAAGGCCAACACGCGTGTAGCGCGTATTCGTCTGGATATCATGAAGTGTGACAAGATTACCCACATTCCGAACGTGCAGGCCATTCACGGTTTGCGCTTACAGAAAGTACCCCATACCAAGTACGTGTTCTGCAACGCAGAATATATGATTCCGCACCCCAACGACGGTAGCGATTTCTCCATGGAGAACAGCTACACCATGTTTAACGCGCTGGATGCGGAGACCATGGAAGTCGCCTGGCAGGTAATTGTCGATGGCAACCTGGATAACAC
>DATJDA010000089.1:0-10919 GCA_035497695.1 Marinobacter sp. | reverse complement strand
TTTATTTCCTACGTGATGCGCCAGGCGGGCACCAGGAACAGCGATGGATTTGTTGTGAGCATCAGGCACATGACGTATATCGTTAATGCCCTGCTCAATCGTAAAAACCGTGACCTGGATCGGCCCTTCTGGCTTTACGATGCTGCCCAAATCAGCCCGAACGTTGGCGATATCCTTTGTAAGCCCTGGCACGAAACACCCTGCGAGAGTATTTCTCTGACCAGTCTGGAAAGTCAGTATATTGAGGAATCACCCTCTGGCGAATTCATCCTCAAGGGACGCCCCTCTGGACACTCTCACACAGATATCGTTGTGAAGCGTTTTTCTGACGAAGGCATTGAGTATATAGAGGCGCTAGGCGGCAATACCGGAGACCTTACCGGAGTAGCACACACTGTGGGTCGTAAACGGTGGAGATTGGATGCCAACGGAAGAGTCGACAGCAGAGTTGATAGTGACAACCAGCCTATAGATGACTGCCTCCCATTTGCCTACATACGGATAGTACATCCATCGCTTGATCAGTTTCTTGAGGCTGCGAGTTCGCAAGGAGGCACACTCGTTTAATCAGAAACCCACAAGAGCATAAAAAGAGTAACGCACTGGCTCCAGCATCGGGGCCTGTGCGTTGAGGCACAAAAAAATCTATTTCGCCAGTTGCCCCACATATGCCGAAACAAAAGCCCCCTCCTGAAAAGCCTTCAGCCCGGTGGCTGAAAAAGGGACAGGCAACGGGTTGGCCGCAAGTGTCGATTTGATGAGCGCAGATGAGAGCAAGACAACGTCCGGTTCTGAAATCAACTGAATAGCAGCCTCCAGTTTGAAGCTGATGGCACCGCCAGCAAACTTTCCTTTGGGCATACGCTCTTTAATCGCAACTTTCTTAACCTCGTGCCCAACCAGAAATTCCGCAAACGATGCCTGAAACTGCTGCAGATCTTCCCGTGTGTGATTCTTCTTAAGGGATATTTTCCGGACCCTGCTCTCTGGCAGGATGAACTGCCCTTTGCTCATATCCAGCAAGCACACCACGGCATCACTACCGCTCAATTCAACACCACAAATGAGCATGAAAACTCCTCAAAAGAGACTAGCCACAACACTTCTTGAATTTCAGACCACTGCCGCAACTACACGGATCGTTGCGAGACGGTACTTTGGGCAGCTTAACGGTGTCGCCTTTATTCAGGATTGCGGTAAGCCCGGCAATGGATTCCACTGCGCCCTCACTGGTATCAAGCGTAATATCTACATATAACTGAGCTTCCGCAACCAGAGCCTCAACTTCTTGCTTACGAGCCTCACTGGTAACTACGAGGGCCAGTGGGTATTTTTTACTACCATTTTTTTTAGCGGCATGAGTTTGAAATCCGCCATACGCCGTATGATGCTGGCGCGCATCCTGCCGGCCTTTAAAGAAAAACTTATCGGACATGCTGAAATCCTGAGGAATTGGGAGGGGCAAACTACACCTGCAGAATACCACGCCACAACCGGGCAGATGTATCTTTACTTCGCCGCCAATAAAATCTTGTTCAGAACCTCGTTTTTCAGGCCGGTTTCCGCTTATTATGACCGTTTAACTTATTGATTCAGGGACGATAACAAACCATGCCCAAACAGCGCTTCCGATATTCTGCCAGCATCCTCAGGAATGGCCACCTGGTTATCGGACTGGCTTCACTGTTGGCAATCGTGGCGTTCAGTCTTGTATTACTGGAACTGCCAGGCCTCAGTGAACTGAATTTCAGCGAACTGTATCTGGATGAATACGGCAACACGCCTGTCGAATTACAGCTTTTTGGTGCTGTTCTGCTTGTGGGTTGCATTGTAGGCTGGGCCAATCGCCAGATTCGTGTAGAGCTGGATAGCGAGACTCTTACAGTTCATATTCCCCGGCTGACCGGGCTCGGCCTGATGAAACTAACCACCGGAAACCACCGCATTCCAATACACACCATTCAGAAAATTGAACTGACCCCGGTTACCGGATTCCGCAATATGGCTCAGGCCATTCAGCAATCAAGACTCAGCCTTGTTACAGACAGACAAACCTATCGTTTTCAGCCTTACAACTTTTTGGAAGAGGGTGGTCCGGATCACCGCATCGGGCTTGCTGACGCCATGCGAAGGCCAAAAACCCGAGTGGAAGCCCTCATTAACGAGGCGCCTTTTGTCAAAGCGCTGAGTGCATTAGCAGGCAACGCTGACTACACATCGGCCCCCACCGATCGAACCGGGCCGCTGGCAAATCAATTCAACTTACTGAAACATAGAGGCATGGTCATTCAGTTGGTTCTGCTAGCCGGGCTCGGCACGTACGGCCTGATTGATTACCTGCTGCTTACCAATTACCTCGTTGTGGGTGGCATGCCGCTCTGGCCATTTGTGTCCGGAGGACTGCTGACAGCCGCTTTAGGTATTCGACTGGGGAAAGGCGCACCGCTGGCAGAGCGTTTTGGCCTTGCTGCTTTACTCAGTGTTGTTGCGGTGGCTGCCGCCTACCCTGGCCTGCAACGGTACACGCTAGTGGCTTCGCCCATACCGGTCGCGATTACGTACAACACTATCGAGCCCGGCTACTTTCAGCACGCCGGCTATCCTGTGATCGACCAACGGAAAAGCAGCATCACTGAATACTGGCAGAGCCTGCCCGCAGAGGAGGGTTACCTCTTTTTCCTGCATAAGCCGGTGACGGGTTTTGCCCTGATCGACATGGCACCGGTTTACGAGAAAAGCCGTGCATTTTACAACCCCTAAGCCTTAAGGCTTTGACGCCGTTAGCAGAAACACTGGATAACCCCGGCCTTCTTTGACAATAACGCTGGCCGGCCCGACTTCCACATTTTGAAAACCCGCCTCAAGAGCCGTTGAGATTATTTCCTGCCGGCCAAACCCGGAATGAAACACGCCGTTATTTTCTGTATGAAAACTGCCGTCTTCCTTCTCAAGATCGGCTATGGCAATAAAACCACCCGGCTTCACCAACTCATGAAAGCGGCGGAACATGGCATCAACATCTTGCACGTGGTGCATGGTCATGGATGAGATAATGCCATCAAACCGATCGGCCAGAGTCTGCTTCTCCAGATTCAACTCTCGAATCTCTACCTCGCAGGGCAGTTTTTCCAGCTTGTCTTTTAGCTGCTGATTCATCGATGGAGAAATATCCACCGCGGTGATCTTCCCGACGTGCTGCGCAATCCGTTCCAGCAGCAACCCTGTACCAGAACCGAAATCCAGAAGGTGCATGGAAGGTTCCAGCGTGACTTTATCGAGAATCGCACTGGCGATGTTGGTTACGTTATCAACGCGATCAGGATTCTGTTCGAACGTCTGCGCCTTGTGGGCGAAATGATCTTTACTCATGGATACCTCGACAGATTGGTTCTAAAAGGTCTGACTCTGTGTCTACGGCGAACTGAGGAGAGCACTTCAACGCTGAGAGCACTGCTTCCGGGCTAAACAGCCCGAAAGCAGTGCAATGGTCTCTGTAATTAAGCTGAGTAACTAAATCGGATAACGGGAAATTACAGCCAGATCGTGGCTTCCCGGGATATCTGACTTCCGTACAGCCATAACCTTGGCACCCGAACGAAGCGCGCGGCCGGCAATTTCGTCGACTATGCCATAGTTGATGGCATCGCCTTGAGAGCCGAACGTAACCTCTCCGGTTTCATCATCAACAAAGCCGTCGACCACACTATCAATATCGATCAGCAGTTTGTCGATCCCGCCGAAGGTGGCCAGTCGCGCGGCATCGGAAATGTCCGTGGTCGCCCGGTTCTGGCCCGCCCGCTCTTCGAACAGATCGTGAAAGTCCTTTATCTGGCTGGCGTAGTAAGCATCAAGCACTGGCCTGGCGGCGCTCGCCAGCTCGGCCTCGCTCAAGTGTTCAGGGTTGCCAGCAATGATGGTGGGAAGCGCAGGAATAGCGCTGATTGCGCGGAACAGAGCCTCTAATGGCTTGGTGGTTGCCAGTATTAGCGGGCGGTCTGAGCGCATAAGCATGGGGCGCAGTGCGCTATTGATTTTGCGAACGTAGCGCGCCAGGTAGGGTTTCTGACCTTGTACGCTTGGCCGGTTACCCATTCCTGAATAGTCTTTGGTGGTCGCTTCACCAACAACAGCAACCAGATCTTCCGGCAACTCGGGTACCGAGACCTCTCGGGCTGGCAGGTCTGATGTCAGTTCGATCAGCCGCACAGCATTCTCTGAAAGAGCCAGAATATGTGCGGTATGAGGGAACGTTATCGCTCGCAGGAGTGGCTTCAGGTGGAAACGATCGGACACCTCAACCGCATCCTTCAGCTTGTTCGCCATGCGGTAGGTGCGCAGTGATGTGGGTGTTGCCAGAATGGTCAGGCTGTTTGCCTGATGATTCCAGAATTCGTCATCGGCCAACAAGTCATCGAACTGTTCCTGCAATAGCAGGATACGCCGCTTATCAAACTCCGCAGCTTCAAGCTGGGCAACCGCTTTTTTGACCAGGTTGCCCAGATTAATCTTACTTTGCTCAATCTCACGGCTGAGCGGTGTGGTCGGCAGATAGATTGAGATACATGCATCCGAACGAACCAGATTAAGGTCGCCAATTTCTTTAGCGCTTGGAATGTCTACGTAATACATTAAAATCTCCTCCAGATTGAGATGACGGGTTAAGCGTATTCACTAACTCAAACTCGAGCACTTACCCGTAAGAAGACTACTGACCCGTATAGGGTGACGGCGCCAACGTTCTTTCGCGGCGTACCTGACATGCGAAGCAACGTTTCGCGGTTGGATAGGCATCCAGCCGCTTGTATCGAACGGGCTCTTCGCAATCGGTGCACACGCCGTACCGTCCCGCTGCAAGGCGATCCTCTGCCGCAGCAATATCACGAACTTCTCCTATATCGCGGATAACCTCAGCCTCGGTAATATCACGAACCAGCGAGGCCGCCGCCATATCACCGGAATCGCCTGCTCCGCCAAGCAGGTCAACGTAGTGTTCGTTACTGGAGCGTGCGAGCACATGACGGATTTCATCAAGCAAAAGTTTTTTGCGCGCAGAGATTCGCTGAGCGAAGATTGCAATCTGTTCTTTTGTAAGGGAGTTTTCTGGATCAGTCATGATGGCATCACAGTCCACAGGTTGCGGAGATGGGTATTAATCTGTGCCAGTGCACAAACTTAAACTTCTGGATTACCCCTCGACCATAGCGCCTGGAAAGCACCTGCGCAAGAGGCTGAACAAGGCCGGACTACCCGCTACCAGGTTCCGGTATTTTCCATGCTCAGCCAAGGCTCTTTGGGCGGGAGCGGTTCACCTTTTTGCAGCAGCTCAATGGATATATCATCGGGTGTACGAATAAACGCCATGTAACCATCCCGAGGTGGACGGTTGATGGTTACACCGTTCGCCTGCAGGGTTTCGCACAGGGCATAGATATCATCCACCCTGTAGGCCAGGTGGCCAAAATTCCGGCCGCCTGAGTATTCTTCCGGATCCCAGTTGTAGGTCAGTTCCAGCATCGGGGCCTTGTCTTCACGAGCACGGACCTCATCTCCACTGGCTGCCAGAAACACTAACGTAAAGCGGCCCTTTTCACTGCCTCTGCGGCGAATTTCAACCATTCCAAGCAAATCGCAGAAAAAGTGCAGGGTTTGCTCAAGATTACTTACGCGGATCATTGTATGTAGGTATTGCATACTTGCTCCTGTTGCTTGCTCTGTATATCTCCTCAGTCTGGCTTTCGCCCGAAGAGCATTTTTGTATTTAAGGCCTTGGCATAAGGCAGTTAATCAAGGTAATCGAAAGATCCCGAAAAGCAGCTTCCGAGGACACATGGCCCGGAAACTGGTCATAAATACTGCGACGGCAAGTGGATGTACGCTTCCGGCTTTGCTTAACACAACTGGCATGGGCATCGGTGCCATTGGATTGGCCGGTGGCCTGTTCGCACAATGCGGGAATTTCTGTAATCAGCCAGTCTACCGCAACGCTGCGCTCGACAGGATTTGCAGCCAGATTGGTAAACCGGCTCGCATCAACAGCTTCCGGCTGTTCACGGAATTGATTCCACAAAATAAACAGCAGCGCGCTTGAAACCAGAATAACCGTAGCATATGGAAATTTCATGAAGGCCTTTGTGGGTCAAAGATATTGAATAACATACAACTCAAAGTATCGCTTATTCACTGAGCATATACCTTAAAATCGGGCCAGACCGGCTAATATCCGGTATTGCCAGAATTTCCGAATACAACGCGGAGATGGCGCCACAGAGTGACTCCGGGTCGCTTCTATAGCGTTCAGGGCTTTGAAAAACATCCATTGCCTGCGGAAATCTTTGCTCAACCCTGATCATGGCCAAGTCTAAATCTGCCTGCACGGCTTCATTCCATAGATGGCCCTGCGGGTTCACTGCCACTCCCTTGACCACGCTCGCCAAAGCCGCCATATCTTCCGCCAGCAACTCCTTTGGCAACAGACGCTGCAGATCGGGCTCTGATTCCGCAAACTCCGGAAAAACAAAATCAACACAAAGCTGTGGATCCAGTTTCGCAAGATAGTCTATTTCCGCCATCTGGGAGCGCCAGTAACGGATCAGAGCTTCATCGGGTGCCACGGTAAGATACACCGGAACCAACTGGCCAAGGAATACAGAACGGATGTCATCCTGAATTTCAATTTCAGCCCTCCCCCCCTGAATTCCAGAGATAAGAATGTTCCGTAATTCAGCGTAGCTTTGTTGGTCGTATTGGGCCAAAGCTGAGTAGAACGGGATTGCAAGTAACTCCGATTCAAGTTTTTGAGCATCTCTCCATTGTGTGACACCCGATAAGCCAAAGTATCGTGAATCAACCACTGAATCGATGATTCCGGCCTCCAGCAACTCCTCCTTGGTTGGGTACCACATATCGTCTGGTGGCGTAGACAGTGCGCGATTGATGAAGCTTTCGGGTGCACCATGAGCTCGCATAAGCTGCCGGACATCGTCATTGAGCCCGTCAAGCACCTCGCCACCCAGCTCACCGATCGACGAACTGTGAAAGCCCAATCGCCCCGACTCTCCAAGATACCGCTCCCGGCCGGCAAGAAAGGCTATAGAGCATGCGCTGACACAATCCGCAGACGTATACGTACTCAAGTTCCGTTCTTTGATTGTTTTATAAAGCCGGTGTGCTTCGTTTATTCGCCCTCCCCGGCTATTCAGGTGAATAATCTGAATAGCCGGGGAGGCATCGAGAATTTTTTCTATGGCATCTGTCGTGCCAAACGGCATTCCACCCGCCAGTTCAAGCTCCGTACCACTTCGAAGAAGGCGGATTTGGTATGCAGGTGTATCATCAATTCCAACCAGCAGTTTGGCATTTTCGGAGAGAATGGAAATGTCCTGGGTTATGAACTCTCCTGCCATGCGCAAAACACCCAAAACCACCAACACCTTTACAAGACCTGCCCAGAATGGCTTCCCACCTCGTTCACCGTGCTTAGAGGCTGATCTCCATATTCCAACAAACTGCCATACGGTCATCACCATTAAAAAACCGTATAACACCAAGGTAATTGCACCAGAAATTCTGGGCTCAAGCTCACGCGATAAATCACTTGAACCAAATGCCGTTGTTATTGCAATGACAACAGCCGTCAGCAAAGTACCAATTACCCAGTATGAAATCCCCAGCGAGTAATTACCTCGCCAATGCTTCACAAGAAAGTTTGGATTGCGGGCCAGCAACATTGCTGTACCACAATGACTGCAATAACGGGCATTCGCTGTGTTGTTAGCACCGCATTTTGTGCAGAACAAGTTACCTCTCCTTGTAAAACTTTGTAAAACTCAATGAATTCCTGAACCTACCGCCTTAGCACTATAAGCCAAGAACATCTGGTTCAGAGCATATTTAACGAATTAACAAAATATTTAGCCGCAGATTGTGCAGCTAAACTAAACTACAAAAGGCGGCCTGAACGATGATTCCGTAAAAAAGGGAAGAGCCATGGCTGAGCCTGAGGAAGCAACAAAACCCGGTCGTACCGTAATCGGTCTGGCGGTGCTGGGCATTGTCTACGGTGATATCGGTACCAGCCCAATCTACGCGCTGCGAGAGTGCTTTCGTGGCGTTAGCCACGTGGCTATCACAGAAGCCAACATACTTGGCATTCTGTCGTTAATTTTTTGGGCGCTCATCATTGTTATCTCTCTGAAGTACATGGTTTTTATCCTCCGCGCCAATAATCATGGAGAGGGTGGCATCTTTGCGTTACTGGCTCTGCTGAGGCCGGATAAGGGCCAGGAAAGCAAGCCCCGCCGCGCGTTAATTCTGGTTGGCCTGTTCGGCGCCGGCCTGCTCTATGGGGGCACTATGCTAACGCCTGCCATCTCTGTGCTCAGTGCCGTGGAAGGGCTGGAGGTGGCCGCGCCGGCACTGGACAGCTACGTGTTGCCAATAACGGTGACGATTCTGATGGTGCTGTTTGTTATGCAGAAGTACGGTACCGCCAAAGTGGGTACCATGTTCGGCCCGATCATGGTGGTCTGGTTTCTGACTCTGGCAGCCCTGGGGGTAAACAGTATTATCGGCCATCCGGAAGTGCTCAAGGCTGTGGCACCTTGGTACGGAGTGCAGTTTCTGGCGAGCAATCACCTGACCGGCTTTCTGGTGTTAATAGGTGTGTTTTTGGTTGCCACCGGCGGAGAAGCCCTCTACGCAGATCTGGGGCATTTTGGCGCAACTCCCATACGGGTGGTGTGGTTTTGTTTCGTATTGCCGGCTCTGTTGCTGAACTATTTCGGCCAGGGGGCGTTGTTGTTGGATAAGCCGGAAGGCGTACTGCAACCCTTTTTCCATCTGGCACCAGACTGGGCGCTGTTTCCACTGGTTGGGCTGGCCACCGCTGCAACTATTATAGCGTCCCAGGCGGTGATCACCGGCGCGTTCTCACTCACCCGGCAAGCCGTGCAACTCGGCTTTGCCCCACGCCTGAGGGTTCAGCAAACCTCAGAGTATTCCCATGGGCAGATCTACATGCCAGGCATCAATTGGTTTTTGATGATCGCAGCGGTTGTGTTGGTACTGACCTTCCGCTCATCGAACAACCTCGCGGCTGCCTACGGCGTCAGTGTGAACGCCACCATGCTGGTAACCACCATTCTGGCGTTCAATGTGGCCCGGGAGCGGGGCGGCTGGAGCCTGGCCAAGGCCGGTCTGTTCCTGCTGGTGTTTCTGACGGTTGATCTGGCGTTCCTCACCGCCAATGCAGAAACCATTCCCCGCGGTGGCTGGTTCCCGGTGGCCATGGGGGCGATCATTTTCACGGTGATCATAACCTGGCGTCGTGGCACCGAACTTCTGCTCCAGTCTTACGAAGCCAATGCCATTACCATTGAAACCCTGCTGGGGCACCTCAAACACGACCCAACCCACCGGGTGCCTGGAGTGGGTATATTTTTTACCGCCCGAGCGGAAGAAGTGCCCAATGCGCTGATGCAGACGATAAAACACACTAAAGTACTGCATGAGACCATTGTAATCGTCAACGTGAGGATGACCCGCAACCCTCGTGTCTCCACCGACGACCGGGTGCAGGTAAAAGCATTCGGTGAGGGCGTGTATGTGGTCAAACTCAACTATGGCTTCATGCAGGGGTACAACATTCCTTCCGATCTGTCTTACGGCATTGAACACCGGGATTTACCCATTGATCTGAACGACGCCACCTACTTTGTCGGCCGGATATCGGTGATTGCTGATCGTAAGAAAGACGGCATGATGGCCTGGCGTGACAAACTGTTCGCCTTCATGGTTCGCAACACCCTGCATGCAACGTCGCTTTACCAGATTCCTTCCGGCCGAGTGATTGAAATCGGCCTGCAACTGGGCATTTGATAAGCACAACACCCCATTAAGGTGCAGTGACTTGAAAAAGCCATCGATGTGCCCTGTGACCTCTCTGTGTGCCAGCGTACGGACGGTGCAAACCGCCCAGCCTAGTGTAGAACATGCGAACACACTATCCGCAACTCGAAAAGATAGTGCCTGAACAACCCGCCAGGAGGCGAATCACTATGACTACCATTGACGAACTCAAAGGCAAATGGAAGCAAAATGTAGGCAAGGCCAAGCTCGCTTGGGGAAAGCTTACTGAAGATGAAATATTGAAATCCGAAGGCCGTACGGAAAAGCTCAGTGGTCTTGTTCAGGAGCGCTACGCGGTCACTAAAGAAGAAGCGGACAAGCAGATTAAAGACTTCTTCAAGAAACATAATTCCTGATAGGCGATGTTCCGGCGGCATCCTCGCCGGAACATCCTCGTACTCTATGTGTGTACGTTTGCGCCAGGCACTTAATGGCGCAATTTGGACATCCACGCAAGGATCTTCTCATGAACAGATTCAAGACAACGGCAATCGCGTTTTGCCTTCTTGGTGCACTGCCCATGGCGGCATCTGCACAATCGTCAACGGTCGGCCCAGTCAACGGCGACCGGGAATTCTCCCTCTCCGGGACGGGTAGCAGCGATCGGAGTTTTGATAGCGGTACCTTCGGCGTGACCGGCGATTTGGGCTGGTATCTGCAAAAAAATATGGTTGCAGGTGTACGGCAGAGCATCAATTACGCCAGCATTGAAGGTGAAAGTATCAAGGATGATTTCTGGAACGGTTCAACCCGGGGTTACCTGAACTATCAGTTTCTTGATGACAGTGCACGACCATTTGTGGGCGCTAGCCTCGGCGGCATCTACGGCGACGGCGTCAAGAACAGCACCTTCGCAGGTCTGGAAACGGGCTTGAAGTACTATGTGTTGCCAAAGACCTACCTCCTCGCTCGCGTCGAGTATCAGTTCTTCTTCAGCAGCACCAATGATGCAACTGATGCATTTCAGGACGACGGAGCCTGGGCCTATACACTGGGTTTGGGCTACAACTTCT
>DATJDA010000088.1:0-1862 GCA_035497695.1 Marinobacter sp. | reverse complement strand
CAAGCATTTGATATAGTGGTTGTTGGTGCTGGCATGGTTGGTGCCGCGCTGGCAACAGGTCTGGGCCAGAACGGCTTCCGGGTCGCCATGGTCGATCTGGCCCAGGCACCAGCTTTCGATCCGGCATCCGCACCCTATATTCGCGTGTCGGCTTTAAGTGCAGGCAGCGAACGCTATCTGGACAGTCTTGGCGCATGGCAAAAAGTTCTGGCGATGCGGGCAACCGCTTACAATCGCCTTGCTGTTTGGGATAATACGCATCATCCCCTGTCGGGCCTGCTACCCTCAGACCTAGCGAAAGTAACGTTTGATGCGGCCGGCCTGGGTACCTCTCACCTCGGACACATTGTTGAGAACTCCGTTACCCAGCAAGCGCTCTGGCAGACAGCAACAGCCACTGCTGGCCTCAGCGTTGTTGCCGGGCATGGAGTTTCCACGCTGTCACAGACTGACCAATCCGTAACGCTAACGCTGGATAACGATCAGAAACTGGAGGCGCAACTGGTTATTGGCACAGACGGTGCACAATCCCGGGTTCGCGATATGGCTGGCATTGGCACCAGCCGCAATCAGTATGGCCAACAAGCCATGGTTATTTCTGTGCGCTACCAAGGTGCCGTAGAAGACATTACCTGGCAGAGTTTTTACCCCAGTGGTCCACGAGCCTTTTTGCCGCTGCACAGTGCAGCGGCAGATTATCCGGGCGAGTGCTGGGCCTCACTGGTTTGGTACGATGCCCCGGAAGAGCTGGCCCGGCTTAAATCACTCACTAACGAGCAATTGATGGCCGAAGTTCAGAGTGCATTTCCTGACGAACTGCCAACACTCACACATATTCATTCCCGTGCCAGCTTCCCAATCGCCCGCCAGCATGCCAAAACCTACTTTGCCGGCCGTATTGTGCTTGCTGGTGACGCTGCGCATACTATTAACCCATTGGCAGGCCAGGGCGTAAACCTCGGCTTCCAGGACGCCAAATGCCTGCAGGAAACACTGAAAGAAGCCCGGCGGGCCGGTGCTGACCTGGCAGACCCCTACTGGCTGAATCAGTATGAGCAACTGCGCCGCCCCGCTAACCGCAGAATGATGATGGCAATGGATGCCTTCTACCACCTGTTCAGTAACCGCGTACCACCCGTACACTTGCTGCGTAATCTCGGGCTGGGTGTCGCCAGTGCTCTGCCATTTGCACGTAATCGCGTTGCCCGTTATGCCATGGGCATAGACGACGAATTACCAGCCATTGTAAAGCAGTTATCCCAGCGACTGCCGGGATTGAAATATCTATAACTCGCGCCCCTGATCACATAATAAGGAACCATAATGTCGGACACTATTTTTACCAAAATAATTAACCGTGAAATTCCTGCAGATATTGTTTACGAAGATGATATCAGCCTGGTATTCAAGGATATAAATCCTCAGGCACCCGTACACCTGCTGCTGATTCCGAAAAAGCCCATTGCAACCATCAACGACATTACTGAGGGCGACCGGGAACTGGTAGGGCACCTGTATTGGCTGGCAGCAAAGCTGGCAAAGGATATGGGATTTGCAGAGGATGGTTATCGCACCGTTATGAATTGCGGGGAACAGGCAGGGCAAACGGTATTCCATATCCACCTGCATCTGCTTGCCGGTAAGCCGCTGGGCTGGCCGCCCTACACTGACGTCATGAAAAAAGCCTGATTTAAACCATGGAGTTCTTAAAATATCCCTGCTCGGGCGCAAATTTACTTGCAGCTCCGCCACAGGTCGCTAACATGCGCGTGATAACAATTCCAGACTGAATACCGAGACAAGCACCATGACAACGTTCGACGACAATAAACCCATGCCCCGGGGTGAACTGACCTTACAGG
>DATJDA010000087.1:0-5388 GCA_035497695.1 Marinobacter sp. | reverse complement strand
GCGGGTAGCGGCACCTGGGCTATTCCGCTCGTTGGAAATGATTTGCCAGCTAACCTCAGCATCAAACCACCTAAAAACTGGGCGGGTACGCTCGAAGATCTGAAATTTACGGTAATGAGTGGTCATGCCGGGCTGGAACCGTCAGCTTCAGAGATCAAGTTTGATCTGGTGGTGAACCCGTCACCGGATGGCGTGGACATGAATCCAACCTTAAGCTTTGGCGATGCCGGTGACAAAATTGCACTTAACCTCAACGCCAGTATGAGTGACCCTTCAGCAGCGACAGGGGCCAAGGACAATCCCGACCAATACACAGAGCTGACCCAGTTAAGCCTGAAGGGCTTCCCGGATGGTCAAAAGGTGCTGTTCTTTATTGGTGATGCTGAGAAACCGCTGGATGAGTCTCAGGCTACGTTTGATGGTGATACATGGACAATCAATGGCTTAAGTCAAAGCGACCTGCAAAACCTTAAGTTTTTGCATGCCGAAGGAAGTGCGAGCCTTACCGTAAAGGGCAGAACCTACGAGGTAGATGCGGGCGGTAATCCATATCAGGAGAGTGGCGATACGAAATACTCCGACTGGTCTGCAGATAAGACGGCTGAAATCAATATCTCGCCCACCGTCGCCACTTCAGGTGATGACCATTTCTTGTGGGATGGCACTGCGATTAACGGCTTCGGCGGCGACGACACGGTTCAGTTGCGCTTTGGTGACAACCTGGGTACGGCGGATTTTGACAAGCTGAAAAATATCGAAATCATCGACATGCAGGGCTCAGGTGAAAATAAAATTACTGGCCTGAGTATAGAAGATGTGATCTCCATCACCGATGGTAATAATTCCCTGAAAATTCTTGGCGACGGTAACCTCGATAACGTTACTTTGGATGCGGCCTGGGGTACGGGGACCAGCGCTGGAGGTTTTGATGTCTACACCGCGTCTATTGGTGCTGTGACGGCAACGCTCTACATCCAGCAAGATCTGATTGTTGAATAAAGAGCGACTGAGCATGTTTACCCGGCCGCACTGGCCTCTGCAGCAATGCGCTCCAGGCCGCTACGATCGAGGATGCGTATCCATTGCCGGCCGGTCTCAACAAGGTGGGAACGCCGAAGGCTGGAAATAACACGGCTGGCGGTTTCTGCGGTTGTGCCCACCATGGCGGCGAGATCTTGTTGCGACAAAGGTGACTGAATCAGTACACCTTTATTGTCAGTCTCGCCCAGCCGCTCTGCCAGCCGGAGAAGTGCCGAAGCAATTCGCGCTTCTACCGGCAGGGTGCTGATAGCATGGATGGTGTCGTACGCTGCCTCCAGATCATGGGCCACGCCGTCGAGTGTGGCCAGTGCCACTTCCGGGTGTGTCCTCAACAAATGCCGGAAGTCTGCAGTGGTGATTGCCAGTACACAACAGTCAGTTTGGGCGACTGCAGTCAACGGATACTTTCGGCGCCCCAGCACAGCCAGGCCACCGAACAGGTCACCCTGGCTTAACAGATCAAGTACAACGTCCTCCCCCGAAACACTGTGTTGAAGCAGTTTGACCTTGCCGTGGGCTACCAGAAAAAATGATGTTGCCGCTTCGCCTTCATGGTGAATCATTGCCCCTACTGGATAGTCTATTGAACGGAAGTGCCTATTAACCGCATCGAGCGCGTCCGCTGGCAAGCCGCGAAAATAGGGGGCATTGCCCAAAATCTGCACGCGCAGCTCCGGTGAGCAGGAACCGGGGTTGAGTTGACCCTGGTCTAATGGTGTTGTGCGTTTTCTTTTCATAAACCGGTACCATTAAATCGTGAAGAGATTGTCTCTCATTGAACCATAAGCCTGTGTATGTGGTCGAAAGTCTTTGTGGCATCAAAAATAGTTGATTTCCGACAGGCGCTGAGCGCCTCTTACGAAGGAGCAATGAATGAACAAAGTCTGCGTGATTATCGGTGTGGGCCCGGGTAATGGTGAAGCGCTGGCTCGCCGCTTCAGTGAGGGCGGGTATCAGGTAGCAATGCTGGCTCGTAGTGGGGCATACCTGGAATCTTTGGCGCAGGAGATTCCGAACGCCCATGCCTTCAAATACGATGCGACGGATCTAAGCATTGTGGATTCAACCTTCCAGACCATAGAACAGAAGCTCGGGCCGGTTTCTGCGTTGCTCTACAATGCAGGGAGTGGTGTTTTTAAGAATATAGAGGAAGCCAGCCTGGACGACTTTGAGGTTAACTGGCGCATAAATGTTCTTGGCCTGGTAGCGGCAACCAAGGCGGTTTTGCCTCAGCTACGCAAACACAATATCGCCAATATTATTGTAACCAGTGCTTCTGCAGCAACCCGGGGGCGTGCCAATACTGCGCCGTTCGCCTCTGCCAAGGCAGCTCAGCGTAGCCTGGCCCAATCTCTTGCCCGGCAATTAGGGCCGGAAAAAATTCATGTTGCCAGTGTGGTGATTGACGGCCAGGTAGATCTGCCGCGCAATCGGCAGCGGCTGGTGGACAAGCCGGATGATTTCTTCGTCAAGCCTTCTGCTGTGGCGGATGCCATCTGGGCCTTGTGTCATCAGCACCCCTCGGCCTGGACATCAGAGCTCGATATCCGGCCTTTTGGAGAAAACTGGTAACGGGTTGCTCGTGGCTTACTAAATCTGTTGCCGGACCAGCATGGCCTTGATTCTGCCAATCGCGCCCATCGGGTTTAGCCCTTTCGGGCAGTAGGCTGTGCAGTTACCGATGGTGCGGCAGCGGAATACACTGAACGGGTCTTGCAGTTTTTCCAGTCGCTCACTGGTAGCTGTGTCTCGTGAATCCTGCAGGAAGCGGTAAGCCTGTAATAAGCCTGATGGGCCAACATATTTCTCCGGATTCCACCACCAGGAAGGGCAGGCTGATGTGCAACAGGCACACAGAATGCACTCGTATAATCCATCCAGTTTTGCCCTGTCTTCCGGACTTTGCAGGCGCTCCATTGCCGGCGGGGGGCTGTCGTTCATTACCCAGGGCTCAATGCGCTGATACTGCTTGAAGAAGAGTGTCTGATCGACAACCAGATCGCGAATAACCGGCATGCCAGGAAGCGGGCGGATTTTCAGAATGTTGGATTTACCAATTGCTTCATGAACAGGTGTGATGCAGCCGAGGCCGTTGCGACCATTTATATTCATGCCGTCTGAGCCACACACACCTTCACGGCATGAGCGACGGAATGAAAGTGTTGGATCAGTGGTCTTTAAATATTCCAGAACGTCCAGAACCATCCGCTTCCGGAAACTGCCGTCTACCTCCACATCTTGCTCATAGGGTATGTGATCGGTTTCCGGGTTGTATCGATAAAGACGAACAGTAAAAGAATCCACAGGGCCATTCCTCTTGAGACATGCAGACTGTAAAGTTAGCAGAGACCACCGGTTTGTACTTGTGTAAAAGCTTTTCATCCGGGGGAAACATGATTCAGATCAATGATGACTTTGTCATCCGACCGTACCAAGCGAATTAATTATCAGCGTGTTCATATTAAAACAAGAGTGACATTGTAAATTATGATTGTACCCGCCGACATATCTGACAGCCGGAAGCTGGCCGAGCTCAAACTGCCCCGGATGCTTTTTGATTACTTTGATGGTGGTGCCTTCACTGAACAAACTCTGAAAGAAAATGTTTCTGATTTTCAGAAACTTCATTTTCGGCAACGGATCATGCGCGATGTGTCCAAGTGCTCGGCAGCAAGCACAATTCTTGGTCAGGATGTCACCATGCCGGTTGTGCTGGCACCTGTTGGCCTTGCGGGAATGCTGGCCAGGCGGGGAGAAGTACAGGCTGCCAGGGCATCTGAGCAACATAATTTGCCCTTTTGTTTAAGCACTGTGTCGATCTGTTCCATAGAAGAGGTGGCGCAGGCAACTGCCCAAGCCCACTGGTTTCAACTGTACGTGCTGAAAGACAGGGGGTATTCCACGGCGTTGCTCGATCGCGCCCGGGCCGCAGGATATTCAACGCTGGTCTTTACCGTTGATCTGCCCAAACTGGGGTTGCGTTACCGGGATGTTCGCAATGGGATGAGCGGCGGGCTTTCCATCAGCGGCAAGCTTAAAAAGCTGCCCGACATACTCTCGCATCCTTTATGGGTTTGGGATGTGGCAATCAAGGGCAAGCCTCTTACCTTTGGAAACCTCTCTGATGCCGTGCCTTCCGGGCGCAACCCTGAGGATTTTAAGGCTTGGGTTGATCAGCAGTTTGATCCCTCCGTTACCTGGCGTGATCTTGAGTGGGTCCGGCAACACTGGCGGGGCAAGCTGGTTATCAAGGGAATTATGGATCCGGACGATGCTCGCGCGGCGGTAGGCGTAGGGGCAGACGCCATTGTGGTCTCCAACCACGGAGGGCGGCAACTGGATGGCGCTCCTTCAACTATCTCTGCATTGCCTGCCGTGGTCGAGGCAGTATCCGGGAGAACCGAAATACTCCTTGATGGTGGTATACGATCTGGTCAGGATATTGTCAGAGCCCTGTGTCTGGGCGCTAACGGGTGCCTGATAGGGCGGGCGTGGGCTTATGCGCTGGCGGCAGGCGGCCAGGCGGCTGTGAGTAAAATGATTGAAAACATGCGGTATGAGACAGAACTCACACTGGCTTTGCTTGGCAAAACCTCCGTGGCCCAGTTAGGCCCGGAGGACTTGCTCTGATGGCTAGAAATTACCTTCAAGGCGTGCGATCAGACCTTTTCCGGGGGAAAGAATCTCGCCCTCGGTCAGGTGTTCCCGATACCGTTTGTCCAGCAGGTTATTGCCTTCCAGAGTTACCTTCAGGTTACTCAAATCACCGGTAGCTCCGAAACCCCATCCCAGTAAAACGTCCACCGTGGCATAACCGGGGGTGCTCGCCTCGGTATTACCGGAAAAGATATCGGCGGTCCGATCCTGTTTGGCCACGGCGCGAACCTGACCGTGCCAGTTGAAACCAGGGCGCGATTGCTGCCCCAAACCCAGTGTCAGCTCAGGTGCCGGCATTTGGTACAGAGGTTCGTTATCCTGTTTGTTCTCACCGCGCAGCCAAGTCAGACTGCCGTCCAGATCGATTGATGGAGCGGAGGCGTTAATTGCTTCCATTGGTACAATGAAGCTGGCTTCTGCTCCGTATATTTTAACGTCGCTCAGGTTTTCTGTTTGTTTGATGGGCAGGTTGTTGCCCGGATGTGTAGCCCCCGTAACCCGGCCGGCAATGTAGTCATCAATTCTGGTATAGAACGCAGCCAGTTGATATTCACCCAGATAACCACGCCCCTTGACACCAACCTCAGCACTGGTGGATTTTTCGGCGTCCAGTTGTGGGTTGCCCTTGTGAAAGTAGCCATCACCCCTAGCCGCGTCTTCAAAACGCTCCCGCATGTCCGGTGCCCGGTA
>DATJDA010000086.1:0-2998 GCA_035497695.1 Marinobacter sp. | reverse complement strand
ATGGTAATGCCGGGTGATAACGTGCAAATGGTTGTTACCCTGATTGCTCCGATTGCTATGGAGAATGGTTTGCGCTTCGCGATTCGTGAAGGTGGCCGTACCGTAGGTGCTGGGGTAGTCGCCAAAATCATCGAGTAAGTTGCTTATTGATCCGGAAAAAGGGGCTGAGCGTTCAGCCCCTTTTTCTGTTTCGGTCGCAGAGCCCGCCCACTCCTGTTGCGTAGTATCGCTGTTGACAGGGTTGGGTATTATGCATACAATGCGGCTCCTTTTTTTGAAGGCCGACTAACTAGAAGTCGCTACGAGTGGAGTTTGGTGCATCATGCAAAGCCAAAAGATTCGAATACGGTTGAAGGCGTTTGATTACCGCCTGATCGACCAGTCTACGCAGGAGATTGTCGATACTGCTAAGCGGACTGGTGCTCAGGTGCGTGGACCAATCCCTCTGCCTACGCGTAAGGAAAAGTACACGATTCTGGTTTCTCCGCACGTCAATAAAGATGCGCGCGACCAGTATGAGATTCGTACACACAAGCGTTTGCTCGACATCGTTGAGCCAACGGAAAAGACAGTGGATGCTTTGATGAAACTGGACCTGGCAGCAGGTGTAGACGTTCAGATCAGCCTTGGCTAATACCTCCCGGTATTAGTCTGTGTAACTGTCATAAGGCCATAGAGGGTGCGAGCCCCGTACACTGAAGAGGTGAAACATGGCAATTGGTGTTATCGGCCGTAAAGCCGGAATGACCCGTATATTTACGGAAGATGGGCAGGCGTTGCCCGTTACGGTAATTGAGGTTGATCCCAACCGCATTACTCAACTAAAAACGCTTGAAAACGATGGCTATCGCGCCGTTCAGGTCACTGTGGGCACTCGTCGTTCCTCTCGTGTAACCAAGAGTGAGGCTGGTCACTATGCTAAGGCGGGCGTAGAGGCCGGTCGTGGCTCGTGGGAGTTTCGCCTGGCTGACGGTGAAGGTGAAGACCTGGCAGCCGGTGGTGAAATCACCGCTTCTATCTTTCAGGATGGGCAGGCAGTCGATGCTACCGGGCAGTCCAAAGGTAAGGGGTTTCAGGGCGGGGTAAAGCGCTGGAATTTCGCCATGCAGGATGCCACTCACGGTAACTCTCTTTCTCACCGCGCGCCGGGCTCTATTGGTCAGTGTCAGACCCCGGGTAAAGTGTTCAAGGGCAAGAAGATGGCGGGGCAGATGGGTAATGCTCAGGTTACTGTGCAAAACCTGACAATTGTCCGCGTCGACGCCGAGCGCAACCTGCTGCTGGTTAGTGGTGCCGTTCCCGGTGCTACGGGCGGCAATGTTGTCATCAAGCCTGCAGTTAAAGCCTGAGGAGCGGTGTCATGGAATTAACTATTACAGGCAGCGGCAAGGAAATTTCTGTTTCTGATGCTGCGTTTGCCAAAGATTTTAACGAGGCGTTGGTTCATCAGGTTGTCACTGCCTATATGGCAGCGGGTCGCCAGGGAACCAAAGCCCAGAAGACTCGTTCTGAGGTTAGCGGCGGTGGTAAGAAGCCCTGGCGTCAAAAGGGTACTGGCCGAGCTCGTGCAGGTACTATCCGAAGCCCGATCTGGCGTGGGGGCGGTGTTACATTTGCGGCCAAGCCACGTGATTTTGAGCAAAAGGTCAACCGCAAGATGTATCGTGCGGCGATGCGCTCCATTTTTTCTGAGCTTGTTCGGCAGGAGCGCTTGGTTGTTGTGGACGATATGGTTGTTGATAGTCCCAAGACCAAGGCATTTACTGCCAAGCTGAAGGATCTGGGTGTAAGTAATGTCCTGATTCTTGCGGAAAGTGTTGAGCAAAACCTGCATCTTGCTGCGCGCAATATTCCATACGTTGATGTACGTGATGTTGCGGGTCTGGATCCGGTAAGCCTGGTTGCCTACGAAAAGGTTGTGGTAACCGTTCCCGCTCTGAAGAAGATCGAGGAGATGCTGGGATGAATCAGGAACGCATATACAAAGTATTGCTTGGGCCACACGTGTCTGAGAAAGCATCTTTGGTGGCTGAGCACAGCCAGGTTGTCTTCCGGGTTGCACCGGATGCCACTAAGCCCGAGATCAAAAAGGCTGTTGAGCAGTTGTTCAACGTTACCGTGGAAGGTGTTCAGGTTCTGAATCGCAAGGGTAAGCTAAAGCGTACAGCCCGCGGGTTTGGCAAACGTGATGACATTCGTAAGGCTTATGTAAAGCTGGCGGAAGGTCAGGACATCGATTTTCTGGATGTGGAATAAGGTAAAGGGGTCGTAATATGTCAATCGTCAAGACCAAGCCAACCTCTGCCGGACGCCGTCACGTTGTAAAGCTTTACAACCCGGATCTGCACAAAGGGCGCCCTTACGAGCCGTTGGTAGAAACTCTGAGTAAATCGGGTGGTCGCAACCATTATGGTCGCATCACTACCCGTCATATCGGTGGTGGTCACAAACGACTCTACCGTGTAATTGATTTCAAGCGGATTAAAGATAGTATTCCGGCGGTAATCGAACGTCTGGAATACGATCCTAACCGCTCAGCGCACATTGCACTGCTGAAGTATGCCGATGGGGAGCGTCGTTACATTATCGCGCCCAAAGGTATGCAGGCTGGTGACCCTGTGCGCTCAGGTATCGACGCGCCTATTAAGGTGGGAAGCACATTGCCGCTGCGGAATATTCCAGTGGGCTCTGTAATTCACTGCGTTGAACTCAAGCCTGGTAAAGGTGCACAGCTGGCTCGTTCTGCGGGCGCATCCGTACAGCTCGTTGCTAGGGAGGGCGCTTACGCGACTCTCCGCCTGCGCTCAGGTGAAATGCGAAAGGTGCTTGTGGAGTGCCGCGCGACGTTGGGTGAAGTATCCAATAGCGAGCACAGTCATAAGCAGCTTGGTAAAGCGGGTGCATCACGTTGGCGCGGCAGAAGGCCAACAGTGCGTGGTGTTGCTATGAACCCAGTTGACCATCCACATGGTGGTGGTGAAGGGCGTACCTCTGGCGG
>DATJDA010000085.1:0-9682 GCA_035497695.1 Marinobacter sp. | reverse complement strand
AACTTACTCGATGATTTTGGCGACTACCCCAGCACCTACGGTACGGCCACCTTCACGAATCGCGAAGCGCAAACCATTCTCCATAGCAATCGGAGCAATCAGGGTAACAACCATTTGCACGTTATCACCCGGCATTACCATCTCAACACCTTCCGGCAGTTCGCAAGAACCGGTTACGTCTGTCGTACGGAAGTAAAACTGGGGACGGTAGCCCTTGAAGAACGGCGTATGACGACCACCCTCTTCTTTGCTCAACACATAAACCTCACACTCAAACTTGGTGTGCGGCTTGATGGAGCCTGGCTTACACAGAACCTGACCACGCTCAACGTCGTCACGCTTGGTGCCACGAAGAAGAACACCAACGTTCTCACCAGCACGGCCTTCGTCCAGCAACTTACGGAACATCTCAACACCGGTACAAGTGGTCTTGACGGTATCACGGATACCAACAATCTCAACCTCTTCACCCACCTTGACGACACCGCGCTCTACCCGACCGGTCACAACCGTACCACGACCAGAAATAGAGAACACGTCTTCAATCGGCAGCAGGAACGGCTGATCAATCGCACGCTCAGGCTCAGGAATGTACGAATCCAGAGCTTCCACCAACTTTTTCACAGCGGTAGTGCCCATCTCGTTATCATCCCGACCTTCCAGCGCCATCAGCGCAGAACCGGTAATAATCGGTGTGTCATCGCCCGGGAAGTCATAGATGCTCAGCAAATCGCGAACTTCCATTTCAACCAGCTCAAGCAGCTCCTCATCATCTACCATGTCCGCTTTATTCAGGAACACAACGATGTAAGGAACGCCAACCTGGCGGGACAGCAGAATGTGTTCGCGGGTCTGCGGCATTGGGCCGTCAGCCGCCGAACAAACCAGAATCGCACCGTCCATCTGCGCCGCACCCGTGATCATGTTCTTAACATAATCCGCGTGGCCCGGGCAGTCTACGTGGGCGTAGTGGCGAGCCGGAGAATCATACTCAACGTGCGAGGTCGCTATGGTTATACCACGCGCACGCTCTTCCGGGGCGTTATCGATCTGGTCAAACGCACGGCTCTCGCCAGTGCCCCATACTTCGTGACATACACGAGTAAGGGCGGCGGTCAGAGTGGTTTTACCATGGTCAACGTGACCAATGGTGCCCACGTTCAAGTGCGGCTTACTACGCTCAAATTTAGACTTAGACATTTGACCAACCTCCCTAATCAACCAGATTTTTTACGTTGACCGGATTAATAATGGAGCTCATGAACGGAGTTGAACCGTTGACCTCATCCTTACCAAGGATGTGCTCTACCAACTGAGCTACATGAGCACTACAATTATAAAACTGGAGCGGGCAGCGGGAATCGAACCCGCGTCATCAGCTTGGAAGGCTGAGGTAATAGCCACTATACGATGCCCGCGAGCAATTAGTGGTGGAGGGGGCAGGACTCGAACCTGCGAAGCTTTCGCGTCAGATTTACAGTCTGATCCCTTTGGCCAACTCGGGAACCCCTCCAGGCAGAAACCGCTAACACGGACCTGCAAAACAAAAAGTGGAGCTGGCGGACGGAATCGAACCCCCGACCTGCTGATTACAAGTCAGCTGCTCTACCAACTGAGCTACGCCAGCCCACGCTCGCCCATTCAGCGAGGGCGGTATATTACGGAGTTTTGCCGGGCGTTGCAACACCCCCGCAAGGGTTGACATCAATGAAGTCAAATTCCTCGCCATAATCCGCCTCTACCGCCTGAATCATTTCTTGTGCAAGATCTGACTCAGTCTCAAAAGAGAGCGCGTAGCTTATCTGATTCCGGGGGAAGTTGACCAGTACCACATTAAGATTCTGACGTTTTTTTTCTTCTAGCACGAATATTGCTGCGTTGTATGATTCAAATAACCCGAGAGAAATGGCGTTTTTGTTTTCACCTTCAGTAACCAGGTATGAATCTACGCCCTGGCGCTGAATATCCCGAAACTGCTCCAGCGCCATGTCATGGGGTTGGGGCGGGATAATTACCCAGTGTAACGGAGGGAGCGGTCGTTCAACCTCTTTCACTGACAGTCCAGAACTCTGTACAAGCGCCTGATGCCGCACCAATGCTCTGGCCGACTCCAGTGACCTGATCCAGCCCAGCGTGACACATGAACGACCACCGGGCTCCGATTGAAGCGATTCAGCAGGTGGATCCTGAAATTTCAGACTGGCTACTCGCGGAAGATTTCCCCGCGCTACGGTGACTGACTGCGCTCCTTCTCTCACCGATCCGCTGAGCTGCCAAACGCCAATATTAGAAATAATCAGCGCAAGCGCGAGCCATTTCATCCGGCGCACGCCTCTGCATCTACAACTGACAACCCCTCTAACACCAGGCAAGGGTGGCACTTTGCTGTCAGCCCAAGCTGAAGCAGCCTGTCGGCATCGCCTCCGGTAACCAGAATATCGGCGACACCAAACGCTTTGGAATCGTTATGTACCCTGTCGATTAGTGCACTTGTGAGCCAGGCCAGGCCATGGTTAACACACTCACCGGTACTCGCCCCCGGACGGATATCCGAGATCTGCAGGGAGTCAAAGCCAATACGCGCCGCATCGACTCTTAAGCTCCGCTGCATCATGTGAAGACCTGGAAGAATAAATCCACCGAGGTGCTGGCCAGCCGAATTTACGTAGTCAACAGTAATTGCGCTACCGGCATCTACCACGGTGTAGCCATGCTTATGGGTTTGCCACGCACCGTACATGGCATGCCAGCGATCCGCGCCCATTTGCCTATGATCATAATACGCATTAATAAGGCCGTTCCGATGA
This sequence comes from Marinobacter sp., assembly GCA_035497695.1. GTDB lineage: Bacteria > Pseudomonadota > Gammaproteobacteria > Pseudomonadales > Oleiphilaceae > Marinobacter. Next base: position 6,875 of record DATJDA010000085.1, on the reverse strand, counting down.
GATTCAGCCCAGTAGCACTTTGCCGGTGCACTGACCCGACTGGAAAGATACTGCAACAGATGAAGCCTGCTTTTTTCAGATGCCACTGTAGATACAGCCACGCTCGATATCTCGACACTCCGGGCGGACAGACCTGGCACTGGATCAACGTCATCGATGAAGCCAACACCCTGATCAACAATCGATCCGGACTTATCGAGGCGCCATTTCAATCGGGAGTTCCCGGCATCAATCAGCAACCTCATGGCACCACCCGCAAACTGATCTCTCCCGCGCGAACAGGCACCTCATCTCCCTGTGGGGTACGAACCAAGTAATTACCCCTATCGTCGATGCCACAACCTTTCCCCTTAAGCTCCCCACCCTTGGCGTGCACCAACTGCCCATAGTAGATATCACGCTGTTGCCACAAATCGCGAAAAGCACCAAAACCTTTACGAGCGAAAATACCCGCGGCCTCAGAGACGGCGTTAATGATTGCTCCGGCAATCAGGCTTCTTGACCATTCGATCTCCGGACAGGCCACTGCAAGGCTGCTCCAGGGCTGATCCACATCCGCTGCGTCGGTCATGTGTACATTAATACCAATACCGGCAACCACCTGCACAAGCCCCTCCTGCAGCTCCCCTTGCAGCTCGACAAGGATGCCACCCATTTTTCCCGACGGCAGAAATATGTCATTGGGCCACTTCAGACCAATATCCGGAGCGCCAAGCTGTTCAAGAGCCTCGGCCGTTGCAACACCCAGTACCAAACTAAGCCCATCAAGCACCGAGAAGCCGCCATGAAAGGTAAGCCCCATACTGAGATACAGATTTTCTCCACGAGGGCTACGCCAGCTTCGACCTCTACGACCGCGGCCAGCAGTTTGGCAGTCCGCAATGGATATGGGAAATTTACCGCAGCCTTCGGCAATTTGCCTGAGCACTTCTGCATTGGTGGAGTCCACTTCATCCAGAACTCTCAAACTTACTTCAGACGCCAGCCTGGCATCAAGCTGCCCCATTATCAGCGCCCGATCCAACAGATCGATTCGAGACGTCAGCTGATAGCCACGCCCACGAACCGTAGCTATCTCATAGCCTTCGTCCATAGCACGCCTTACCCGCTTCCAGATAGCTGTACGGCTCACTCCCAGTTGGCGAGCGAGAAATTCACCAGAGTGAATTTGCCCATCACTGAGTAACGCAATTAGTGTTTTGGATTTCATCAGACGTTATCCGGCCAGAAGTTGGGGTACCGGCGGATTAAACACCAGGAGAGGGCAAAAAACAAAATTGACCGCCGCCAGGCTTCAATCAGCCAAGCGGTCGGTTTGTTCAGGGAATAGGGGTGGCCGTGAGATTGGCTTTTATATGGAAGTTTTGCATCTTAACGCCATAAACCGCCGTGTGAGCACCACCCGTAGGATGAACCAGATCAATATTATTAATGGAAAGCTCTTTAAACTGGCTATCAGCCTGCACGGCAAATCCCAAAGGCCTATTATTTATATCGCTTTGTGTTGGGCTGGTCACATAGCGATAGCCCTTGGCCGCCGAAGAATCCATGATTTTTTCATCCCCCTTGGCACCAACAACCCCAAGAGAATCGGCACCGCTGGTCTTTTTGATGACCTTAGTCTGGTAGACGTCTACAGAGAGGTCGGTGCGAATTCCAAAGGTATTATCATCTACGCCATCACCATCGAAATCACCACCATCGCTGGTATAAATATCATTTAAAACCAATTGCGTACCTGTGCCATTAATCGGATCGCCTTTGCCATCCAACTGTCGGTTTGTTTCCCAGGTAAGAGCGTTTTTACGGGTATCGCTCACGGCTTTAGCCAGCACCTGTTTAAGGCGCACAGTAATCCCCTCATCGCCACGAGTTTCCCAGATTCCACCGGAAGCCTGACACGCGGATTTTGTTCCACCCATGCCACCGGCGCAGACGTCTCCAGCCCCGCCGGGGACGATGGTCATACTGCTTCCGGTTTCATATTTCTGCACGACAACCCGACCAAAGCTTTGCCCGGATGATTTGTCTCCCACTCGCAAATTGCCAATATCCATAGTGCTCCAGGCTTCGCCTTTGATTATGGCCAACCCCTCCCCGGTCACATCAATTGTCATATCCCGAACATGGGCATCGTAATCCAGCTCACTAATCCAGAGGCCCTTTTGGCTGATTTCACCGCCGCCTTCATCATAAGGGGCCGCGATGATAGCCGCCTTACCATCTCTGATGCGAATATCCGAATTAATTGTAATTCCTTCACCGCTGGCGCCACCGGCACCGAGGGTTATATGCCCGTCTAACTCAAACTCGTAGGCAGGATAGAAACCGAGGGCAAGCAGGAGCTCGGTACCGCCTTGCAAAGGTGCGTCGTCACTTCCAACTTTTAATCCATTAATGCGATAACCTGCCTTTACACTCTCAAAGCCGATCCTGAGCCCATCATAAAACTCAGTGTTTCCACGCACCTCATCCCGGGTAACGTTTACGGTAATATCACCCTGCCCCCAAGACTGGAGACCACTGAAAATTACCCGATTACCGTCCTCTGTATAACTGAGATCTGCCAACCGTAGGCTCCACTCAGTGGCCAGACGCAAACCCTGTGGCCCGGCATCCGGATGGCCTCCGCCCTGCAGATAAAGTGCATTGGAGTAGGTGCGGCCATTAAAAACCTGATCTTCAAGCAGAAAGCTTATATTCACCTGGCCAATACTTTTGCCATTACTGCCCATCTCAATGGCACCAATACTAAACTGGCCGTCTATCGAATCCACGGTCAATGCCAATGCGGCCCTGCCCAGCCAGTCTGATGCGACATCCAGCCGCAGGTCATGAACGCTATACGCCCCGGTAATATCCCGGAGCGCCAGAGTGTTGCCATCATCGTGGTAAAGGAAGGACGCGCTGTGAACCGTTGTCTGATTATCTATCCGCAATCCCTCACCACTGCGGCCACCCGCTTTTATATCGGTACTGGAGGACAAATCATAATGACCACTCAACCCTCCATAAGAAGGCAGCAAAGCACCGGAACCAACATCTCTGCTAACACCGTGATTTAGTGAATTACCGCTGTAGCGAATGGCATCAACCTGCCAAGTACCTAAAACTCTGGGAGCGTTTAGCTGCAACGTGTCACCGACGACATCAAGCGTTATGCCCATGGCTTCAACGTCCATAGTAATGCCATCCAGAAACACTTCGTTTCCGTTAGTCCGATAGCCCAGGCGCCCACCGGTCATGGTATAGGCGGAATCGAAGGTATACCCCGCTCCCCCAGTGGCTCCGCCTGTCTTGATATTCAGAAACCCCTCAAGAGAGTGATCAAAAAACACGCCGCCCATGCTTAGACCCGGCGCACCGGCAAGACGGATATCATTGAACTCAATTCGGCGATCTTCAACCAGGTAGTCGAGATTAAGAGATGCGTCCTGCCCAACATCAACCTTGATTATGTGAAACGCCTGGCCAGATGGATCTGAAGCGGAACCAACCCGAAACCCGTCAAGATGGATGCCTTTGCCATCGTCAAAATAAGAAATTCTGTCTGCGGCCAGACCTAATTCCACTTCCAGGGTTATACCACTTTGCCCACTTATTGAAGCCAACACCGAATCATCAAGACTTTTCATGCCAGCAGACGCTGACGACACGACCCCCAGGAAAGTGCCCCCCGTACAAATAGCCAAAGTGTAGCTGCGGATTTTACTGGCCTTCATGTTTCGCTCCACCTTTAGGGGTTACCCGTTGGGAAAACGAGCAAATTACCTTCCATAACCACATCACCTCGCATTTCAACTGAAAACAAGTCTGTTTGTTGAAATCCAGGGTCGGTAGGCCTGGCTGTACTACTTGCGGCAATCTTGAAGCGAACATCGTTGAAACGCACCGTATTAGGCAAACCCAACTCAAGTACATCACGATTAAACAACTCACCGTCTCCGCCAAATCCGGAATCAATAGTTCGCACACGCAGAGTCAGGCCTTCAAATGCAAAGCTTCCGCGGATCTCATCAAGAACCATCCAGCCACCGCTCTCTTTCAAGCGATAAGCAAAGCGCGCACCGCACTTTTTGGCAGAGTCATCGCAACGTCCGAAATAACTGTTCTCAACCGGGCCACCCAACTCATTGATACTGATATCTCCGGACAGATAAATACCGCCCTGCCCGGACACATCTGATAGAGCAGCATCACTGATCAGCGCCAGCTCCGCTGCTGCAGACCATGTCACTGAAAGCAGTAATACCCCGATCATAAACCTGCAACTCATCTTTGTGATTTTCATCTCCCAAGGTCCTTCGTTCGTATGCTCAGATGCTGAATCAGCATCCCCTGAACCCTGGCCGAACCGAAGTCTTTAGCCCCCACGCTAAAGTTGCCGATACTCAGATTGCTGCGGTATTCGGGATCGGTGTAATACGATTCATAATAATCCCAGGTATCCGCATTGCTGCTGTTCCTGAGACCATTCGCACCGATTTCACCCGGCGATGGCTTACGAATGGAAGCCACGTCGACAACAAAATTCCCGGAGCCATCAACATCAAAGAAAACCGGCTGAAGTTGATTTCCAATCGCCAACTCCATGACAAATTCCGCCATGAGGATTTTTGAACCACAGGCACCACCATCTTGAGCACAGGCATTGATTGAGAGTTCGGGTGAATAAAAATTAAGTTTGAACTGGCCAACCATTTGACGGCGATCGTTGTCTCCCCACAACCGAAGATAGCTTCCGTCAATGACGGCGCTCTTTGCATGAATATTGATGTTCGCCGAACGATCTGCGCCTACCGCCACGTTCATTTGCATGCCGATATCCGCTCGCTCGCCAATATAATCGGCGGTGGCTGGACGGCTTGAGCAGGTGCCCGTTCCGGCAGCAGCGCCGGTGTTCATGCAGTTATACCCCTCGGCGGCTGAGACCATTGCCGGTGCAGCAATTTCAAGGACTGCCTTTTCGGCGATGCCTATATCGTTGCCATCTACAACGTCGATACGCCATGGATTTGTCAAGCGCCCGAGATTGACAGCGCTCAGATTTTCACCGTAATTACTATTGGCGCCAGAGATATAGAGGTGATTTACAGTAATATCCACATCCTGTCCGTCGGTGCTCTTTATGCCACCAATCCTGAAAATCCGGGCCTGATCGCCATTGGCATCCGGTTTATCAGTACCATGAGAAAACTTGAAATTTTCAAGTACGATACCGATGCCAGCGCCATCGATTTCAGACATTTCTGTTTCGGACAAGTCTTTAAGCTCTGCCATGGCATTGCAGGTTAAACCCAACCCCAAAATAAGGGCTGGCAGGTAGCCGGTGACCCAACCGTATAACGCGCATAAAACTCTCATCATCGCCACCTAGAACAGCCCTCTGCCCCGATCTATGTACTCCGTACGAACGCGCTGCGTGCCATGCAGGGCCTCATTGAGGTTAACTTCCGTCGCTCCATTGGGAATATTAAAAAAGGCACCCGCTGTCGCCCGGACAAAATCCTCAGGAGTGAGATTTGTTTTTTTGACATCTTTAATCCAGTCAAGATCTTTGGTCTGAAATGAAATGAATGCTCCGTCAACCGGGCCAGTAATCTGGCGCGTCCCATTCACTTCTTCAATCTTGCCGACCGGAAAGCTATTGTAAATATCGAGGTTAAAGCAGGAATCAATACCGAGAACGAGACAGTCCTGTGCGTACACATGGATATCGCCGCCGTCACAACTAAAAAATGTGCAACCGGGAACGTCAATTTTGGAGCTTGATCCCCAGCCAATCAGGTTCTTGACGGCCCAGCGAGTAAGCCCACTGGCATTCTCGAGTGTAAACTTTTCACCATTTGGAATGCCGATGTACTCTGCGCGTACCGGATCAAGCTCACCTATGTTCGGGTCACCAGGAGCTCCGTAAACCAGCTCTGCTTTGGTTGACAAGGGGCTGCCACCCTCCATCAATGGGGTAAGTAAAACAATGACCTGATCAAAAAAGTTGCCGCTGGAGCTTGCCTGACTTAGCCCTTCTCCACGGTCGACGATATCGATGTTAACGTTACCGGTCAGCGTTTTGATTTTGCCCGACAACATTCCCATGGCCTCGCCGAAGCCAAGCCGAAAACCGACAACTTCTTCTGTAGCCTGATCGTAGGCGAACTCAAAAAAGGGGCTATCTATTGAGAAGGGGACAATCTCACCCTCTGCATAGGCACTGCCGTCAGCCTTGCGCTGCCTCGGCGCCTTGGGGTTAAGATTGTAATACGCCTGGTTGTTGATATAACCCAGCGCAAAATCTTCTATATAAACGTCGGAAGTACCCGCTTTTTCACCATCACGTTCGTAACGCCCCATCTCGAGTACATCAACATTGGTCTGGATTTCAATATCCATTCCAAGATTTACTCGGGTATAGGCTGTGTTATTGCTGGCATCGGGGTGATACTGCCGGTCAACTGACACAAACGCCTGCCCGGTAACCTCTGACATTTGCTGGTCAGAGATAGGGCTAAGATCGGCATTTACTCCGACAGCTATTATCGACAGGAAAAGCGAAGTTATTAACCTACTCATAGTTACATCTCACAGCTGCCGCATTAATAACTCCACGGCATATTAAAAGATGTTAAATGAGCGTCTCTGATGCTGGCTTTATTTTGTTTGTCTTACTGCCAGTTCTTGTAAAGAATTGTATCAGCACTTTCATGATGTCACTGTGCGTGACGTCATAAATCGGGCAATAAAAAACCCCAGCTTCGCGAGAAGCTGGGGTTTGGGCATTAAGAGTCTGACGATGACCTACTCTCGCATGGGCAAAAGCCACACTACCATCGGCGCAGGCCTGTTTCACGACTGAGTTCGGGAAGGGATCAGGTGGT
>DATJDA010000084.1:0-3827 GCA_035497695.1 Marinobacter sp. | reverse complement strand
TCTATCGCATAATTGAAATTTATATAATTTATTTCCATCATTTTTATTGTGAATGTAGGTTGCCCTTAATAACCGGACAAAGGCAGATCGCCCACCAACAGAACATTCACCTTTAGCTGGCGAGGCAAAGAACAACAAGGCGATCGCCCTCTCGCAAGTTGAGATACTCTTTCCGGGGCGGGTTCAGTGCCAGGTGCAGCCCGGCCCCATTGGCTTCTGCACGGTAAACCCCCAGCGCAATTTCACCCTCTGCCGCTAATATCTTCTCGAGCAAGTGGAAGGTTACACTGGCGGGCAGTGAGTAATTCGCCGGGCTTTTAAACTGAATCTCCGCGCCGCCAGCAGTGAAAAGCTCTTCCAGAACCACGCGCAACTCCCGGCGCAGCGCAACCTGCCCCAGCGCATGGCTCAGAATCATCGGGCTGATCAGCATTTCACCCTGATGGTCGTTTAACAGATAGCGGTTATCAGGGTCGCTGAGCTCCATTATCAGTTGTGGGCGCTGGCTGCTTGCTGCGAAGATATCTTCAAGCAACAGGTAACCAACCATTGCTCTTGCGTCGGCTTCTTCGCCCTTAGCCAATCGGTCACTGCTTAACAGAATCACCGTGTCACACTTTTCCGGTGCAAGCCGCCGGAGCTCTCCTTCCACCATGTAATCCGCTTCCACATGGCGGATGCTAACCCGATCAGACATTTCCACATAATCAAGGATAGCCCTCTCCCGCTCCACAGACGGCACCACCGCAACCACATCCACATCAAACCTTGTATGACGGTAGCTGGTGAATTCCGATATCAGGCTTGGCACTTTTCGGTTCCATCCTAATATCAGAATCCGTTTCACCCGTTCCGGTTTCTCAGATTTTGGCGGCTGAACGGCCGGGCGGTCTATCAACGGTAGCGCGGGTAATTTTGTATTCAATTCTGTTTTGGCATAATCCCGCGCCAGCATAATCACCCGGTCACTGGAATCGATAACGGTATCCGATGGCGCCAGCAACATTGGCGACCAGTTGTGGCCATTCTCCCGAAGCAGGCCCAACACGATCACTTCCGGCCTTGTCGAGGCCAACTCGGCCAGCGACAAGCCTGCCAGCAATTCACCACTACGGATAAAAATTTCATTACCATCACCGGCGACCAGAAGCTCATTGTAAACCTCGGATAGACCCCGGTGATGAACATTCTGAGCAATCAGGCGAGTAATCATGATGTCGCCAGCAACCACTTCCAATGCCCCAGGATAGGCACGCTCGATAACCGGAAGTTTGCGAACATCCTGAATTTCAGCAACGACAAAGGGTAGCGGAACCCGAAACTGCCGGGCCAGTGCAGCAATAGACAGCAGTGCTTTGACGGTTTCGATGTCTGAAGTCACCAGCGAGCCATCCTGATTACTGGTGCCGGGAATAATAACAGCGGCAGCATCCAGACAGGCAACCCGATGCAGTGCATCTGGCTGAAGAGCAGATCCCGAGCGCAGAATAACCTGGCGAGCCCTTCGTGCGATACCCGGCGTACGGCGCAATTCGTGAGCCTGAAAGGCTGACGCCTGCTCTGACAGTACCACCAGATTCATTTTCTGGGCATCGTGCTTTTCCAGAAATCGCCGCACCCGCCCTGAGGTACCAAGCAATTCGGACAGCAATGGAAGGGTTTGACTTGTCCAGCCCAGCACTACGATGTGGTTTTTAAACGTTACCGGTGTAAGCCCACGCTCCAGATCTGCCATTTTGGCAAACAGCCAGCGCGTCATAATTGCCACCAGGGTACCCATAAAAACGACGTAGCCACTTACGGTAAGAATTGTCGACACAATCCTTTGCCAGGTTCCAACATCGTCGCCCAGATAGCCGGGGTCTGTCAGCCGTAAAAATGCCCACCAGATTGCCGGGCCAAGATCACTGAAGGTTTCTGCCAGGACGAAGACCAGCAGGCCGCCAATCAGTGAAATCAGTGCGATAAAAGCCGCTACTACCAGCAACTGAAAACCAGCACCTTTAACCAGTTGCCGCTCAACAAAGAACTTTAGCCGATCAACAATTCGAAATGGAAGCATCAGACACCTTGAGCTGGAACACCAGAGATACCGAAAGCATAACCGACAATCGCCCGCCCTCGGTAACCAAGGTTCCGGATTAGCTGCGCCCAACCAGTGCCAGGGCCTCTGCCAGTGTGGGAGTGAACCGGCTAACGCCAGGTATTGGCTGTACGCCCGCTCGGGCAAGTGTGCGCAGGGGCTGGAACTGAAGATCGGCGATCACCACTTCGGTTCCATCCTGCTGACAGGTTCGTATCAGCTTATCCAGCGCTGACAGACCACCGGCATCAAGAATGGTGACGCCATCCATGTACAGAATAAATCCGCGCGCATTACCAGACAGAACGGCGAGCTCTCCAAAAATTCGTTCGGCAGCAGCAAAAAATAACGGACCATTGATTTTGAACACCTGCCAGCCTTCGGGCAGATTTGTCCCGGCAACACGTTTGCTGTTGGTGATGTCGGTCACTTTGGTCATCTGTGCCATTTCACGCATGAACAGTACCGCTGCCAGCAAGACACCGGTGGTGATAGCAATGACCATATCCAGCATGATGGTGAGTGAAAAGCAGGCCAGAAAAACCAGAATGTCACTACGGGGGGCAATTTTCAGAAGGCGGATGGATTTTGGTGCTTCACTCATATTCCAGGCCACCATCATCAGCAATGCCGCCATGGCTGGCATGGGCAGGTAAGCCAGCACTCCCGCCAGCGACATCAGCGCCAGCAATACCACCAGCGCATGAATCATCCCTGACACGGGTGATTCGGCACCCGCCCGGTAGTTAGCAGCTGATCGGGCAATAGCGGCGGTTGCAGTAATTCCGCCGAAAAAGGGCACGATGATATTTCCCAGCCCCTGCCCCATCAACTCACTGTTGGCGCTATGACGCTTGCCGGTCATGCCATCCAGAACCACAGCACAGAGCAGAGATTCAATAGCACCAAGCATCGCGATGGCAAACGCTGAGGGTAACAGATCTCTGACCATGCTCCAGGACAACCCAAGAGGCTCACCACTGGCATTGGCCTGCTGCCAGGGCCATGTAAACTCCGGCAAGAAGGGCGGAATACCAGCTCCTGTGGAACCATCCGGTAACAGGTAGCTGAACCGGGAGCCAATGGTCTCTATCGACGCACCATTAGCGTTCAGCCAATAGGCCAGCAGGCTACCAACAACAACCGCCGGAAGGTGCAATGGTATGGGTGTTTTCAGTCGTGGCCAGAGCAACATAACGGCAAACGTGACAACCGCCACCAGCGTACTCATAGGATCCAGTGCCGGAAGGCTATGGGCCAACTGTGCGAGCTTGTCCCAATAATGTTCCGGCATACCCTGCACGGGCAGGCCAAAGAAATCCTGAATTTGCAGTGTCGCGATGACAACACCGATACCACCGGTAAAACCAAGGGTGACCGGCTCTGGTATATATTCAATAAATCGCCCCAGCTTCATCAGAGCCATAGCGATCAATAAAATTCCAGACATCAGGGTAGCCAACAGCAGACCGCCCAGCCCGTATGTCTGTGCAACCGGATACAAGATAACGACAAACGCCGCCGTGGGGCCCGAGATGCTGAACCGGCTCCCACCGGTCAGAGCAATAATAAAGCCGGCAATAAATGCTGTGTACAAGCCGTATTGCGGGGCTACGCCACTGGCTATGGCCAGGGCCATTGCCAGGGGAATGGCGATAATGCCCACGGTAACCCCGGCCATGATGTCACGCACAAACCGCTGGCGGCTGTAGGCTTCATCAATACACGCTTCACGAAAAGCATG
>DATJDA010000083.1:0-17399 GCA_035497695.1 Marinobacter sp. | reverse complement strand
AGGGGGTCTCGCTAAATGCTCCCGTGGACAAAGCAGGTAAGTCCTGATTGTCAGGCAAATGATTTCTGCACATGAATTCCAGAGTTTTTCGTCCGATGATGCGATGCCCACCGAATTCACCACCATTGCACAGGGCTTGGGCAAATCGGTAGTAATCGTCCACGGTTGATACCAGGCCTCCTCCGCCAGACAAAAACGCCGGTGTTCGCTGATAACGGGAGCGCTCCGGATCGTCCTGCAGTTTCATGGTATTGCCGGGCTGGTGCAGATAGCAGGCAGCAAAGCGATGCTGCTGATCTTCCCGTACCTGAAACCCGGTATCGCTCATTCCCAGAGGGGTGAGCAGGTGTTCCTGAAAATAATCTCCCAGAGGCTTATCAGCCAGAAGCTGAATCAGGTACCCGATGACATCGGTGGCTACTGAATAGTTCCAGGCGGTGCCCGGCGAGAACTCCAGAGGCAGTTTTGCCAATCGCTCCACCAGCTTCCTGAGGGTGAGGGTGCCACTGCCATCCAGCTTCAGTTGCCGGTAGGCTGCGTCTACGTTGGTGCGATTAAGAAATCCATACGTCAGGCCGGCGGTGTGCGTAAGCAGGTCGCGTATGGTCATGGTGGTCGTTGCAGGTGCGGTTTCAAACTCTGGCCAGTTTCCGGATTTAAAAACCTGTAAATTTTTAAAGGCCGGGATATATCTGTGTACGGGGTCGTCCAGTAAAAAGCGCCCCTGCTCGTAGAGTTGCATCATGGCGATGGACGTAAGCGGCTTGGTCATTGAATAAATGCGAAAAAGAGTGTCGCGCTGTGCCGGTTTGTTTCGCTCCACATCCATCAGGCCCTGAGCGCTGGTCCAGATGATTTTGCCATGACGTGCCACCAAAACGACTGCGCAGGGGAGCTTTCCAAGCTCAATGTAGTTTTCATTGAAATGGCGGGTAATTCTATCCAGCCGACTCAGGGAAAGGCCGGCAACACTATCTGATTTAACCATAAGGGGCTCCTGCGGGAAGACATTAGTTTAGTGTATTCACATTGGTGGAAGAAGGGCGTTCCAGCGGGTTATTGTTATGTTATTATTTTTGCCCTTTTGACAAATGGCAGGGGCGCTTGTCCCGTGAGAGTTCTTCCGATTATTCAGATTCTCGGGTTTTTATTAATCCTGCTCAGTTTCCTGATAACACTTCCGATTAATCTGCTCATTTTCAATGAGACGAATGACCAGTGGGCTTTCGTCAAATCTGCGTTGATTTGTTTTGTTGTTGGTTTGATCTGTTTTGCACTAGCCGGAAAAAAGCCACGTGGCCTTAAACAGCGAGAGATGTTTTTGCTGACGGTTTCGGCGTGGATTATTATTCCGGCCTTTTCAAGCCTTCCCCTGTTACTCAGCGATCTCGATTTGTCGGTAACAGATGCCTTTTTTGAAAGTATTTCAGGTGTAACAACCACAGGATCAACCATTTTTACCGGTCTTGATGATATGCCCGCAGACATTCTGCTCTGGCGGTCGATCATGCAGTGGATGGGGGGCATCGGCATTATTGGTATGGCGGTGGCGATCCTGCCTTTTCTGCGTATAGGTGGTATGCGCCTGTTTGCCACTGAGTCGTCAGAGTGGACTGAAAAAGCAGTGCCCCGTACCAGTAGCCTTGCCCGTAAGCTGGTGCTCAGCTATCTGGTTATAACGCTGAGCTGTATTGGTGTTTATTGGCTGCTGGGTATGGACTTTTTTAATGCAATAAATCATGCACTAACCACGGTCTCAACCGGAGGGTACTCAACTTCGGACAGCTCAATGGGGCAGTTTAGTGGCAGCTCAATTCTGCTGGCTTCAACATTCTTCATGATGCTTGGCGGCGTTCCGTTTTTTCTGTTTGTCAGATTATTGAGTGGCCAGTATTTGCCTCTGTTTCGGGATGAGCAGGTCCGGTTCTTCCTGAAGCTTCTGGTGATGGTCTCGCTGGTGATCACGGCCTATCGGGTTTTGACCGATCAGGCGCCCGTGTTTGATACCTTCGTTCGCGCGTTATTTAATGTGACGTCTGTGGTGACAACAACCGGTTATGCCAGCGAAGACTATACGTTGTGGGGGCCGTTAGTCGTGACAGTATTCTTTTTCCTGACGTTCGTGGGAGGCTGCTCGGGATCAACCGCCGGCGGCATGAAAATATTTCGGTTCCAGCTTTCCATGCTTCTGCTTCGGGAGCAATTCATCCGCCTCCTGCACCCAAATGCTGTGATGGCACGGCATTATAACGGCCGGGTTATCAGCGATGGAATTGTTGCATCGTCCGTTGCTTTTTCGTTTATTTTTCTTGCAACACTGGCGTTGGCTACAACCATTCTGTCTGCGCTGGGCCTGGATCTTGTCACCAGCCTCACCGGCGCGGCAACCGCTTTGTCTAATGTTGGCCCAGGGCTGGGCGATATTATCGGGCCTGCCGGCCAGTTTCAGTCGTTGCCAGATACCGCAAAATGGGTGTTGATGATTGTGATGTTACTCGGGCGGCTGGAATTGTTGAGCGTTTTCATTCTGTTTTCGCCGTATTTCTGGCGTGACTGAGCCCTTTGAGCCGGCGCAGCCGCTGATCAGGACTGCTTGGGTTCGCTAATGCCGGTTTCCCGGGCATCGTCGTCCGGGAATATAACGTCGTAACACCAAGTGAAAATGAAGGCGTACACCAGATAAAAAACGACAAAGGCAATATCAACAATTAAAGCCTCCGCCAGGCCAATTTCCATCCACCAGGCAATGATGGGCAAGAAGGCGATCATTATACCCAGCTCAAAACTGAAGGCGTGTATGAAGCGGATTTTCAGCGACTTATAGGTGCTGCCGGTTAACCATTTCAGGCTGTGATCAAAACCCAGGTTGAACACATAGTTCCAGACAGTTGCCAGCGTTGCCCCGATTAACCCGAGAACGCCAGTTTCCTTAAGGGGAAAATGAAAAACAAAGGCGGCAAGTGGCACAGAAAGCAGAAAACCAATGATCTCGAAAGAGATGGCTTGCCTGACTCGGTCTCTGCTGGATCGCATCGAAAAAACTCCCGCGGCTGAAAAAAGAAAGGCCGCTGAGTGAGCGGCCAAGCCTTGAGAATAGTGGTAGCAAGGGGCGGAGTTGAACCGCCGACCCCAGCATTATGAGTGCTGTGCTCTAACCAACTGAGCTACCTTGCCACTTCGTTTCAGGGAACGCCCCAAACGAGGCGCGTATTCTCAGTATTTGAGAACCTTCTGTCAAGGCTTGGGCTTAAATTTCCCGGTATTCTATACGTTGAAACGGAAATGAATAACATCGCCGTCCTGAACGATGTACTCCTTTCCCTCCAGTCGCCATTTACCCGCTTCTTTGGCGCCTGCCTCGCCGCCATACTGGATAAAGTGATCATAGCTCACGACTTCCGCCCGAATAAAGCCACGTTCAAAGTCAGTGTGAATGACCGCTGCAGCCTGTGGCGCTGTGGCTCCGATTTTAACAGTCCAGGCGCGAACTTCTTTAACTCCGGCCGTAAAGTAAGTCTGCAAGCCCAGGAGCCCGTAGCCAGCACGGATAACCCGGTCCAGCCCTGGTTCTTCCATGCCCATTTCATCCAGGAACATGGATTTTTCGTCGTCTTCCAGTTCTGAAATTTCTGCTTCCAGTTTATTGCAGATAGGCACAACAACGGCATTTTCTTCAGCAGCGATTTTTCTTACGGTATCCAGGTGTGGGTTGTTCTCAAAACCATCTTCGCTTACGTTGGCGATGTACATGGTTGGCTTTACTGTGAGCAGGCAAAGTTCACGTATCAAACCCATCTGATCTTTATTCAGATTCATGCTGCGTACCGGCTTGCCTTCATTCAGTACGGGCAGGAGTTGTTCGAACATATCAAGCTGTGCTTTGGCTTCTTTGTCGCCACCTTTTGCGATGCGCTGAACCCGTTTGATAGCCTTTTCCACAGTTTCCATGTCAGCCAGAGCCAGCTCGGTATTGATTATTTCAATGTCCTCGGCTGGATCTACTTTGTTGGCAACGTGGATTATATTGTCATCTTCAAAGCAGCGAACAACGTGGGCAATAGCGTCGGTTTGGCGGATGTTTGCCAAAAACTGGTTGCCCAAACCCTCGCCTTTGGAAGCGCCTGCTACCAGGCCTGCGATATCAACGAACTCCATCGTTGTGGGTACAGTCCGCTGAGGCTTCACAATTTCTGCAAGTTTGGTCAAACGTGGATCAGGCATGGCGACAACGCCAGCATTGGGCTCAATGGTGCAAAAAGGAAAGTTTTCTGCGCCAATACCGGATTTAGTCAGTGCGTTGAACAGGGTAGACTTGCCGACGTTAGGTAGGCCAACGATGCCGCAATTAAATCCCATGAAATGCCTCTGCTGGTACGAAAAATTTGGGCGGATTATACCGGGGTATCGGTACAGGTGCGAGTAAGGGGTTGTGTCTTGCTCAGGAAGCAGGCTTAACGCTGTGCAACTGGTTCATGGCTGCGGCCAGTTTACCGCTGGCAGCATCTGGTAATACCCGCAAGACCTCAATGAATATATCGTTAAGCTGTTCGGCTTCCTGCTTGCCGAGCCGGCTAAGAACGTAGCCGGTTACTTTATGGCTGTCACCCGGATGGCCGATGCCAAGTCGCAGGCGCTGGAAGTCGTTTGTTCCAAGGTGAGCAATGGTATCGCGCAAGCCGTTGTGCCCGCCATGGCCCCCGCCTTTCTTCAATTTAGCGGTTCCTGGGGGCAGGTCCAGCTCATCATGAGCAACCAGAATCTGCTCTGGAGGAATTCTGAAAAAATCTGCCAGTGTCTTAATGGACAGGCCGCTGCGATTCATGAACGTGGAAGGATTCAGAAGGTGCAGGTCCAGGCCCTGCCATTGAACGCGGGCATAAAGCCCATGGTATTTCTTTTCGGGGCGAAGTGACTGGCCCGCATTGCGGGCCAGTGCTTCGACGAACAAGGCTCCGGCATTATGGCGGGTATTCTCGTAGTCGGGACCGGGATTTCCCAGGCCAACCACCATGACAATATCCTGTGCCACCTGCCGTCACCTCCGGAGTGCTTACTCCGCGTCGCCTTCTTTAGCGTCTTTATCGTCAGAAGCGCTTTCGGCATCTTCAGCATCTTCTGCTTCGTCTGCCTGAGATACTCGTGGCTGCTGAATAGAGGCAACTGGCTGATCATGCTCAGCACCCAGAGCGAGAGCTGGAATACGAACGCCCTTTGGCAGTTTCAGTTCACTCATATGGACGACTTGATCCATTTCTACGTCTGTCATATCCAGTTCAATGAACTGCGGAAGGTCTTTCGGCAGACAGGCAACTTCAACTTCAGTCATCAGGCGGAAAGCAATACCGCCGAAGTTTTTGACTGCCGGTGCTGTCGTGTCGTTCACCAGGTGGATTGGAACATGAACAAAAATTTCCTGGTTCTTGTCAACGCGCAGAAAATCAGCGTGGGACAGAAGCAGCTTATACGGATGCCGCTGAAGATCCTTCAAAATGACGCTTTCTTTTTTCCCGTTCAGTTCAATGGTCAGAATCTGAGAAAAAATGCTTTCGCTTTCGACGGCCTTCAACAACTCGTTATGCCAAATGGCAACCGGAGTCGCTTTTTTCTTGCCACCATAAATAATTGCTGGAATCTTACGCTCATCACGACGCAGGCGGCGGCTCGCACCTCTCCCCCGGTCGTCACGAGGAAATGCTTCAATAACAAATTCCTGAGACATGGTATTAACCTCAATCGTCATCTGAGTTGCCCGCGACCAGGCGTTTGAATCAGATGATGTTTCTGAAAAGCCGGGTTTCCCGGCTGACTAAAAGAGTCGGGAGCCTTGAAAGGCTCCCGACCCGATAACTGCTGTTATGACTGGCGGCACCATACCTGTGCCATTAGCTCAGGCATTTTCAAACATGGCGCTGATAGACTCTTCGTTACTAACCCGGCGAATGGATTCAGCCAGCAGGCCAGCCATACTGAGGACGCGGATTCTATCACAATTTTTAATTTTGTCATCTACTGGAATTGTGTCGCAGACCACCAGTTCATCAAGATTTGATGCTTTGATGTTTTCGATGGCCGGGCCAGACAGTACCGGATGGGTAATGTAGGCCACCACTTTGGAGGCACCCTGATTTTTAAGAGCTTCTGCTGCTTTGCACAGAGTGCCGGCAGTATCAATGATGTCATCGACGATAATGCAGGTTTTGTTCCGGACATCACCGATTATATGCATAACCTGAGAAACATTCGCTTTCGGGCGGCGCTTGTCGATGATGGCAAGGTCGGCGTCGTTCAGTCTTTTGGCAACTGCCCGGGCCCGCACAACACCGCCAACATCCGGAGAAACCACAATAAAGTTCTCAAAGCGCTGTTTCTCAATATCTTCAAGCAGTACTGGCGTAGCGTAAATATTGTCTACGGGGATATCAAAAAAGCCCTGAATCTGATCAGCATGGAGGTCAACGGTCAGCACACGGTCAATCCCGATGCTGGAAATCATGTCTGCAACAACTTTCGCGCTGATTGCGACACGTGTTGAGCGAACCCGGCGATCCTGGCGTGCGTACCCGAAGTAGGGGATAACGGCGGTGATACGTATGGCTGATGCGCGGCGCAGGGCATCGGCCATTACAATCAGTTCCATCAGGTTATCGTTGGTTGGGTAGCAGGTTGGCTGAATGATAAAAACATCATTGCCACGCACATTTTCGTTAATCTCGACGGTGGTTTCCCCGTCGCTAAAGCGGCCTACCGTGGCTTGCCCCATTGGAATGTGCAGTTTTCGAGCGATGGATTTGGCAAGTTCGGGGTTGGCGTTGCCGGCAAAAATCATCAGTTTGGACACGATGGCATCCTTCTCGGTATCGGAGTTTGATTCAGAAGAAGCGGGAGAAAGATGGCTGGGGTGGCAGGATTCGAACCTACGCATGACGGGATCAAAACCCGTTGCCTTACCGCTTGGCGACACCCCAGTGTCGTGCTTTTTTGGCATCATTCCAGCTCTGTCAGCTTTCTGTGAAGAGGTGAAACGTTCACCCCTTTAGCTACGAACCCAGTGATGCCGGGAGGTTTGCTTTCCCAAATGATCCGGGCTGCGGATTCTGTCGGGAAACGCCCAAATATGCAAGCCCCAGTTCCGGTTAATCTCGTGGGTCCGAATTGTGCCAGCCAATCCAGGCTTCGACTAACCTCCGGATACAGCCTGCGAACTACGCCTTCGCAGTCGTTTCGGTATCTTGAGGCGTCTCCCTCAAAAGCGGGCGCTATTCTGATTCTCGGGGTATCTCTTGTCAACCCTTCCTCGGAAAAAATCCGTTCTGTGCTTATATCACATGGAGGCTTTAAAATAACAAACCAACGCTCTGGAGGATAGGCCAGTGTCAGTTTTTCTCCAATGCCTTCACCAAAAGCTGCATGGCCACGCACGAATACGGGCACATCCGCACCCAGAGTCAGGCCTGTTTCCGCCAGTGCGTCAATACTCAGCCCAAGTTGCCAGAGGTGGTTCAGGCCCAACAGGGTTGTTGCGGCATTGGAGCTGCCGCCGCCAAGACCACCGCCCATGGGAAGGCGCTTGGTCAGGTCGATTGTTACGCCGGGGAGATCTTTTGTGGTTTGGGCCGCCAGTGCCTGTGCAGCACGTATAACCAGATTATCCTGCTCCGGAACGCTGCCCAGTGGCCTGGATAACCGGATGCCCGGTAAATCCGGGGTCAGGGTAAAACTGAGATCGTCGCCAAAATCAAGAAACTGAAACAGGGTCTGTAGTTCGTGATACCCATCCGGACGTCGCCCGACAATATGCAGAAACAGATTCAGCTTGGCGGGTGAGGGCAGCGTGAGCGTGCAAGTCACCGGGTATTCTCCGTGCTGGTCCAGGCGCTGATTGCCAGCCTTACCCGCTTCTCACCGTTGAGAGCGGTAATTCTTGCGGGCAAGGGCGGATAATCTGGCAGAAATTGCCGCCAGCGATCGTAGCGGATCTCCCAGCCTGCCTGTTTGATTATTGCCAACTGTTGGTCGCCATCAAATAGCAGCCTGAAATCCCCCTCGGGAGCGGGCAGGCCGCGTATCCACCAGACAAGGTGGTTCAGGGGCAGGTGCCAGCCCGTCGCTGCTTCAACAAGCACTTCGGGCTCTGCAGAGCGATAACTGTCGCCGCTTGAGAGCGTTAGTTCAATAAAGCCCGGGGTGCCTTTCAGGGTTGTGTTGCCCATGCCAAGAAACGACGATGACAGGGCGATGTCATAGCTCTGGCCGTCCTGAACCCAGTAATTGACCACAGCACTACCACTATTTGATGGCTGCTTGACAGCCAGTTTGCCCATCAGTTGCCAGTGGTCGAAATGACTGAGCAGTTCTGACCGACTCGCCCAGTTGGCGGGCGGCTGGTCTGTCATGCCTTCCGGCAGAGGCTCCAGCTGAATGGTGGTGCAGGCGCTCAGAAACCCAAAGAGCGTTAATGCGCACCACCCGCGAAGCCAGGTTCGCATCAGAGATCCTCTTTATTTGTCAGGCGCTTGATGGTTTCCAGAAGAACCTCGTGGTTGGCGTCCTGCTCCATGCCTTTTTTCCAGATGATAAGTGCCTGCTCCTCATCGCTGTTCATCCAGAGTGCTTCGCCAAAGTGTGCGGCAACTTCTGGGTCCGGATAGCCAGACCAGGCGCGCGACAGATATTCCAGAGCCGGCTTGAGCCGTCCCTCTCTGAATAATACCCAGCCCATGCTGTCAAGAATGGCAGGGTTGTCTGGGTCCAGCTCCAGAGCCCGTTCAATATAGCCGCGAGCCTCACTCAGCCGGTCTGTGCGGGTTGCCAGAATGTAGCCCAGTGCGTTGAGTGCAACAGCGTTATCGGGAGCTTCCTCAATAATATACTTAAGGTCTTCTTCAGATTTGGCTGAATCACCCATGGAATCCAGCAGCATGGCCCTGGCATAACGGATCTGAACGTTGCCCGGGAACTGTTGTAGCGCACTGGTTGCAGCATCCAGTGCCTGTGGTTTCTGCTCCTGGTCAAGCAGAAGGTTTACTTCCAGTAACCAGAAGTTTTCGGCCTGCTCAGGGTGAATGTCTCTCAGAGTGCGAATGTTCTCAAGGGCCTCGTCCAGCTTGCCATTTGTGGCAAGAAGGGCGCTCGATCTCGCCAAAGCCGGCAGATAATAACTGCCTTGTTTAACCTCCTGATAAAAAGCGATGGCCTGTTCGCTGTTGCCAGCCAGGTCTTCAATCCTGCCGAGGTAGTAGTTGGCTTCATCAGTATGACGACCCTGCTCAACAAGGAGGGTCAGTTCGCTTTTGGCAAGCTCGGCCTGGCCATTTTCCAGCGCAACCAAAGCATAGGAAAGCCGCAGGCCCGGTGTGTCAGGGTAGAGTATTACCAGCCGGTTGAATTCATCCTGGGCCGCTTGCAGCTCTCCCTCATTAATAAGCATACGGCCATAAAGCGTGCCCATTTGCCGGTTGGCGGGAAAGCGCCGGGTGTTGGTCATCAGGTAATCCAATGCTTTCCGCTTGTCGTTCAGTTGGTAAAGGAGATCACCTTTAAGAACAATGGCCGGCTGAAAGTTCGGGTTTTTTTCCAGCAAAGGGCTAAGGCGATTGAGGGCCTGTTCGGGTTTGCCGGAAACCTTCAGCAACAGTGCAATGCCGTATTCAAGCTCGGGGACGTTTGGGTGGCGCTCAGCCAACTGTATGTAAAGATCCAGCAATTCGGCCTGCTGTTCTGGTCGCAGGTTGCCTGCCATGGCTGCCAGGCTGTCGAAGTCGGCATCCTCTCCCAGATTCATGATCTTTTCCATGTGCCCAAGGGCAGACTCAAGATCATTATGCTTAACGGCTTGAATGGCTGCGATCCTGTGGGCCTGAATATTGTCTGGGTCCACTTCCAGCCAGAGATCGGCGAGTTGCTTTTGAGCGTTATCGCCATTCAGGGACTGGGCGATGCGCATGGCCCGCTCTATGATGCCCTTGTCTCGTGACTTGTTGGCCGCCTTAAGATAGTTCACCAGGGTTACATCAAACCGGCCCCGTTGTGCCGCAATTTCTGCAGATAGCAAAAGGTAGAGAACATCCGGCTCAAAGTCGGCATAATGAATGTCTTCTTTGCTGGCGGTTTTGTTGGTCTGTAGTGTGCTCTCTTCAGTGGCAGGTATGTTTTTCTGGCCAGTCAGGCTGGCACAACCTGACAATGAAAGACCTATCAGGCAAGTAACCAAAAACGGTACGGATTTGTGCATGCAGATTCCCGTGATTCTGTCGACAATGCATCAGAAATAATCACCTGCCAGTCAATTTTAATGAACTGAAACGGGTGCCGGTGGTGCCCGGTTGCCTATAATGGCATAAGCGCCTTATCTTGCCCAACATGTCCGCACTTGCCGAAGCTCTGAAGGTTTTGGGTAGCGGTTAAGGCGGTGGGCCGCTAAAATGGCGTAACTTTAACGTATGTTGGCATAGGTTGCTCAGGCATAAATGGCACTTGTAACGCTGGGTATCAATCATCGCACGGCTCCGATCGAGTTGCGTGAGCGTGTTGCTTTTACGCCTGAACGTATGGCCGAGGCATTTATTGAACTGCGTGCAGCCTCGGGTGCCAGTGAGGCGGCCATCCTTTCTACGTGCAACCGTACGGAACTTTATCTGGCCGGCGACGACGATTGTGCTCCTGCAGTGCTGCGTTGGCTGGCAGGCTTTCATGGCCTGGATGTGGGCGAATTAGAGAGCGCGCTGTATATTCACCGGGACGCGAGCGCGGTTCGGCACATGATGAGAGTGGCGGCAGGCCTGGACTCCATGGTGCTTGGTGAGCCGCAGATTTTCGGGCAATTAAAAGATGCTTATGTACTCGCCAGAGAGCATGGCGGCAGTGGCTCGTTTCTGTCCCGATTATTTGAACATACCTTTACCGTCGCCAAGCGAATCCGTACCCAGACGGCTATTGGCGAAAACCCGGTGTCGGTCGCCTATGCAGCCGTGAGTATGGCCCATCAGATTTTCACAGATATGTCCCGTAATAAAGCTCTGCTCATTGGTGCGGGTGCAACCATAGAACTGGTGGCACGCCATCTGGACGATGCCGGGGTCAAGAAATTTGTGGTAGCCAACCGCACTCTTGAGCGGGCACAGGCCTTGGCGGAAGCTCATGGGGGTAAGGGTATTTTGCTTTCCGAGATTCCAGACTATCTGGCAGATACTGACATTATTATTTCCTCAACCGCCAGTCCTTTGCCAATTCTGGGGAAGGGGGCGGTGGAACGGGCGTTGAAAAAGCGCAAGCACCGGCCATTTTTTATGGTTGATATTGCGGTACCTCGGGACGTAGAACCAGAGGTGGCGTCGTTGGCAGATGTTTATCTTTATACCGTTGATGATCTGCGACAGGTGATTGAAGAAAATATCCGTTCTCGTGAAGGTGCTGCCCGCGAAGCGGAAAATCTGGTTGCGTCGGGCGTTCAGGAGTTTCTGAATCAGCTTCGTGCCCTGGATGCGGTGTCTACCCTGAAGCAGTTTCGCCGGCAAGCCGAAACGCTCAGAGATATTGAAACGGAGAAAGCTCTGCGGGCGCTCCGAAATGGCGGCGATACAGAAACAGTATTGCGAAGTCTTGCCCGCGGCCTTACCAACAAGTTTTTACATCAACCCTCAGTGCAAGTGCGCAAGGCTACTACCGAAGGTCGCACCGAGGTGACCGAGTGGCTGCGTGAACTGCACCATCTGGATACGCTGGAAACAGACGCAGACGAGCCGGCCACCCAGGAAAAACTATGAAACCATCGATACAAGCACGCCTCGAACAGCTTACAGAACGGTTCGAGGAAGTCAGCGCCTTGCTCAGTGATTCTGCCACCATTGCCAATCAGGACAAGTTCCGCGATCTGTCCCGGGAGTATGCGGAAATAGAGCCCGTAGTTCATTCTTTCCGGGCCTGGCGAGCCTCGCTTGATGATATCGAGGCGGCCAAAGAGTTGACCGGAGACAGTGATCCGGAAATGCGCGAAATGGCAGAGCAGGAGTTGCAATCGGCACGGCAGAAAAGTGAAGAGCTGGATGAAGATCTGCAACGGCTGATGCTGCCAAAGGACCCGAACGATACCCGCAACGTTTTTCTGGAAATCCGCGCTGGAACTGGTGGCGATGAGGCGGCCATTTTTGCCGGCGACCTGTTCAGAATGTACAGCCGTTATGCTGAGCACCAGAACTGGCAGATTGAAGTGCTCAGCAAGAATGATGGAGAACACGGCGGCTACAAGGAAATTATTGCCCGGATTGCTGGAACGGCAGTGTACGGCGCTCTCAAGTTTGAGTCTGGCGCGCACCGGGTACAGCGGGTTCCGGAAACCGAGTCTCAGGGGCGGATTCATACTTCTGCCTGTACAGTAGCCGTGATGCCAGAGGCGGATGAGGCTGAGGCAATAGAAATTAATAAAAGTGATTTGCGGATAGATACCTATCGCTCATCGGGGGCTGGCGGCCAGCACGTAAACAAAACCGATTCTGCCATCCGGATTACTCACCTGCCGACAGGCATCGTTGTAGAGTGCCAGGAAGAGCGCTCGCAGCACAAGAACCGGGCCAAAGCCATGAGTTGGCTGGCGTCCCGGTTACAAAATGCTGAAACAGAGCGACAGCAGAAATCTGTTGCTGAAACCCGCAAAAGCCTTGTGGGTAGTGGCGACCGATCCGAGCGTATCCGCACCTATAACTTCCCCCAGGGCCGGGTAACGGACCATCGTATTAATCTCACGCTGTACAAGCTGGATGAGGTAATGTCCGGTGATCTGGATGCGGTAGTCGTTCCTTTGCAACAGGAACACCAGGCCGATCTCCTGGCCTCACTTGCCGATGATCAGTAATCCCCAGCAGACCTGTGAGAACCTGCTGATCTGGGCCGTGAATCGCATTGGGGGCGATAGCCCCCGGTTAGACGCAGAATTGCTGCTTAGCTATGTGACGGGCCTTGGCCGAACCAGTTTCCGGACGTGGCCGGAGCGCAACATTCCAGCGGATCAGATTTTGGCCTTCAAAGAACTGGTAGCTGCGCGGGCTGATGGAAAACCTGTTGCCTATCTGCTGGGGCATCAGGAATTTTGGTCACTTTCGTTATTGGTCAGCAGCTCTACACTGATACCCAGGCCAGATACTGAGTGCCTGGTGGAATCTGCGCTTGCCTTACCCCTTCCAGCCAGTGCCAGGGTGCTTGATTTGGGCACTGGCACAGGCGCTATCGCACTGGCACTGGCCAGCGAACGACCAACCTGGCACGTAACCGCCTGTGATTGCGTCGATGAGGCGGTAAACCTGGCCCGACGAAACGCCAGCAAACTTGGCTTGCCGGTAACGGTACTGAGCAGCTTCTGGTTTTCAGACCTTACCCCCCAACTCTTTGATTTAATCATTTCCAATCCACCCTATATTGCGGCTCAGGACAATCACCTTGAACTAGGCGACGTTCGGTTTGAGCCGCGCTCAGCGCTAGTTTCCGGAGCCGACGGGCTGGATGATCTGCGCCTGATTATTGAACAAGCGCCCGGCTGGCTGGAAAATGAGGGGTGGCTACTGGTGGAGCACGGATTCAATCAGGCCGAAGCCGTAAGGGCGTTGTTCCAAAGGCGAGGATTTGTGGCCGTAGAAAGCCGGAAAGATTACGGTAATCGTGATCGAATGACATCAGGCCAGTGGCTTCGTACTGGTTCGTCACAAGCCTTTAACCCAGGAGGCCAGAATGTTCAGTGATGAAGAATTGCTGCGCTACAGTCGCCAGATACTGATGCCCGGATTCGATATTGATGGCCAGCAAAAACTGAAATCGGCCCGCGTGCTGATCATTGGTGCCGGAGGCTTGGGTTGTCCGGTTGCACTGTATCTGGGTTCTGCGGGTGTTGGACACCTTACACTGGTGGATGATGATGTGATCGAACTGGCAAACCTGCAGCGCCAGATCGGTTTTGAGTTAGCTCAGTTGGGAGAATCAAAAGCGGAAATGCTGGCTGATCGGGTAAGGCGCATTAACCCACTTATTTCCATAGCGACGGTGAATCAGCGACTGGTAGATGATGACTTTAACAGGCTGGTAAAAGAGGCCAGTCTGGTAATGGACTGTACAGATAACTTCGATACCCGGTTTGCCCTGAATCGTGCCTGTGTGGCAGCAAAGGTGCCTTTGATATCGGGTGCGGCCATTCGGGGAGAAGGGCAGGTATCTGTTTATGATCAGCGAGTGGCAGGCAGCCCCTGTTATCACTGCCTTTATTCCGAGCAGGGCAATGAAGACCTGAACTGCTCTGAGGCTGGCGTTATTGCACCCCTGGTGGGCATGATTGGTTCGGTTCAGGCCATGGAAGCCATCAAGCTGATTTCAGGTATTGGCAGCCCGCTGATTGGCCGGCTACTCATTCTTGATGCCTGGCAAATGCATTGGCGCGAGATGAAACTGGCAAAAGACCCGGCCTGCCCGGTTTGCGGAACCGGGTAGTTTGGGTATTCGCTGAGGTGTCATGATTGGATTATAGTGGGCTGAGTTTCCCCCGGGCTGATTTTCTTGTCTTGTTGCTCATCACGTAAAGGAAAACTGTGACAGTTCTAGAGTCTGAAACCACAAGCCGGCGAGATGGTGCCTGGGCACGGCCTTATACCCTGGTTTCCGGACACACCCAATTTCACCAGTTGGGGCGTGTCCGGCTTTGGGTAACCTTGCTGGACATGGAGTGGCAAGTCCGGTCGGAGACCATCGAGACCGAGTCTGACCCTGTTGGCTGGATTGAATCCATTTCCCATACCTTGCCGTCAACAACGGTTCCCCTGCAGCGTTTTATACGCTCGGGAACTGCTGACACCGTTACCTTTATTCCGGCCATGGCGCCAAAACCAACGGTTGTCCGGCCCTACCAGCCCCTTACGATTCCAGCCGGTGAGCAGTGTGTTATCTACGTGGGTACTCTTATCTGGATGAAAGTCTGCACCGGGGAAGCGCAATCTGTACTGACCGAAGTACCATTGTCGGTGCCCTCACTGACCTGGGTAGGACGAAATACCATGGAGGGAGAACTGTGCTACTCATCAGCCAGCGTCGCCCGTCTGGTATTGGAAGCGGTACCAAAACGCCCCTGGCGCGCGGTTACACCCGTTACCATTATCAACCGACGGGAAGCACCGCTGCTGCTCGAGCGTTTCAGC
This sequence comes from Marinobacter sp., assembly GCA_035497695.1. GTDB lineage: Bacteria > Pseudomonadota > Gammaproteobacteria > Pseudomonadales > Oleiphilaceae > Marinobacter. The sequence goes on along the minus strand of DATJDA010000083.1, from coordinate 2,232 downwards.
CTGCCAACGCCCCTGTTGTCACTACACCTTAATGAGCGGGGGCAACTCTGGACGCCCGGTGTGACGGTGGTGTGTGAAACAGATATGAATTCTGCCAGCCTGCACGTTGATCAGTCGCTGCTGGCGGCGGCTGGAGAGTGCCAGCAAGTTGGGCCGGCGCGTGAGAAAGTAACCCGTGGCCGCTTTGTTCGTGCCTTCGACCGCATGTTCGGGTAATCGAACGTCAGGGAGCCAGAATTTTGCTTGAAAATTTAAATTCGGTTGTTTTGTCGATATTTACCGGCATTGCCTGGGAGCAGTGGATAGGTTCAATTTTTTTGCTGATTCTGGGCTTTGCGCTGGGCTCGTTTGCCTCGCGGGGCGTTGCCCGTTTCGTGGCCCAGAGAACCTCACGACATCATGCGGTAATGATTCGCAGGCTGGTGTTTTATGTGATTGTTCTGTTGTTTGCGGTTGCCGCTCTCCGGGAGGCCGGATTTTCTCTGGATGTGGTGTTAGGTGCGGCAGGTATCTTAACGGTCGCCATTGGTTTTGCCTCACAAACATCGGCATCCAACATGATCAGTGGGCTGTTTTTGTTAGTAGAAAAGCCCTTTGAAATCGGCGATGTGATCGAGATTGAATCAACCGTTGGGGAAGTGGTTGGCATCGATATTCTGAGTGTTAAACTGCGAACGCCAGACAACCTGTATGTTCGGATACCGAATGAATCCCTGATTAAATCCCGGGTAGTGAACCGGTCCCGTTTCCCCATTCGCCGGCTCGACCTGACCCTGGGAATTGCCTACGCTGAAGATATAGAGAAAGTTGAAGCCCTACTGTTATCACTGGCGGAAAAAAATCCTGCCTGCCTTGAAGAACCCAAGCCATTTGTATTGGTTACTGCTTTTGGACCTTCATCTGTGCAACTTCAGTTTTCAGTTTGGGTTCCAAAAGATCAAATGCTCTCAGGGCGCAGCAGTATCATGGTGGCAATAAAGAAAGCCCTCGACCGGGAAGGGATTGAAATACCCTTTCCGCACACCAGCGTATACGCCGGCAGTCATTCCGAGCCCTTCCGTGTGCAATTACTGAAGCCGGAGACAACCACTGAAAAGGAACCCAGGAATGTCGACAAAAGCAGTTGAAGAGACCAAGGCAGTGATGCCAGCGCCAGACGCTGAAAAGATCAGCCTCGGCTGGCGAGAGTGGGTGGCATTACCGGGCCTGGGTATCAGTAAGATCAAGGCAAAAGTAGACACCGGAGCCCGCACATCTTGCCTGCACACCTTCCGAACGGAACCCTATACTGAAAATGGTGAGCGTAGGGTACGGTTCTGGGTGCACCCGGTACAGAACGATATGCATCAGGTTGTAGAGTGTGATGCCAAAGTGCTGGATGAGCGCACGGTGTCAGATTCCGGTGGCCACAAAGAATTACGGGTGGTGATTGAAACCACGCTGGTAGTGGGTGATAAAACCTGGCCCATTGAGATGACACTGACCAACCGGGATTCCATGCGCTTTCGCATGCTGCTCGGGCGTACGGCTATGTCTGGACGAGTAATTGTATACCCCGAGGCTTCTTATCTTGCCGGTGATCCAATCTGGACTGCTGAATCATGAAAATTGCAATTTTATCCCGTAACAAGAACCTGTATTCCACCCGTCGCCTGGTGGAAGAAGGTATCAACCGTGGCCATGCTGTCAGGGTTATTGACTGCCTGCATTGCTCAATGAACATCACTTCTGCCAAACCCAAGATTCACTACCACGAAGAAGTGCTGGAAGATTTTGACGTGGTGATTCCACGCATTGGTGCCTCCGTTACTTTTTATGGCACGGCGGTACTGCGGCAGTTTGAGATGATGGGTGTTTTTCCGGTTAATGAGTCTGTTGCTATCAGCCGCTCCCGTGACAAATTGCGATCACTGCAGTTATTGGCTCGCAAAGGCGTGGGAATGCCCGTAACCGGATTTGCCAACAAGCCGGATAACGTGCCTGAACTTCTGAAGATGGTCGGGGGTGCACCCGTGGTGATCAAACTGTTGCAGGGCACACAGGGTATTGGTGTGGTGCTGGCAGAAACCCGCAAGGCTGCAGAAAGCGTGATCGAGGCCTTTATGGGTTTGAAGGCTGACATATTAGTGCAGGAGTTCATCAAAGAAGCGGGTGGCGCGGATATTCGCTGCTTCGTCATCGGCGGAAAGGTTATAGCCGCCATGAAGCGCCAGGGAGCAGAAGGTGAATTTC
>DATJDA010000082.1:0-1515 GCA_035497695.1 Marinobacter sp. | reverse complement strand
GAGTACCTTCAGGAAACACCTTACGCAGCCGCATCCATCGGCCAGGTGCATCGGGCCCGGCTTTTTGACGGTACTGACGTTATTGTGAAGGTGCAGTATCCAGGCGTAGATAAATCCTGTGATTCGGACCTGAAGCAACTTCGCATGGCACTGAGGTTGGGCGGCTTATTGAAAATGCCCAAAAAAACGGTTGATCAGTTGTTTGGAGAAATCCGGGAACGCCTCAAAGAGGAACTGGACTACGAGAACGAGGCTGAAAATCTTAAGCTGTTTCGGGACTTCCATGAAAAGGACGAATGGGTGATCATCCCGGCCGTGATCAAGAGCCATTCAACCCGGAGAGTGCTGACGCTTGAATTGGTTGAAGGCGATCATGTTAATGACGTTACCCCGGACCGTTACAGTCAGAGCACCATTAACCTGTTAGGTCATCGAATTTTCACCACCATGGCCGACCAACTGTTTCGTTTTCAATGTATTCATGGTGACCCCCACCCCGGCAATTTTGCCTACCGGCCAGACGGCTCTATCATCATGTATGATTTTGGCTGCGTAAAAAAACTGAAGCCGGAAATTGTTGAAGCCTATCGCAAGACACTGATCGCGGCACTGGATGAAGACTACCAGGCTCTGGATGCACACCTGATTGATTTGGGTGCCAGAGTCGGCAGCCAACCCGCTGTAGATGAAGCCTATTACGCCATGTGGCGCGATATTCTGATCGTACCGTTTGAGCAGGAAGAGCCATACGATTTTGCCGGCTCCGAGATCCATAAGCGTGTCGCTGCTAAAACCAGTACTGTGTTCAAGTACCTCGACAGGTTCAGGCCACCAGTGGAAAGTATATTTATCGACCGTATGATTGCCGGGCATTACTGGATGCTGAAACGGCTGGGAGTTCAGGCCGCTTTTGGTGAAGAGCTCAAGAGGTATCTGGCAAGCGAGCCCTGACTTATCTAGTGGCCATCAAGGCTGGCCACCCACTCAGCAACACCCTCTCCCGCGCCTTTTCGTATGACCCTGGCACGGGAAACACCGGCGGGTTCGCCCGGATCGATCACCGTAATCGGCACACTTGGCGCAACCTCGTATACCAATCCGGCAGCCGGATAAACCTGTAACGACGTACCAACAATCAACAGGTGATCAGCCGTACGAGCGATTTCGGCTGCAGCCTGCAGCATAGGGACCTCTTCACCAAACCAGACTATGTGCGGCCGCAGTTGCTGACCAAGCTCGCAGTGGTCTCCCGGCAAGATATCCCGATACTCTATATCGTAAACCAACTCCGGGTTTATCAGGCTTCTGGCTTTGGTAAGTTCGCCGTGCAGATGGATTACGTGGCTGGAGCCACCACGTTCGTGAAGGTCATCAACATTCTGGGTAATAATCGTTACCCGGTAACGCTGCTCCAGTTCAGCGAGCAGGCAATGTGCACGGTTTGGCTGAACGGAGGCTAGCTGCCGTCTGCGTTCGTTATAAAACCGCAACACCAGCTCCTGATTGCGGGCAAAG
>DATJDA010000081.1:0-26629 GCA_035497695.1 Marinobacter sp. | reverse complement strand
GTTTTGATCTGGCTGACGAAATGGGCAACTGGCTTGACAAACCTCGTCCGGAATCAGCCAGCGCTCTGGAACTGAAAGCACCACTAACTCCCGTCAGCCAGCGATACGCAGAGCGGGAGGGCATCGTTCTGCACGGCCATGCCACAGTTAAAAACGGCCCCACAGGCTCTCTGTGGCATCAGCCGCGGATCAGCCATGCCATCTTCGGGTCAGGCACAGTAACAAGGGAAGACGAAAGCTCTTTCGAGGTACACTTTGACGGCGGCGATCTGCTGAATTTCAGCAAAAAAAGCGCACACCTGTACTTTACGCCCCTGGCCGGAAGTGACTGATTGGCTTAAAGCCGGATTTGCCTATAATCTTTAAAGTAACAGAAGGTATCTTTTTTTTGTCTTTTTTGGCCTACTAGCATAAATTCCCAGCAAGAAAGCGTTTTTAAATCACTATATAGTTATAAAACAATCATTGAACAGGAGGTTCTGCATGAGCATCATGCGCCCGTTTGCGATAGCCGCTATCGCAACCACTCTGGCAGCCCCGGTTATTGCAGCCGACCGTCAGGAGACGATTTATATCAACCCGTTTGCCGCGTATCAGTTGTTTGATGATGCCCGGGATTTGAGTGAAACCGGCACGTTCGGGGTTGGCCTCGAGTACCGTTTCAAACCGAACTGGGCTGTAGAAGCTGTGTATTCCCGCGCAGATGCTGATCGTAAATACGTTGCTGGAAGTTCCGACTTCGAAGAATTGAGACTGGATGGTACCTATTACTTTGCCGGTCCGGATGAGGCCTGGAACCCGTATGTCTCGCTGGGTGCCGGCCATGCAGATTTCGGTAAAGATGCTACGGGCCCCACCTGGACCTCTGGCAGCAACCATGATGAAACCCGTGTAAATATTGGTACCGGATTCCGCTATAACGTCAGTGACGCCATATCCATTCGTGGTGATCTGCGGGAATTCCATGGCATTGATGACAGCACATTTGATACACAGGTATCACTGGGTGTGAGCTTCGCTTTTGCCCGCACTACCGCGAGCGCAAAGCCGGCTCCGGCACCAGTTGCAGCTCCTCTTCCGCCCGTCGATTCAGATGGTGATGGCGTGCCTGACAACATTGATCAGTGCCCCAATACCCCGGCCGGTGTTGTGGTAGACAGCACCGGTTGCCCGCTGGACAGTGATAACGACGGCGTGCCCGACTACCTCGACCTGTGCCCGAATACCTCCCCGGGAGCGACCGTTGACGCTGATGGCTGTGAAGGTGTTACCGAAACAATCCAGACGTTCAATATTGAGGTTCAGTTCCCGAACAACAGCTCCATCATTGGCGATGCTTATGATGAAGAAATCCGTCGGGTTGCTGACTTCCTGAACGAAAACCCGAATACGATTGTAGAGATCGCGGGCCACTCAGACAGCCGCGGTAAAGCAGAATACAACCAGTTCCTGTCGCAGCGTCGCGCCGAATCCGTCGCCTCACGCCTGACAGACGCACTGGGTGTAGATCCGTCACGGGTAAATGCCACTGGTTATGGCGAAGACCAACCCATAGCATCAAATGATACCGCCGATGGCCGTGCCGCCAACCGTCGGGTTGAAGCTCGCATTCAGGTCAAGCGCTAAGTCGCCTGACACTTTCTGAGTGCTGACCGGGGTGTGCGAGGAAGAGGTTATTCCTGGCGCACCCCGGTTTTTTTGTTTTCCGGTACTAAGACTGCATCAATCATCAGGTTTCTTGGTGTCAGCGAACGCTCACAAAACTGACCATAGCGCACCCGGTAACCCTGTTCTTCCAGAAAAATCACATAGTCAAGCGCCAGCCAAAGCTCTAACGGACGACGAAATAAGTGCCGTATAAGTTCGTGACGACGCACGCTCTGCAATCGCCTGGCTCCAGCCAGCAGCCATTCATCAAAATTCACATCTGCCGGTAACGTCAGACCCATCTTCAGGCTCGCCCAGTGGCAAAACACCCTGAATCCTTCGTGTATTTGTGCCGGCGGATATGAAGGTAATGGCAGGTATTGATCCACACCTCGCAGGTGCCGTTGCAGGCTGTCAAACCCGAGCCGCCACTGACTCATGATACGATTTTGCTCGCGTACCCGTACCGGTGCAGTCACGGTTTCCTGAACCGCCAGGCGAATGTCGTTACGGAACAGAGTCAATGCAGGCACACTTTGCCCAGCCCGTGATGATAACGGGCGGTAGACTTGGTTTTTGTCCAGACAACGCCCCAAATGATAACAACAAGGCGAGAGGCTTAATCTGGGCAGACCTGCCTCGGCACCCTGCAGAATCAGGTGTCGATGAAGATCCCCGCAGGCGTGCAGGGCCACGCCATGAACGCCTGCGGGTAGTTGCAGATCACCGGCCATTACATCCTGCTGTTGTATAGCGACCGGATCCTGATAATGATCCGCCAACCGGTTACCGTCACTTACCAGTTGGTCATCCCACTCATAACCCAGAGCCGGCTTACCACCAACAGACACCAGAGTACGCGCCAGATGGCCCTTTCCACAGCACCAGTCAAGCACAGGGTGTACGAGAGGCGCGGTAGTTGCAGCAAATGCACCTGCCTGAAGCCGTTTTCGCCCGGGCATGTCTTTGGCTTTGGTTTCTGGCAGAGTTGCCTGCCTGATGCCCGCTTCTGATGACGTCAGGTCAGGCATGTCGACCAGATGAGAATATTGCCTGAGGGATGGCAAGTGTTTACCCGCCAGCACCGCCAGGTCTTCAGAATTATCTGCCAGTTGGCGACACTGATCATTGCTCAGTCTGGCAACTTCACGGGCCAGTTCCGGATAATGCAGACACCATTCGGGATTGGGCTCCCTGAACGGAACTGGCCGCCAAAATTCCTGATGTTTTGTCAGCCATTCATTGATCTGTTGCCAGTGCTGGCTACTACTCACTAAACCGTCCGGGTCTGAAGGCATCAAGGGGAACTGCGGGCTCCTCCCCATCAATAACCTGTGCAATCACATCGGCACTACCGGCAGACAGTGTCCAGCCGAACGTTCCATGCCCGGTGTTCAGATACAGATTATCCCTTGGGCCACGGCCAATAATTGCGGGTCCATCGGGCGTCATAGGGCGAAAGCCCGTCCAGCTTTCTGCAGCGTCAAGATCTGCACAGCCAGGAAAGCGTGACTCAACAGATTTGCGAATAGTGTCAATGCGAGCACTGGGAATATCCCGATGAAAATCGGCCAGCTCGACAAAGCCGGTGGCACGCAGGCGGCTTCCAAGCCTTGTGGAAACTACCTTGTAGTTATCATCGTGAATGGTTGAGGTGGGCGCATGGTCCGGATTCTTGAGTGGCGCGGTAATGCTGTAACCTTTGATTGGATAAATTGGCAGCGGCAGGCCCAATGGCCGCACCAGAGGGTCAGACCAGCAACCCGCACAAATCACAAACGCCTCAGCCTCAAGCACCTCGCGCTGACCACTTTCGGTTTTCAGCGCCACGGCTTCCACTTTGCTTTGATCTGCAACCAGATTTTCTACCACCACGTTATATCGGAAGGTAACACCGTTCTGCTCGCAAATTTCTGCCAAACCCCTTGTGAACAGATGGCAGTCGCCTGTGGCATCGTGGTCGTAACTCAGCCCGCCAAAAAGTGGGCCATTGCCAACCATGCCTGGCTCCTGCGCGCGCACCTGATCCGGAGTCAGTATGCGCGATGGGCTGCCCATTTCTTCCAGCACCCGGTGAACCTCACGAAACTCTTCCAGCGCTTTCGGTGTACTGGCAAGGTGAAGGAGCCCTTTGTGTGCGCTATCAAAGGACAGTTCAAGCTCGCTTTCCAGTTTCAAAAAACGCTCACGGCTGTGCATACCCAGGCGCAGCATGGCTCTGCGATTGAGGCCAAACAGCCCGGGCGACCAGGCGTAACGCAGAGTAGCAAACATGAATTTGATAGCAGCAACTGACGGTGGCACTCGCATTTTCAGTGGGCGATCCTGCCTTACCAGCCAGGGAATCGCTCTGAATACCATGGTCGGATCAGCCCATGGGTAGACAACACCAAAAGAGAGCTGGGCGGCATTACCCTTACTCGTCTCATTTCCGGCGTTGCTATGGCGCTCCAGAACCGTTACTGAGTGGCCCCTGCGGTTCAATTCATACGCCGTAGTTACACCCACAACCCCGCCACCCACTACTACTACGTGCATAGGTACCTCCGTATATTGGCCTGCTTAAAGCCGTTGCCCCGGTTGTTATAATCGAGCTTATCCGATCCAAAATAGCAGCTATTGCCGATGGTTGGACCCCGTATGCGAGAAAGTGCGTATCTTCATAAAACAGGTCGGCAGCCCGGCAAGCTGATAAACTTTGTGCATCCAAATTATCAGAATAACAGCTATAACAAGGCTGTGACGGAGTTGACCCCAAACCAATGAGCAAAACACGCCGCGAAATTCCCGTTTTTGATCATCCGATTATTGAAACCCACTGCCATCTGGATTACCTCAAGGACCGCCCCTTGCAGGAAACTCTTGAGCAGTGCCAACGGGTGAATATTGAAAAGCTGATCACCATTGCCGTTGCTCCGGACAACCTGGCCCGCGTGCGCGAGTTAAGCCAGATTGTGCCCTGGGTTTATGGCACCCAGGGAATTCACCCCCATGAGGCAGAAAGCTATTCAGATGCTGTAGACCAGGAAATCCGCGATCACGCCAGGGATGAGAAAATAGTCGCCATCGGGGAAATAGGGCTGGACTACTATTACGACCATGCGGATCGCGGCGTGCAGCAGAGCGTGTTCCGTCGCCAGTTACAAATTGCCAGCGAACACGACCGGCCAGTGGTTATCCATACCCGGGATGCGGATGAAGACACCATTGCCATTCTGAAGGAATTTGAGGGTTCGCTCAAGCGCAGGGGCGTTATTCACAGCTTTACCTCGGGGCCAGGCCTGGCCGAATACGCTCTGGGTGAGGGTTGGTGTCTCGGATTTAACGGCATAACCACTTTTAACAAGGCAGAGAATGTGCGCGACATTGTACGCATGTCGCCGATTACCCAGATTCTTCTTGAGACCGATTCGCCGTTCCTGACCCCGGTGCCTTATCGGGGTCGTGAAAATGCACCTTTCTATCTGCCGTTCGTTGCCGAAAAAATCGCTGAGGTGAAGGAGTTACCGCTGGCTGATGTTTTGAGCTATACCTATAAAAACAGCCTAAGGACGTTCTTCCCGGAATAATGATCAAACGCATACCGGTTTCAGCGCTTAAGATTGGTATGTACATCACCGATCTCAACAACGACTGGATTCCTCATAACACCCGGCGCAGGAGGGGTGTTATAAAAACAGAGGAGACTATCGAAAAGATTCGCCGTATGGGCGTGGCCTATGTGTACATAGACGCCAGCAAAGGTCTGGATAGCCAGGACGCTGAAACCGCTATTGAGGTAGACCGCCATAACGAATCTGCATTGCAGGATGCCGGGGCACAAACCCCAGGGTTACGCTCCCGTGTACCCGTAGCTGAAGAATTGACCATCGCCCAGAAAATCCACAGCCAGGCGCAAGGATTAGTGGGTGAATTTATGGAGAACGTGAAAATAGGTGGCGCGGTTGATGCTGCCCCCATTCATCAACTGGCGCATGAACTTCAGAGTTCAGTATTGCGGAACGCCAATGCACTGAGCTGTTTGGGCCGGATTCGTGAAAAAGATAACTATCTGCTCGAACACTCGGTAAACCTGAGTGTTCTGATGTCGTTATTTGGCCACTTTCGTTCACTGCCACCGGACATTTTGCATCAGACAATTGTTGGTGCCCTGCTCCATGATCTTGGCAAGATCATGACTCCGGATGAGATTCTGCACAAGCCCGGCCGGCTGTCGGCAGAAGAGTTCGAAATCATGAAACTGCATGCCCGCCACTCCCGGGATATTTTGGTGGCCACTGAGGGCATTGGTGAGTTGAGTATAATAACCGCCGCCCAGCACCATGAAAAACTGGATGGCAGTGGCTATCCCGAAGGCCTGAAGGGCGATGAGATTTCGGTCTACGGGCGTATGGTCGCCATTACCGATGTGTACGATGCCATTACCTCAGACCGTGTTTACCATAAGGGCATAACACCCACACAAGGGCTTAAGAAGCTGCTCGAGTGGAGTGGTGATCACCTGGATGCGTCGCTGGTGAAGCAGTTTATCCGCTGTATTGGCCTTTACCCGGTCGGCTCTCTGGTGCTGCTGGAGAGTGGCCGGTTAGGTGCCGTAGTAGAGGCCAACGGGCACGACCAGCGTCTGCCCGCGGTGCGGGTTATGTACCACACCAAATTCCGCTTACCGATTCCGGTGGAAACCATTGATCTGGCCAGACCGGGAACTCAGGACCGGATTCTCAGGGCTGTCGATCCGGAAGACTACAAAATTGACGTACGTAAATTCATGATCTGATCAGCTCGCCAGTTATCCCAGCGACAGAAAAACACCCATCAGAATCGGTGACAGAAACGACAGCAAAAACCCTGATGCAATAGCCACCGGAACACAGGCAAGACCACCACTACTGCGAATAACCGGCAGTGTGAAGTCCATTGAAGTCGCACCCCCATAGCCGATCGCCATTGCAGGGCGGGTGGTAATCAAGAGTGGGATAATGGCCAGAGCGATGATTTCCCGGAATACGTCGTTCAAAAAGGCAACACCACCCCAGGCTGGCCCAAGTGCGTCTCCAACAACAATGCCAGACAGCGAATACCAGCCAAATCCGGAGGCCAGTGCCAGCACACCGTTCCAGGGCAGCGCCAGTACCGGAATCAGTAGAGCGCCTGCCACCAGCGAGCTGGCGGTCAGTGTTAAAGCAATGCCCAGCCCCTGACGGTTCATCAACAACCTGCGCAGAGATAGCCCGGCATTACGAAGCTGAAGCCCAATGAGAAACAGCAAAAACATCAGTGCCCAGGTTGCTGCCTGCTCAGCCATCGGCAGGGGCGGAAGCAGAAAATATCCGGCAAGCAAACCAGCGAGCACTGCGAGCAGGGGCTTCAGGCCAGCGAGAAACAGCCTGCTGCTTCCCGTATTTCCATTTATTGCGCCGGGCTGATCCGTAACCATCGGCCGCCAGCGATGAAACAGCCACAAGCCAGCCATATTGGCAACAAGCAAAGCCGTCACCAGAATCAGGACCTGCACAGCCATGCTGCTCAACTGGCTGGCCAGCCCTTCCATTTGACCAAGGCCAAGTCCCAGCAAGGCCAGAATAAAATACACCAGGCTCTCTATGGTGTAATAGATCGTCGTCATTAACCGACGGTTTTTCAGCAGTATTGCAAAACCCAGAAACAGCGGGGCCAGAATGATAAATGCACCGGTCAACTTACTGTCCTCAGAAACGGGAACGGATAATCACACAAGAGGTTCGAACTGGTCGGGGTCTGGTACAGATTCGCGAGAGCCTGCACAGGGGCCTGATTCCGGATTAACTCTTATGCCGCGTGCCAGCCGCTGAGCCACCACGGACCAGACCACATAATCCGTTGGGCATGGCTGATAGCCATTACCCATCAAAGCGCCCGCTGTGCTTCTCAGCACTGATTCAGCTCTGGCCTGGGTTTTCCAGGGGCCCTGGCAAAGCTGTCGCTCAGGCTGACCTTTATCAGGCCCCATCAACGCAACCAACGCCCAGGCAGCTCCACCAATGGGCCTGATGAACAGTTCAAGGCGGTGCTTTCCCCTCATCATTACCAGCGATTTAAGAGGGCCACGGCCATGAAAATAATGCAGTTTCATGGATGACATACAATACACTCAGTGCAATACATGATGAGCCCGATCCTGAACCAGTACCCAGGGGGCAATTACCACTGCCCAAAGCTCCGTGTTTTTGTCGTACCAGGCTTGCGCGCAATCGACACTGACATCACCCACTTTACCGGCACTCATCCACTGCTCAAAACGGCTTTTGTTATCCGCGACCAGTTCAGTAGCAACATCAAGCAGATCAAGGTCTGCGGCAACCTGTACTACCTGACCGCGGGCGAAATAAGTTTGCAGGTCCTGCCAGTGAATACGGGATGTTTCCAGATTAAGCCTGGCTTTCAGCTCATCATCGGAAGATGCAGAAGACATGATCAGGCCTCAATAATGACGGATAAAAACTGAACACAGATTAACTGATTTGGAGGCAGTGACACCAGTGTCATACTAAAAACCAGCGTCAATCCTGATCAGGTGATGCTGCCAGCCGGTTCCAGATTCGCCGAATCTGATCCGATAATGTCATCGGGTCAAAAGGCTTTGGGATCACCGCTTCAGCGCCTAGCGAAAGATAGCCTCGTATTTCTTCCTGCTGCACCTTTGCGGTCATGAATATGGCAGGTGTTCGCGCAAATCCCGGACATTCCCGAATAGCCCGCAACGTTGACGGACCATCCATACCCGGCATCATCACATCCAGCAGGATCAACTGGGGATCAAATTCATTTATAGCCGCCAGAGCACTCTGCCCGGACGAACACGCTTTCAGGGTAAAACCACCCACGGCTTCCAAAGCCAGCTCGGCAACCGCCCGAATATCGTCTTCATCGTCAATCAGCATAATGCGTTGTAGTGCAGCGGATGAGCTAGTCATCACGGGCAACTCCATCGTTATCATTCTGTTTCTGCCACTCTTCCAGCCCAAGTTGGCGTAATAATCGACCACATTCAACATTCTCGATATTGGTACTATCCGCCAACAATGCTCCGGCTCGCATCACCAGCAGATCCTGGGTGACAGACTCCCGGGACAGCACATGCACCGCACCAATCAACTGCCTCAGTGCCAAAGGCAGCAGCCAATGCACCTTCAAGCGGTTGCCATAGCCTTGTGCCCACTCACTGATGCTCTGTGCCACTTCCTCTTTCGACAGGCTGCCACCCTGTCTCAGGTACTGATCCATCACCTTCAGTACTGCCAGTTCGCCGATACGGCTTAGCAGGCCGGCCGTGTAAAACTGTGGGCCTCGCTTACTCAGCGCCAGAGCAATCCGTTGAGCGCTCATAGCAACAGCTTCTGCTTGCTGCTGATACCGCGCAGCATACTCTCGCAATATATCGGTGGAAAATGCCGCCGTTATATCCAGAGAAAGCGCCAAAGCCTGATTTATTGCCATGGGAACACCCATAACCAATATTGCATCACGAACACTGTTTACAGGCTCACCGGTACGCCTGAAAGAACTCCGGTTAGCCACATCCAGCAAACGAGCACACAGTGAAACGTCATTCTGCCAGCGTTCAGCAAGCTGCCCCGCAGAAATCTCATTCATATGTTCCATCAGTGCGAGCACGCTGGCCGGGTCTGTTCTGGCGGGTAACTGAATAACTGTATCCAACCCTCCCGCAAGCATCTCAGCCAGCGAGGCGGGTGATTTATCTGGCAGTATTCCACCAACCATACTCTTCAGGCGCTCGTGCAGTGACTCAACGTTAAACGGCTTACTGATGTAACCGTTAATACCGAAATGTGCAGCCTTGAGAATGGACTCACGATCGGCACGGCCGGAAATCATCACAATCGCAACTGAGGTATCACTGGCCCGGACCTGCCGGACAAACTCCAGACCGGAACCATCAGGAAGATTCCAGTCAACAATCAGCAGACATGGCTTTACCGTGTGCCATAAATCCAGTGCACCCTTAAGGCTGGTCGCTTTTTGCACAGCTATTGATGAATGCAGCCCGGCAACAACCGTTTCGAGCAGATCCGCCATCAAATCATCATCTTCTACGATCAGGACATCCATAAATCTGTTGACGCCTCCCGCTCGGTTTTATTAATTGCTATGGGTCACCCTGCACGGTTACGCCATTCCGGCCAGATCGTTTGCGCTGGTATAACGCCTGATCAGCGGCTTCAATTGCATCATCGCTGGTCGGGAAAAGGCTGAGTGGTGCCATACCCACACTTAGAGTAACCGTGAATTCACGATCGGCTCCGGTAAACACAATTCTGGAAAACTGATCACAGACTGACTGCAGTACCGCACGGGCATCGCTGACAGAGCAGTCCGGCAGGGCCGCAATAAACTCCTCGCCACCGTAGCGACCGATCACATCAGAATCCCGCAACCGATGCCGCAACAGGTTGGCCAGGCCCTTAATTACCAGGTCACCGGTCCGGTGCCCGTACTGATCATTCACCTGTTTAAAGTGATCAAGATCGAGCATGGCAACAACCGACTCATGCTTTGCCCGACGGCTGCGGGCATGTATCTTCTGTACTTCGGACTTCGCCAGTGAATGCTTCAGCAAGCCAGTCAGACTGTCCCGGGACGCCAGTTTATCGAGCTGTCGGGCCCGCTCACAGCGAACCAGAACGGCTCTCAGGAGAAATGCATCCGATACCGGCTTGGTCAGGAAATCATCACCGCCCTGAGACATCGCCTCCAACTGGAACTCTTTGTCCTCCTCCGAAGACAGGTAGATAATGGGTAGGCCCAGCCACTCCTGATCAAAACGCAGCATCTGCGCAAGAGTAGGGCCATTGAAGCGGCCCATCTGTATGTCCATCAACACAATATCCGGCCGGAATTCAGACAGAGACATCAGAACTTTTGAAGGGTCGTTTACCCTGAACACCTCAAGGCCACCGCGCTCCAGCACCAGGCTGTAGTGCTCAAGCAGCTCAGGGTCATCATCAATAATCATCACCCGCCCGGACTCGCCCTCTTCCCGTTCCGTTATCAGACGCTCGATATAATCCGCCAGAACGGGCACATCAACAGGATCGTAGAAAAATCCGCTGGCCCCAAGTTCTGCTAACTGGTAGCGCTTGGCAAATGAGTCTCTGGAACTTATGCAAATAACCGGAGCCTTGCCACCGAGTGTCTCCAGTTTCCAGTTGTCTCTGATCACCGGGGTTGCCCGAACAACGATGGCCGATAAATACGCCACTGATTGCTGCTCTGCCTCGCCAGGTGATGCAGATACAATGGTTTGAAAGCCATGGAGCTCCAGATCTGAAGCTAGCGTTGCTGCCCTGGAGGCATCGGAATCAACAATTTGAACAACCGACTTTCGGGCAATTTCCGATACTCTCGGCCGGTAAAACGAATCATCCGCGCTCTTGTCCCGCTGAGCCGGGTCCTGCTGCAAAAGCAATTTCAGGCCGATTACCCGGGACAAAAACTCAGCATTGAGTAACCGGGGTGCATCCCGGACGATCCGGGCAGCTTCGGAGCGACCGGGCGACCCTTCAGCAAGCTGCTTCAGGGTAAGTTCAAGCTGGCGCGCCTCCTCGCCCAGTGAGGTGTAGCCAAAGGTGCCAGCCGAACCCGCCAGGCGATGCAGCGACTGATACACCGAGGCAATATCGCCTTCAACACCAGCACCGTTTCCGATTTGTTCAACGGTAACCTGTAACTGTTCAATATCTGCCGAGGCTTTTTCCCTGAATCGCTGTTTCAGCAATTCCAGCTTTTGGGCAACCTCGGACTGCTTTTCATCAGACATGGCAACTCGTGTTTTACTTGTTTCAGATGTTGGTTGTGCCAGACTCAACACTCATCAAAGCAAGTTTTCACGGCAAGTGCCAGAAGGAAGTCAATTTGCGTTCATTTTCACTGGGTACCCGTCTCGCTATAATTATTCTTGCCGGCACCCTCACAACCGTTGCGGCCGTGCTTTACATTGCCTATTCAGCACTGGTTAACGACTTTGAAGACATGCTCACCAGCCAGCAGCGATACGAAACCAGTCGGATTGCAGCGAGTGTTGACCAGAAGCTTCAGGCCCGTATCAACGTGCTGTCTGGTGCGGCCGGAACGCTGACCGACGGCCATAAGCTCTACCACAACGACGAGTTAGAACATCTGATCAACCGCCAGAAACAATTGCAACAACTGTTTCCCGGCGGCTTGGTGATACTTGATGAAACCGGCACAGCCATTGTTGAGAGCTCCTATGTTCCCAACAGGCTGGGGACCAACTACGCAGACCGCTCCCACATCAAGCGTGCAAAAGAAACCCGGCAACTGATCATTAGCCCGCCAATCGTAGGGCGCACTACCCACATTCCTCTGATTTCCTTCGTGGCTCCGATTCAGAGTGATGATAATGACTTGCTCGGTTTTATCATTGGTGCGCTGGCACTGGGAAAGACCAGTCTGATTCCATCGGACATATTGACTGAAATCCAGACCGACGATGCCATTTTTGAGGTGGTTGATACTCACAACTTTTTATATGTTGAGAGCGCCACGCGCCTGGAGAGTGGTATAAGGCCATTACCCAATCCTGGTGAGGATCCGCTTATTGACGCAGCACTATCCGGCATCACCTTTGGCCGCATTGAGGATGCAAGCGGCAAAGAGCTGATTTACGCAACCAGTCATCTGCAACGGTTAGGCTGGCTGTTCATTCGGGCTGTGCCCTATGCGGCGGCAACTGCTCCTGCCCAAGCCTCCTTTTTGCGATTTTTCAACGTCAGTCTGGGTATTGCCGCGCTGATCGCCTTGATCAGTTTCATACTCATGCGCTCAGCAACAGCCCCGCTGGACCGTATAACCCGGAAAATTGAAAACATGATACACACCCCTTCAGAAGCCGCCAGACTGGGGCTTAAGGGGCCACCAGAAGTGCGTAATCTCGCCCAGGCCTTTAACCGGCTTATGGATGAACGGGATGCCATCAGTGAAATGAAGGAGAATTTCGTTTCCAATATCAGCCACGAACTGCGCACCCCTCTCACGTCTATTAATGGTGCCCTGAAACTTATGGATTCCGGTGCAGCCGACCCATTACCAGAGCGAGCCAAAGAAATGAACAAGCTGGCATTGCGTAATGGTCAGCGGTTGCAGTTGCTGATTTCTGATCTGCTGGATCTCAGCAAGTTATCAGCAGGAAAATTTACCGTCACGCTTGAGCAGGTCACGCTTTTGCCGGTCATTCAATCAGCTTTGGCAGGCAGCCAGGCCACAGCGGACGAACACAACATACTGTTGTCAGGCACCTGCGATGCCAGCCTGGTGGTTGTGGCGGACGGGCACCGTCTGAGACAGGTACTGGATAACTTCATCAGCAATGCCATTAAGTTCTCAAATGTCGGGGGGAAAATACATATTCGCGTTGAGCCAGCAACTCAAAACCGTATCCGGATCATTGTCCATGACGAAGGTAAGGGCGTTCCTGAGCACTTTATCCCCAGGTTATTTGACCGTTTTGCTCAGGCCGAGGAAGGAAGTATCCGCTCAGTCAGCGGTACCGGCCTGGGTCTGGCTATTTGCCGGGATCTTGCTTCGCTGATGGACGGGCAGGTCGGCTACTACTATAGGGACGGCGCCAACTTCTGGATTGAGCTGGCAAGGGCATAAAAAAGCCCGGCGGATTTCCCGCCAGGCTGATTTATCACCCGATGTTATGCAGTTTTAAGCATTTCCCGCACAACGTAGTGCAGAATACCACCGTGCTTGAAGTAGACGGCTTCGTTGACTGTATCAATCCGCGACTTCATATCGCACGTTTTGGTGGAACCATCCTTGTACTTCACCGTCATTTTCAGGGTCTGGCCGGCGGTAATTTCGCCAGACAAGCCTTCGATACTGATGGTTTCTTCGCCAGTGAGTTTGAGACTCTTGCGGTCGGTTCCTTCCGGGAACTGCAGGGGCATTACCCCCATACCAATCAGGTTAGACCGGTGAATCCGCTCATAGGATTCTGCAATGACAGCGCCTACTCCTAGCAGACGAGTACCCTTGGCGGCCCAGTCACGGCTGGACCCGGTACCGTATTCCTTGCCAGCAATAACCACCAGCGGCGTACCTTCTTCCTGATACTTCATGGCGGCATCGTAGATATACATCAACTCGCCGGTGGGCACGTGCTTGGTGTACCCGCCCTCGACGTCATTCAGCATTTCATTGCGGATACGTACGTTGGCAAAAGTGCCACGCATCATGATCTCATGATTACCCCGGCGGGAGCCGTAAGAGTTAAAGGCATTTTTCTCAACACCGCGCTCCAGCAAATACCGGCCGGCCGGGCTCTCCGGGCTGAACGAGCCCGCCGGAGATATGTGGTCAGTTGTTACCGAATCGCCCAACAAGGCAAGAATGTGTGCATCTTTGATGTCATGGATCGGATCGGGGGTTTCTGTCATTCCCTCAAAGAACGGCGGATGCTGGATATAGGTGGAATCCTTGGACCAGCTATATACCTTGTCTTTCGATACTTTGATGGCTTGCCACTGGGCATCGCCATCAAAAACTGCCGCGTATTCTTTGTGGAACATTCCGGTTTTAACCTGCTGCACCGCATCGGCAATTTCCTGCTGGCTTGGCCAGAGGTCTTTCAGGTACACCGGCTTGCCGTCCTTATCCTTGCCTAGTGAGTCTTTGCTAACATCCAGCCGCATGTTACCGGCCAGCGCATAGGCAACGACCAGGGGGGGAGAAGCCAGCCAGTTGGTTTTCACCAATGGATGCACCCTGCCTTCGAAGTTCCGGTTACCAGAGAGCACCGATGCCACGGTAATGTCGCCCTTGATTACTGCCTTTTCGACCGGCTCAAGAAGTGGTCCAGAGTTACCGATACAGGTGGTACAACCATAGCCCACCAGGTTGAAGCCCAGCTTGTCGAGGTATTCCTGCAGGCCACTTTCATTCAGGTATTCAGTGACCACCTTGGAGCCGGGTGCAAGAGATGTTTTTACCCAGGGTTTAATCTTCAGCCCTTTCGCTACGGCTTTTTTCGCAACCAGACCCGCAGCCATCATAACGCTGGGGTTCGAGGTGTTGGTGCAGGAGGTAATAGCTGCAAGTACCACAGCTCCCGGATCGAGGCGGACCCTCTTGCCATTTAACTCCATATATTGGCTGGCCGAATGGTTATAGCTTTCGTTAATGCCAACCGCGGTCTGTCCGCCTTCAGACTCCAGATTAGATTCTTCGGCAGATAACTGACCATGGGCATCGGCGATGATCGCCTCAAAGGTGGCCTTCATATTCTTCAGGGCAACGCGGTCCTGCGGGCGTTTTGGGCCGGCAAGACTGGCCTCAACATCACCCATGTCCAGCTCAAGAGTGTCGGTAAACTCTGGCTCATGGCCGGGCTCACGCCACATGCCCTGAGCTTTGGCGTAGGCTTCAACCAGCTCAAGATGCGCTTCGTCACGGCCCGTTAAACGCAGGTAGTTGATGGTTTGCTCGTCAACCGGGAAGAAGCCACAAGTGGCACCGTATTCTGGTGACATATTACCAAGGGTAGCCCGGTCAGCGACCGGCATATCTTTCAGGCCGTCACCGTAGAACTCAACAAATTTTCCAACAACACCTTTTTTGCGCAGCATTTCCGTCACTGTCAGCACCAGGTCTGTTGCGGTAATGCCTTCACGAAGCTTGCCCGTCATCTTGAAGCCGACCACTTCCGGGATCAGCATGGATACCGGCTGGCCAAGCATGGCTGCCTCGGCTTCGATGCCGCCAACACCCCAGCCCAGTACACCCAGGCCGTTAATCATGGTGGTGTGTGAATCGGTACCTACAAGGGTGTCGGGATAAGCAAAGGTTTTGCCGTCTTGCTCGCTTGTCCACACAGTCTTACCCAGATATTCCAGGTTTACCTGGTGACAGATACCGGTTCCCGGCGGTACTACCCGAAAGTTATCAAACGCCTGCTGGCCCCAGCGCAGGAACTCATAACGTTCCTGATTACGCTCCATTTCAATGGCCACGTTCTGCCGGAAGGCAGATGCATTACCAAATGCGTCCACCATAACGGAATGGTCGATAACCAGATCCACAGCAGATAAAGGATTAATCAGCGCCGGATCTTTACCGGCGCTTTTAACCGCTTCTCGCATGGCAGCAAGATCAACCACCCCTGGCACACCCGTGAAATCCTGCATCAGAACCCGGGCCGGGCGGTACTGGATTTCGGTGTCAGAACTGCGGGTTTTTAACCACTGGACCACAGCGTTAATATGGCTTTTATCGACGGTCGTGTCGTCTTCATTGCGCAGCAGGTTTTCCAGAAGCACCTTCAGGGAAAACGGCAGCTTATCAATATTCCCAAGTGTTTTTGCTGCTTTAGGCAGGCTGTAGTAATGATAAACTTTGCCGCCTGCCTCCAGACTGGACAAAGTATTGAGGCTGTCTTTACTGGGAGATTTATTCGGCATGTCATGCCTCCTTTTCATTGACCCGGGGTTTTCAAAAAGCGATCCGGGTGGATGGGGCCGATTGTTTCGGCTGCCATAAATAAGAACGCTTGAGCCTTTAAACCAATATACTCGCAAAGATGGTTTAGCACATTGAAGGGAAATTAATACAAAGACACAAGCGTATGAAGTCACTTTCAACTATTGCATCTATTATCCATAGTTCAACTGTCAACTGGTGAATATTCAGAATTTGCCTGATGAATGTCATCCAGCAGCCTCAGTTGCTGCGGCAGCCGATGACTTCTGTCATTATTAGCGCTCCATTACCTGACGGGCAAAAGTAAGGGTCAGCTGTGAAATACGATTGTTATTACCACCCAGGCGATCCTGCCAAGTGGCACTGCGGCGAATGCCAGATTCACTACTGCAACCGCTGCATGCCGGATGCAGACAGCAGACAACACCGTGCACTTTGCCCCCATTGCAGCAAGGCCATACGCTACCTTGGCGCGACTAGCGAGGTTGTCCCTTTCTGGAATCGTATTGGTGCATTTTTTCGCTACCCATTTTACAGCGATCCGCTCATCGTTATTACCATCTGCACACTGGTACCAATCATTTCGCCCGCCAACCTGATTGGCCTGATTATCGCTCTTGTTCTGGCCGTGGCGCTGGTGAAATACACTTATGCCGTTATCAATCACACCGCCGAGGGGCACCTGAAACCACCTACGGTTTCTGTCGCCTTTACCGGTGGCGGTTTCAACATTGTTATTCTGCAACTGCTTGTATTCATACTCATGGGCGGGTTAATAGCCGCTGCCGCGATGATTGGCGGTCCTATTCTGATGTTGCTGGCACTGGCGTTTGCAATCCTCGCAATGCCGGCCAGCATTATGGTGCTCGCCATGGAGCGCTCAGTAACTGCGGCGGTTAATCCGATTACTCTCGCCGTGTTAATTTCAAGAATCGGCACGCCTTATTTTCTGCTGTACGGTTATCTGATTCTGCTTACCCTGGCCTCTGGTGCTGCCCAGGATTTCGCAATAACCCAGTTCCCTGAATGGTTCGCTCTGCCGCTGGCAGGTTTCCTCAACAGCACCTTCATGGTCATTCTGTTCCATATGCTCGGCTATTTGTTGTTCCAGTATCAGGAGGAGCTTGGTTTTGCTTCCGACCTGCAGGATGAAAACTTCGGCGAGGATATGCATCAGCGGGACCGGACAGCACGCTTCGATGCCGATATTGATATGAACCTCAAAGATGGCAACTACGACCGCGTGCAATCCATGTTGAAGGAGGCGCTGAAGCGTGATCGTGACAACAGCCTTCGTGTGGGCCAGCTTTATCAGCTTTTGACCGCACGGCACGACGTTGCCGAACTCTACCGCTACCATCCGCGCCTGCTGGGCTGGCTGGCTCACCGCAACGATGGAGAGGGCATGACTGTGCTGCTGGAAACCCTACAGGGGGCAGAACCCGCTTTTCAGTTGGATGACCCGGAACTGGCGGTACTCTGTGCTCACACACTCTACCATCGGCAACAATATAAGCCGGCCCTGCGTCTGCTCCAGGATTTTCACAAGCGGTTTCCAAACAGCGAGCAGCTTGCACCGGCCTATCTGTTAGTCGCACAAGTGCTGGCTAACGGTTTAGATCAGTGGGAAAAAGCAACAGCGTTTCTGACGTTCATTCAAAAGCGCTGCCTCACTCATCCACTGCATGAGCAAATTGCAGCGTATCTTGAACAGGCGGAGAAGCGGCAGCCCCTAAAGGGGCCCAAGGCGACATTTTCAGCGCCGGAATAAAGTTTTTGCCTGACTTGGCAGCGCTGTCTCTAACCTATACTTGAAGCAACTGCCGGTAATGCCGGGCCTTTGGTTCCATCTGACGTTTTTCAAACTCACTTACTAACAGCCGGCAAGCTTCAGACACCAACAGGACCTCACCGGTACTTCGAAGCCGCTCGAAGGCTTTTTCGGCGGTCTTCATATCGTGTTGCTTGAGGCTGGCGAACAGTACCCGGTTGTGATCCTCCGCGGCCAGCGGTTGATGGCTTTCCCCTTCTTTAAGATATTCCTGCCAAACCGCAATCATTTTCTCTGGCTGGTGCCGGCCCAGTGCGTCGTTCATCAGCGCACGGGCGCGGTCGCGGTACTCTGGCAAATCCGGGCGCAGTTTTGCCAACTGATACAAATGCTCCAGCAGTACAGAGCGCTCAGGATATTCCGCATGCAAAACCTCAAACTGTCGTTTCGCCAATGCAAAATCCATTCGCCCAAGACTTGCCATGGCCTGCGCGTAAGGCGCAGTAAACAGTGCATCCTGCTCCTCTTCTTCTGGCTCAAAAAATTCTTCCCGCACCTGCAGCCAGCTTTCACCCAGTATCCAAACCAGAGCCGCCCCGGCAATCAGGCCGCCCGCATGGGCCATATATGCTATACCCGTAGCACCGGCGAACCAGTAATCATAAATCTCTTTACCTACCCAAACAGGCAATATGGCGATAGCCGGTGCCCGAAAATAATTAAAGTAAACGCCGAGAAAATAGAAAAAGCGGATTTTTCGTAAGCCATAAATGGCAACATACATACCCATCAGGCCGGAGATAGAGCCGGAGGCTCCTACCAGCGGTATATAACTGCCAGACGAAAAAGCTGTGAAAACCAGCCCGGACAATATCCCACACGCCAGATAAGCCAGCAAGAAACGGCCCGCACCCAAAGCTTTTTCGACGGTAAAACCTAGCAGAAACAGAAACAGCAGGTTTCCTATGATATGACCCCAGCCACCATGCAGAAACTGGTAGCTGATCAATGTGTGCAGCGATGGCGATGCTGGTACCAGCCCCAACTGAAACGCACTGAGCTGGTTGATATAATTTTCTTCGATAGCGGTACGGGCTTCACTCCAGCGCTTTCGCTCTGCCGGTGCCCAGATAACGCTCTGATTGTTTTGCAGGTACTGATAGAACTCCCGGTCCATCAAAAGACTGGCTGCCAGCCAGTATTTGTTGTCTCCGGCTTTCAACTCCTGAAAATGCTGCAGGTCATTAACCCGGTTTCCCGCACCTTCAAACTGTATCTGCCGTTGCAGGTAGTCTTCGTACGCCGGCGCTTCAAGAGCCTGCAAATTATGTTCGAGGTACTGCTCAACGGCTTGCTGCTGCTTTCTGCTGTCGCCACCCTGGTAGAACAGGAACACTAACAAGCAGGCAAGCATTAGCCCAAGCGTAATCCACGGCGGTTGTTTCCAGTTGACAGCGTTCTCGGCAGGGATGATCAGCATGGGCGGTCACAATTCATCATTATCTATCTCTGAAGGTCAGCTTTTTACCACAGCAATGTCGTATTTTTGCGTTTAAATCGTATCCGGCTTTTAGGCAATACAGAGACTGATATAACAATATGTCTGCCTTCCCGGCAACTATATCAGCACTTTATCGACCATTAGGGTCGTTATAATACCGGAATCAAGGATACTACCAATGACCGTACTTGTTTTAGACAACCCCGATTTGATTGCCCTGGCATCCATAGCCGCAGAATCTGGTTTCAGTTCATCTGCTGCTGGCTCCAGACCGCCACATCAGACAAGGTTTCATTACGGGTTCAACAAGCATTCACTGGATACCCGTGACCTGCCCATACTAGAGCAACATGCGTTTTATCTGTGCAGGCACCCGGGCATTCAGGTATGTATTCATGGCCACTCGGATAATTTTGGTGCAGAGGATTATAACCAGTTTCTGGCCCGCCTGAGAGCCAGTTCTGTGGCTCGCGCTCTGGCTGAGCGGGGAGTACACGAATCCCGGATGACACTCCGAATCTGGGGGTCTGACCGGCCACTGGCTACACCAGAGGATCACGCCGCCAACCGGCGGGTCGAGCTGGAATATCAGGCACAAAACCTTACCCGGGCCGTACAGGGGTAGTGTGGATGCAGCGCGAGGAAAACCTGCATACCACATAGCCAGGAGCCCAACAGCTCCCGGCCGGTTTCAATGCTTAACCGTATACCTGCCAGACATTCCAGAGTAGCAGGCCAGCCGCAGCGAAAATGGCAAACCAGGTTAGTAAAATACCACTGAAGCGGGCCCAGTGTGATTTTCCATGGCCTTTAATCATGCCAAATGCATGCAGAATCCGGCCGGTAACCAGCGCCATTCCAGTCCAGTAGATAAAGCTACCCGACACGCCATTAAGCTCGGCGATTGCCAACATAATCAATGCTATGGGTGCATACTCAACCAAGTTGGCCTGGGCCCGGACAGCCACTTCAAAATCACGATCACTGGTAACGCCTAAATCCTTTTTGTATTTCAGGCGAAATCTGGATACATGAAAAGACAGCACCAGCAGGAGAATGCCGATAACGGCCGCAAATATGGCAGTAATAGGTGTGATCATGCTCAGGCCTTCCTGATTTTACTAACGATCGCCAGTAACAGTACCGCGCCCACCGTTGCGGTTACCAGCTCGCCGACCGCACCCTGTGCAGCAAGCCCCAGTAAACGGAACACAAATCCACCAAGAAAAGAACCGACAATACCAATACCTATATTGGCCAGCACGCCAAAACCGCGGCCTTTCATAATTAGCCCGGCCAGCCAGCCGGCTACACCACCGATGATCAGAAACAGAATCAGATTCATTCCGTGCTTCTCCATGAATATCATTGAATAAGGTGATCAGACTGGCAAAGACTGCCCTGTTTCCCCGGGTGCTTCAAGAGACTTTATTTCACAAATGCCAACAAATTACAGACTGGCGATGGTATCAGCCATCTGCTGATGACAATGGGCCATTAGCCCGCGAATATCGGCTTTGGTCATGCCCGTGGTTTCAACCGGAGGTAAAATTCGCACGGCAACCGGTTCCCGGCGACCAAGCCAGCCGGTAGTTTTGTCCTGATACTGACCAACACAGATCATGACAACCGGCGCACCAGACGTTATGGCAGCGTAGAAGGCACCCTTTTTGAATGCCTGTAAACCACGCCCCTGGCTGCGGGTTCCCTCGGGGAAAACCCACAGGCTTTTTCGCTCGCGGGTAATGGCTTCACTGCTCGCCTGCATAACGGCAACGGCTTTATGAGCGCGGGCCCGATCGATAATAATATTACCGCCAAGCCAGAAGACCTGCCCAAAGAATGGCACCCATACCAATGACGATTTGCCCACCGCAACTGTGCGCGGTGGCATTAAGTCCCCAACCACAAAAAGATCATCGTTGTATTGATGATTGGCGATCACCACTACCGGGCGATCGGTTGGAATATTTTCACGGCCTTCAACTGATCGCCTCATTCCAAGTAGCGCCCGCCCTGTGCGCGCAACAACAATCGCCAGCAGGCGGTTATTATCGGGGTTAAACGGGCGGGCAATAAACACAATTAGCGCAAACATACAGAGCACCGGCACACTCAGCCACGCCAGCAGTTTTCTTAATGCACCCATGTACGACAACCCTGTAGCTGATTTCTGGCGTACAAGTGTACGCTAACTTCAGGTTCCGGTAACAGTGTCAATTTGTTCCATTGAGTGGTCTGCTTTTACAATGCCTGATCTGGCCTCCACCACGTAACGAAGTGGCCCACCCGGATTTATACTGCTGAACGGATAACAGGTAATCAGCAGTAATTCGTTATCCGCCAGCCGCTGAGTATCTATCTGCTCAGCACGGCTGTCGACTACCCGCGCATTGATCACCTCGTAGTTGCGCCACTGCCCACTGCGGCTCTGGAGCTGCACTTCGCTTCCGGGCTTCAGGTACTGCAACTGCTGAAAATGCGTATCGCGAT
Source organism: Marinobacter sp. (assembly GCA_035497695.1). Classification (GTDB taxonomy): domain Bacteria; phylum Pseudomonadota; class Gammaproteobacteria; order Pseudomonadales; family Oleiphilaceae; genus Marinobacter. The sequence continues at coordinate 4,718 of DATJDA010000081.1, read as the reverse complement.
GGCCGGCGATAATCACCGGCCCCCGACCATCATCGCTACCTATAATCCGCCCGGGCCCAAAGGCCAGACTTCCACCATGGCTGCCATCCAGAACAATCATGGAGTCTCCAAGTTCAGGCACGGCAATCCGGGCCACCGGCCAGGTATCTGCCCATGGCCACGGCCGTGCATCGGTTTGCCGTGCCTGGGTCTCTGCCCAGGCCAGTTCCAGCAGTTCCTGAGCGACGACTGCCTTAAGAGGTATCCACAACCCAAACACCAGTAACGTAGCCGAAGACGTAAGCAGCAAAAGTAGAAGGCGGCTCATGAAGGTATCCTCCTTTGCAAGAAAACGATGGCAAGGGAAAACATCAGCCCAAGTAGTCCCAAAGCAATCAACAGCGGCCCGGCCGTGCTGGTTTGAGGGTAACGAAGCATGCCGTCGGTGGTGCCGGCGGGCAGCAGTGTCGGAAGATTCTCTGTGCTGACGGGTGTATTGGCAGGCCGTACCGGAGTTTCCTCAACAGCGACAAAGCTGGTGTAGGGAGACATCAGGCTATACTCAACCGCCAGTGAGGTGACCAACGATTGCTGGCTTTCACCGCCAATGCGCTCTTCATCAAGCAGGCTGTCTATCTTTTCTCTTGCCCACTGGCGATTCAGGCCCTGGCCCGGAGCGGCCTGCTGCAGATCCAGTGAACGCTCCCAGCGTTGCCCGCCTGGTAACCGGCCAGAGACTTTCAGCACACCCGCTGGTGCAACGCCACGAACAACCTGAATCAGCGGCTCACCCTGGAACAGATCTCCTGGGCGGGCCGGAAAGCTTTCAACGGTATCTGTCTGGACTGGCCACTGAACCTGAATATCGGTCAGTACGGGTGCCTTCATTGCAGCGAACAGCTTTTCCAGAGGGCCGCCAACATCCGATGTGTCCGTAATCGCCGTATATACTCCCCGCCCCCAGCGTGCGGCCTCACGCATAAAGTGCATATTGGGTGCCGAGCCAATTCCTACCGTAAACAGACGCTTGTTACCCAATTGCGTACGAATCTGATCGAACAGCCCAGCTTCATTACCAACCGCACCATCGGTAATAAACACCACTTGCTGAACCAATTTTCCGGGCAGTTCACTCTGGCTGGCAGATGGCTCCAGCGCCCGGGTTAACGCAGGTGCCATTTCCGTGCCACCACCCGCCTGTAAACGCTCCACATAACGAAGCGCTCGAGCAAGGTTGTTGGCGTTGGCAATCTGCGGCTGCATAAACAGCGCCTGGGTTTGACTGTTGAACTGAATCACATTGAACCGATCATCTGGCGTCAGTGTATCTAACCCGCGCTGTAATGCCGCTTTGGCCTGCCGGATGGGTTCACCACCCATCGATCCGGACGTATCGATAACGAACACCAACTCCCTCGGCAACGCCTTTTCCTGCTCAGTGCCGGGCACCATCATCGCCAGCAGATAGTCCTGATCCTGCCAGTGTTGGTGAAACACCGCCGCTGTGGGCTCCTTGCCTGTAATGGGCTGCCAGTGCACCACAAAATCACGGTCCATCAGTAACTGGCCTGTTTTTGGTGTTACATCAACGGTTTGCCCATCAACGCTGGTTGCCAGTGCGTGGCTTGGACTAAACACCCTGGCAAGTGGCATACCCGCATTAATGGTCATGTGAATCGTGGCCCGGTAATTCGTATCCGACACATCCTCTGCCCGAACAGTATAGGGGCTGATTTCATCTGCATCTGGCACATCTGAGGTCGGCACCGCCCACCCACCCTGCCATTGCGACGGTTGCTTCGCCAAAGCCCAGCCTGGCATGTAACGGGGAGTAAGCGTTGTTGGCAGACGCAAACTGAACTCTCCCGCGTGATAATCAACCGGTTGTTGATAGTGGAGCTCAATTGAGATGGTTTCGCCCGGCGGGATATTCGCGACCCGTGCGGTAAACAGGTTTGGCCGCTGCTGCTCAACATTCGCTGCCTGCCGACCAGAGGCCTTGGCGTGCTGGTAAGTCTTTCGGGCATCCGCTTTTGCCTTAATCTTTCCGACGATGGTTCTCTCACCCACTTTCATGGTCAGTGCATAAACACTGGCATTTTCAGGTAATGGAAACACAAAGACACCCTCCCGCCAGTGTTCGCTGGTGTTCCGAAACTGTCTTAGCAGGCGATTTTCGGCAATTAATCCGCTGACCTGTATGTCAAAGTCACTGCTCAGAATTATTGCCGGCTCCTGCCAGTTGCCGGAGTGATCGGTGAAATGCAGCATTCCCGCCTGCTCTTCACTATCCTGACCAGCTTCGGCGTAAAGCGGGTGAACAAAAAGCATTAACAGAACCGCCAGCCAGAGACTGACCCCTTCGGCACAACGGCCGATACGGTGACGTTGTTTGCCGGTGAGTGATGGCGTTAGCCTGAACAGACTGGAAGAAAGCATCATGTTGGAGGTCCCTTTGCTGCATAATTGAAAAACGTGCAGCCATTACAGCAACCTCAGATGTACCTTGAATGGCAAAACCGGGCATTCCGGCCATAAAAAATGATCAATTGTGGCAACCTGGAACCGCACCCTTGCTCTAAAGCCCCGCCATGTTTAAATAGAGATCTGTCAGCCACCTGAATGTTCACAACCATGAAAAAACATATTGTTCTGATTGAAGACGAGCCAGCCATTCGCGAGAACTATCGGGTTGCTTTTGAGCGCCGGGGGTATCAGGTATCTGCCTACGGCGACCGCCCCGCCGCCTGGCGGGAATTACAAAAGGCACTGCCTGACCTGGCCATTATTGATGTGGGGCTTGCCGATGAACCCGAAGGCGGATTTACCCTTTGTAAAGATCTTCGCAATCTGTCCGCCACGCTACCAATAATTTTTCTGACTGCCCGCGACAGCGATATCGATTCGGTTCACGGCTTGCGACTTGGTGCCGACGACTACGTGACTAAAGACATGAGTCTGGACCACCTGCTAGCGCGGGTAACTGCGCTATTGCGCAGGGCAGACGCCTGGGCTGAGGCCTTACAAAAGCCGGAAGAAGTGCTTCAGCGCGGGCGTCTTAAACTGAATGTAGACCGAATGACGGTTGCCTGGAACGACCTGCCCATAGATCTCACCGTAACCGAGTTCTGGATGCTCCACTCGCTGGTTCAGCACCCGGGCCATGTGCGTAATCGTGACCAGTTGATGGATGCCGCCAGCACCGTTCTGGATGAGAACACCGTTACCTCCCACATTAAGCGCATTCGTCGTAAATTTGCCCAAACAGATAGCGAGTTCGACGGCATCCAAACGGCGTACGGCATGGGATACCGTTGGAATGCCCGTGAGATCTGAACCTTGACCCTGAAACGCCAACTGCTGGTTGCCAGCCTGCTCATGCTGCTGATTCCCTGGGCGGGTCTTCAGTTTGTACTGGAGCTGGATGATGCCCTGAGGCAACAGGCCTACCAGCAACTGCAGGAACAGGCGGAGCAGTTGGCGGTGTCTGTAGGTGACGAACTGGTTGGACAAATCCCGATAGCCGCAGATACACCCGCAATTTACGCCGAGCCAATTGATCGCGAGATTCATCTGGACGGTTACGCCGACGACTGGCCGGGCTATGAGGAGGGAAAATCCTTCCCGAACTGGCAGGTTCCCGGGCAACCAGCTCCTGCCGGACAGCCAGCTATAAGATGGCAGGCTGCATCCAACGGCCGGCATCTTTATCTGTTAATTCACCTATCCAACCGAATTCCCGTGTTTTTTAATCCCGGCGAAGAAAATCAGCCCTACGATCACTTACTGCTCTTTCTTCAACCACCGGCCCAGGGCGTTGACGTTGCCGCAATGCAACAATCCTGGCTGATCCGGACACCAGCCCCCGGCAGGCTTCATGGACTGGACACCCAAAACGAGCAAAAGCCAGACTACCGGATTATTGCCAGCTGGGAATCCGCCGGCACCGGCTGGCAACTCGAGCTGGAGATGCCAGTACCGCCTGCAGGAAGCCGGCTCGGATTCTCTGCCCATTGGACAGAAGACGGCAAAGCCCACAGCGTGGGCACTTCGTTAAAGCCACTGCCCATTCTGGTTAGCCGGAACCGGTTACTGGAAAGGCAGCTCAAGCCCCGGTTAAACAGCGGCCAGCGCATACAGATTCTGGAACCCGGTGGCTGGATAACGACACGGCAACAAGTGCCTTCAGGCGAACCACCCCCGGGGTTTGAGACCCTCAGCCCTCTTCAGGTTATTGAACAAATCAGTCTTAATACACTCAGAGCACTGGTTCGGTTTTACCAACCGAAGCCAGCGGCAATGAGTACCGGTGAGCACTGGGCAGATATCGATGCCTTACCTTCGGTTAATCTGGTTAAGCATAAGGATGACAGTGTCTGGCTGATGACCATACAGCCGGTATTTGGCGGCCGCCTGCTCATTCTGGAACAGTCTCTGGATCAGCTACTTACCCTGTCGGGCTCTACCCTGGGTTCGGTGATTGCCCGTAGCACGCTGATTATCATCGGCCTGACACTGGTGTTACTGGGCTATGCCAGTTGGTTATCCTGGCGAATTACCCGCCTGCAGAGAGCCGTCAGCACCAGCATTGACGAGGACGGACGAATTACCGGCGCGCTGCCCGAATCCCGCGCCCGGGACGAACTCGGCCAGTTGCAGCGTCATTTCAGTCAGATGGTGGATCGACTGCACGGCTATAACCATTACCTGGAGAGCTTTTCACGACGCCTTTCCCATGA